>CAYQVM010000015.1:2579-8216 GCA_964421145.1 uncultured Planctomycetia bacterium
CTAAAGAAAGTTTTGCGGCGGGCGACTATTGATATAAAAATTATTCCGGTATTTCTGAATCAGTTCTTTTAAAACCAAAAATGGGTTCCCTATATATCTTTTTACTCTGTGCTCTGTGCTCTGTGCTCTGTGCTCTTCAATAAGCCTTCCCTTACTCTTCACAACAAGAAATGGCTCCGCCCCCATAAAAGAGAACCTGCCCAGTTTCTCATTATCCATCCCGCTGTCTAAGAAAAAACAGAACGGCTTCCCGCTAAAAAGCCGTTCAAATAATTCCAGGGATGAATTAAAGCCGTCTATCTGTCTAATCTGCATATATACGCAGATTGTATTATATAATCTATTGCCTTTTTTCTCAAGAGAAAAAGCTGTTGGGGGGGCACTTTAAAGGTTAGATTTGGGGACACTTTGCAGTTCAAATCTCCAAACGGTACAAGCGATTTTACTCTCCCGCCGCCAACGGCCGCAGGATATTATTCATGACCGTTCCTGGATCCGTGATTCTCCCCAATTGCGGCTCAGGTCTGTTCACTTTTAGCCTAAATAAACCTGCTTTGGCCGCAGCCCCAACCGGTGTAATTCTAACTCTATATCTATTTGTAACTTCCAGGAATTGCCTGGAAAGTTCTTGCGCCCTTTTTATTCCCTCTTCACGAGAAAGCGCGCCCAGGTTGATTTTTTCAATAATATCTGCGAGCCTTTTTAGAGGCGCTAACCATTGCATCTGTTTCGGTATCTCTTCGGGAATCCTGTATAACATAATACTTACATCCTCTTCAGCATGATATAGGCCTGTTACAGGGTTCCAAATTACCCTATGATACAATACCCCACTAAGATATTCATAGGGTATTGTTGCCTGCTGCCTTTCTCCGGGACCGTACATATTCACCAAATTTATCCATTTCGCCAGGTCAATTAATGACGGGATACTTTCAATATCAGCGATATTTTCCAGAAGGAATTGCTTATCCGTCCCGTCAGGGTCTCGTAAAACCGGGTCTGCCAATTTTAAATGTATATTCTCGCTCTCTTTGACATGCAGATGCAGCTCAATGACATAAAGTTGTTTATACCCTTTGTTATGGACGTCGTTGCACGCATCATCATAGCGTTTCGCGAAGATCGCGCCCTTCTCAATAAAAGTAGGCGTGGCGTATCCCTCCCAAAAGTCCATGCGCTTTATATCTATTTTTCCCCTTTCTTCTAACCTGGCTATGACAGCTTCATCTGTAATCTGTTCTCTTTTATCTAAGCATTCAAGGCCGAATAATTCTGTTATGGCGGCGTCTGAAAGTAGTTCCGACAATCTATTCCATATACAGGCAAACGGGAGTTTTTGAGTAGCCCCAGAGGAGGCATCTTCCAAAACAGCAATAACCTGGCCGTCTTCAATCCTTAAATTGGCATTCCAGCCCTCTAATTTACCGCCTATAACATCCCGCATCGCCTTTGCGAAATCATCGGCCAGCTTGATATCATGGGCAAAGATCGCAAGAAATCTACCCTGGTCGGGATATACGACCCTGACCAAATCCCCTTGCGCCGCCCCGGGGTAAAATCCGGCCAACCCATAGCTATAGACTTCTAACGGAAGCGTCCTTTCCTGCTTGACGCTAACCAGCGCCGGCTCAAGCCCGGTCGACACAGTTATAACGGTAGTTATCTTCGGGCTCGGGGATATAATAATATCTCTTGTGGTTCCGGTTGTTGATACTTCTTTAACCTCGGCTTCGGGGAACGGGATCTCTCTGTCTTCCACAACCCTTTTTCTGCCTACAACCTTACAATCCAGCGAAGGGGCTAGAATAACTTCTGTATATGAATCTCTAATAACCGCGCTGCTGATTATAACAGCTACCGCCGGAGTGCCATCGGCCAATTCCCTCTTTTCAAGCCTGGTCAAAGAAGTCATATCTTTTGTAAAGACCTTTACGCCTGTCCCTAAAAAAGATTCTAAATCGTCAACCGCTTGGACGGTAACCCTAACCCTCATACGGCCTGTCTCTATAAGCCCGGCGGTATCGTTACCTTCCGGGCGTTCCAATTTGGAAAGCGGCCGCAGGTGCGAGACACCCGCTCCATTCCAGCCCCAGGTAAGGCCCGGATATAAAATAGGGCAGGCGGCAACAATAAGGATAATTATGCGATACAATTTCCTAATATTCATTTTTCCTCAATTTCATAATATCATAAACTCTATACTTTCTCAACTAACCGCCCCCATGGCAGACAATCTTACTTTATATTGACTGCGCTGCGAGCTGCGACCTGATAATTTCCCGCAGGGCCGCCTAAATCGCTCCGTTCTATCCGCGCCAGCGGCCTGAGGATGTTCCTTAAGATTTCTTTGGCGCTTCTACCATATGCTCCGGGGTCAACCACCACCGTATTGCCGATACCATTTCCGACAGACGGGAGATCTCCTGCTGCCGCCGCAAGCTGGTGTTGGATCAATTCAGCCTTGTCGGTAAGAAGCTTAGCAAGATCTTTTATGGCCTTTTCTCTTGTAATTTCTTTCTTGCCCACCATTTCAAAAACACGATTTATATAATCTACCATATCCTTGAGTACCGTTTCCCTGAGCGCTGGTATCAGCATGGTCAATTCAGAAATCAAGGCAGTGGCTAGCTCGACCTTATCAGCAGTGATCTCAGAAGCCAGGATTTCATGTAATTGGTCCATCATCAGCGCGGCAACCCGCCTATCTCTCTCAGGCGAAACTGCCTGCGGCACAAAGGCCATCCGGCCGGCGTCATCCAGCGAAGCCGCTAACGTCTGCAGAGCTGCCAGCGGAAATTTATGTCCGCGAAATTCCGTTATGGTTATCAATTGATACTGCACGGCATTCCCGTCCTTCGTCCACAATCGCGCGGCCCCGAATGCAAATACCTCGCCTTTTCGTTACGCCTTTCCCCAATTTTGCGCCTCTTTCTGATCGCCAAACGCGCGTATTCTTCCCTGTTTATCCATTATACCTGCTATAACTTGAGGATCTTTTGCGACCCTGATATATTTATCTATATGCTGCGCATTGCTCTTAGCGATTTCGGCAATCTCTCCAGACATCTCTTCGCTAAACATGGGCTTGCTCGTCCCGTTACGCGAGCCTAAATCTGTAATTATTATCCTGTCTTTGTCTCGCGTGATTTCCACATGGCTTCTGGAAATGGACCCCGGTAAATTAAATCGGTGCGGGTATTGCCTGCCTATGATTACCTTCTCGCCGTCTCGCAACGTCTTAAACATGATAGGATGAGCTATATTGTCTATATCGATTAGAAAGTAATCATCCTTGGTGATATTGCCGTCTCCGATTTTTATCAAGCCGTCTATTACCAATTTCACTAAAAAACAGTCGGGGATATCTCTGTAATGCATTATTTGTAAACGCACGCCGCTTCCTACCTCCATTTTTTCGGGAGGGGCATCTTTGTCAACCGACAAAACAATAGTAAATGGCTTCTTATATCGTATCGATACAGGATCCGCCCCTAAAATATATCGTTGGCGCTCTACTGACGCTAGCGGGCGGAGCTGTGAACAATTCCCCTGCCCTTCAGCCAGTGTTATGTTTGAAATAATAAAAGACCCTATTATGATAACGGCTATTATCACGTAATATGACCCGCTTATATGGTACAATCTCTTTTTGTTTGTCATACAGCAGCTTATTTAATAAGTTAAATATTAGCAAATAAAAAAAGGGCTATTTTATAATAAAATCCCCCTATAACTCTATTATAAGTATACCCTACAAACCTGTGTTTGTCAAGATTTATAATCTATCTTTTTTGTATCCTAACACCCGTAGAAACTCAAGGTAGGTTAAGGGCTTGTTTTATAGATGCTTTGTCAAAACCGACTATGATCTTACCGTCTATTTCTATCTGGGGGACGCCCATCTGGCCGGATTTATTTATCATATCCTGGGCGGCCTGTTCATTCTGGGACACGTCTATGTCTTCAAACGCTATATTGTTCTGACGCAAAAAATCTTTAGCCATTACACAATACGGGCATGTAGGCGTACTGTACACCTTTACGCTCTTAGCCATTTTATATCTCCCTTGAAACTACTTCTTCGGTTTTTTCGGCTTTTTCGGCCCGCAGCTCCCGCAACTCATATCAAACACCTCCCTTAAATTAACTTCTTACCAAATTCCACTGCCCGTCTTAATAATTTCTTATCTTTTAACGCGGCTGATTCTTCTTCCAACCCTTCTGCCGAAAATTCCTTTTTATATTTAATGTCCAATGTATTATACCATGCCTTAAGGGTGATTACAGCGCCTGTAAAGGTATTCTTTACGCTGCGGCTTGCGCAGACCAATATTGCCGTACCCTGCCTCTTTGCTTTGCTTTTTTTATCAACAAGCTCCTTCTTTAAAACAAATTTCCTTGCCCACAATGCCTGGCATCTGTCAATAGCGCATTTTAACTGCCCGGGAAGACCTTGAAAATATATGGGGCTCGTCGTTATCAGCATATCACACGCTAATAGATCTTTATAAATATCCCGCATGTCATCCTTGATTATACACTCTCCAAGTTTATAGCATGCCTGGCAGCCGGCAATGCAGGGCGAGATCTTTAGCTCTGTTAAAATCACTTTCTTTATGACAGTGCCTCTTTTCTTTAAACCGAATAACGCCCTGTCAAGGAGCGTTTCACTATTGCCATTACGACGAGAACTTGAAGAAATTGCTAAAATCCTCATGTTTAATTTCCTAATCTGTTTGTTTTATATCCTATCACAAATATGTCTTTTTTATCAACTGTTATCTTGTCATAAATCCTGCCATTCTGATCTATGAAACATGATACGCCTGTATTAGCCGCGCGCACAACCGGCACCCTGTTTTCAATCGCCCGGAACGCGGACGCGGCGGTGTGCTGATAAGGCGCACTAGATTCCATAAACCAGGCGTCGTTTGTGATATTTATCAGAAATTGCGCGCCGTTTTTTACAAATCTGCGTGACAGCTCCGGTAAAATATCCTCAAAACAAATCATGACCGCAAAATTGGCTGACGGCTGATGACTGATAGCTGATAGCTTAAATACTGTATGTTCACTTCCCGCAGTAAAATCGCCTATCGGCACGCCTATGATATTGCGTAAAAATGGAAAGTGTTTCTCAAGCGGCACATATTCCCCAAACGGCACAAGATGAAGTTTGTCATACTGCTTTAATACTTTTCCTTCGGCTGAGATTAAAATTGCGGAATTGTAATAGTTTATAGACTTTGAAGTGACCGCGCCTATCAAAATAGGCGTCTTGACGTCTATGGCCAATCGCTTAATCCTGGCAAGCAGTTCGGGTTCTTCCCCAATAACGCCTGGCACCGATGTCTCGGGCCATATTATCAGATCCGGCTTATCCTAAGCCGCCTCTTTTGTCAGCGCCTCATATCTTTCCAGGATGTACGACCTGAAATTCTCGTCCCACTTTTGATGCTGGGGAATATTGCCCTGGATGAGGGAAATCTTAACAGGTCTTAGGTCATAGGTGATAGGTGATAGGCGCAACTTATAAAAACCATAAATAAAAGCTATCGATACACAAAATATCGCAATAATTAAATTAACCCGTAAGTTATTATTTTTTTCTTTTCCTATGACCTCTGACCTATG
>CAYQVM010000015.1:8226-9269 GCA_964421145.1 uncultured Planctomycetia bacterium
ACGAAATTCATCTTGTAAAAACCATACCCTATCGTAACTAGAAGACAGAAGACAGAAGACAGAAGACAGAAAAATACTTTTCTGACCTCTGACTTCTGACCTCTGACCTCTGAAATAACCTGATATATTCCCACATTCACCATCATCACTAAAAACGACACGCCCCATACACCGACGAGGTCTGCGATTTGGATAAAAGGCAAGTTCAGGTACTGCGAATAGCCCAACAGCGCCCATGGAAAACCGGTCAAAAGCGTTGCGCGGAGCCATTCAAGAAAAATCCAGGAGGCAGGGATTGTTATGGTATTGAGTATTGGGTATTGAGTATTGAGTTTAAAAAAAAGACCAAAAACACCGAAATACAAAGCGAGATATAAAACTAAAAGAATCAGGCCTATTAAAGTAACATGAATCAGCCAGTAAATAGTTATGGCCCAGAAAACTATACCCGTTATAAACGCCAGCAAAAATGCCTGCTTTAAACTTTTATTTTTTAAGGCAAAAAATAGAGGGACAAATGCTACAAAGGCGAGAAATTCAAGGTTAAAAATAGGATACGCAAGCGCTAATAGTATGCCAGATAAAATTGCAAGATACATATCGCTCCATTACTCCGATCGAACAGATGCCGGCGGGATGGGCCGGAGGCTTAAATTCGAAGTTGAGTCGGTTTTATACCCACGATTAGAGGTAAGCGAGACCGTACGTTGACAGCAACGCCGCATTATGTCGTTTTAAGCCGAAGGCCCGCCCGCCGGCATCTGCAAAATTTACTTCCCGCAGCACTTCTTATATTTCATCGGATTGCCGGTTTTGGAATCTATTTTCCCGCACGGGCAGGGGTCATTTCTGCCGACCTTCGGCTCTTCCCTCTTGTAGGGCTCGGGTTTTTCCGCATGGTGTGGCGATTGCCTGGCATACGTCTCCGGCATATCCGATTCTATCTGGGGGCGAGCTGGCATTCCCTTGAAACTTTCTCTCTCTTCGTGCGTAAACTGTTTAGGCGCCGTTTCAAAAACACCGGCCCTTCTTTCCTGTTCCAC
>CAYQVM010000015.1:9279-17127 GCA_964421145.1 uncultured Planctomycetia bacterium
AACTCAAGCGTGTCCGGTTTTATGCTGTCAATCATGTCCATAAACATCTCGTAGCCCTCGTGCTGGTATTCCACAAGCGGGTCCCTCTGGCCGTATGCCCTCAGGCCAATTCCCTCACGCAGATTGTCCATACTGTAAAGGTGGTCCTTCCAGCGGCTGTCAATAACATGAAGAAGGATAACCTTCTGCAGCTCCCCCATTGCTTCGGTGCCTACGGCCTTTACCTTCGCCTCATAAACCTCTTTTAAGGCCGCCAGGACGGCTTCTCTTATTTCATCGAGGGTATTCTCCTCAAACTTCAGGCCGGCGGTATTGATTATAAATTTGCTCCTCAGCCAGTTGCGCAGGCCATCATAATCCCATTCATCCTGCCGCATATTCTTATTCAGGTAAATATCCATGCCTATATCGGCTACCTCTTCAATAAGATTGTCCAGGTATTCCTTCAGGTCTTCGCTATAAAGTATTGTTCTGCGTTCGCCGTACACAATCTCTCTTTGCTTGTTCATGACGTTGTCGTATTCCAGGACGTGTTTCCTGATTTCAAAGTTGTGCTCTTCAACACGCCTCTGGGCGGTGGAGATCGACCGGGTGATAAGCGGGTGCTGGATATCCTGGCCCTCTTCCATGCCGAGCCGCGTCATGATACCAGAGATCCTGTCAGAGCCGAATATGCGCATAAGGTCGTCCTGAAGCGACAGATAAAATCTGCTCGAGCCGGGATCGCCCTGCCTGCCCGCGCGGCCGCGCAGCTGGTTGTCTATCCTTCTGGCCTCGTGCCTTTCCGTACCCAGGACATGCAGCCCGCCCAGCTGGACCACTTTTTTATGCTCCTCTTCGGTCCTCTCTTTCATCTCCCGGGATATCTTTTTCTCTTCTTCCTCTGTCAGGTCCTTGCCGCTTGCCCTAAGTTTTTCTATGGTATCCCTGGCCAGAAAATCGGGGTTCCCGCCTAGCAGGATATCTGTCCCCCTGCCAGCCATGTTGGTAGCTATGGTAACGCCGCCTAACCTGCCTGCCTGCGCGATTATATGTGCCTCAAGTTCATGATATTTCGCGTTCAGGAGGTTATGCGCCACATTTCTCTGCTTTAACATCCTGCTAAGTTTTTCGTTCCTCTCAATGGAAATGGTGCCGACGAGAACTGGCCTTCCCTTTTTATAAAGTTCCTCTATCTCATCGCAGACGGCCTTGAATTTTTCTCCCTCCGTTTTATAGATCACGTCCGGATAATTTGTCCTGACAAGCGCCCTGTTCGTGGGTATGACCGCAACACCCAGATTGTAAATTTTCTCAAATTCCGCCGCCTCTGTTTCGGCGGTACCGGTCATGCCCGCCAGTTTTCTGTACATCTTAAAATAATTCTGCAGCGTAACGGTCGCCAGTGTCTGGTTCTCCCGCTCGATTTTAACGCCCTCTTTCGCCTCAACCGCCTGATGAAGTCCGTCGGACCAGCGGCGGCCCGGCATGAGCCTGCCCGTGAATTCATCCACTATGATTACCTCGCCGTCCTTAACGATATAGTCCACATCCCGCTTAAACAGCGTATGCGCCTTCAGGGCCTGGTTCACATGATGCTTATACTCCATTGATTCAAGGGAGTGCATGTCTTTGATGCCCAGCAGCTCTATAACCTTTGCTTCGCCCTCATCTGTCAGGTAGGCGTTATGCGATTTTTCGTCAACCACGTAATCGCCCGATTCGGCCTTGGTGACCTCGTCCCGCGCGCCTTTTTTAAGGCGCGGTATGATCTTGTCTATCTTGTAATACAATTCCGTGGATTCTTCGGACGGCCCTGAGATAATAAGCGGCGTGCGCGCCTCATCTATCAAAATAGAATCTACCTCATCAACGATCGCGTAGTTTAGTTCGCGCTGGACCATCTGTTCCTTATGCGTGACCATGTTGTCCCTCAGATAGTCAAATCCGAACTCGTTGTTGGTGCCGTATGTGATATCACAGCCGTACGCCTGCTGTTTATCCTCATGCCCCATGTCATGCTGGAGCACGCCGACACTCAGGCCTAGCCCTTCGTAAATCGGCCCCATCCAATATCTGTCGCGCTTGGCTAGATAATCGTTTACGGTAACTATATGCACGCCCTTTCCTAACAACGCGTTCAAATAAGCCGCGAGGGTAGCCACCAGCGTCTTGCCCTCTCCGGTGGCCATTTCAGAGATCTTTCCCCAATGTAAAACTAAGCCTCCGATTAGCTGGGAATCAAAATGCCTCATGTTTACAAATCTTTTTGCCGCCTCCCGCGCGGCCGCGAACGCCTCGGGCAGTATTTCATCAAGCGCCTCTTGCTCTTTTTTCTTCAGCTCTTTTTCATACTGTTCTTTCTCAACCCCTTCTCTGTACTCTGTACTCTGTACTCTGTACTCTTTTAACCGTTCTTCTATTCTCTTTTTAAATTCCTGCGTCTTCGCCTTCAACTCAGCATCGCTCAGCTTGGATACCCCGCCCTCAAAGCTGTTTATCTCATCAACCAGCGGTTGAATCTTCTTTAAAAATCTCTCGTTTTGCGAACCGAAAATCTTCTTTAATATAAGGCCTACCATTTTATTTGCCAGTGCCTCCTCAAAAAATTCACAGCACAGTCCCGAGTCAACCTAGTTAAAATTTAGTTGACGAGGGGCTCGCCTTCCATTTTAAATACGCCTCTATAAATCCGTCAATATCCCCGTCCAGCATGCCCTGGGCGTTGCCCATCTCATGTTCGGTCCTGTGGTCCTTCACCATTGAATAGGGGTGCAGGACGTAAGAACGTATCTGGCTGCCCCATTCTATCTTTTGCTTTGCCGCATACTGCTTGGCAAGCTCTGCCTCTTTCTTTTTTCTCTCCAGGTCATACAGCCGCGCCGCCAGGATCTTCATGGCCACCGACTTATTCTTATACTGCGAGCGCTCATTCTGGCACTGAACTATAATGCCCGTAGGGACATGCGTGATCCTTACGGCCGAGTCGGTTTTATTCACATGCTGCCCTCCCGCGCCGCCCGCCCGATACGTATCAATCTTCAAATCCGCTTCTTTGATATCGATTTTTATATCGTCGGCGATTTCGGGAATAACATCCACCGAGGCAAAAGAGGTATGCCTCCTCTTATTCGCGTCAAAAGGCGATATCCTGACTAACCTGTGCACGCCCGCCTCGCCCTTCAGGTAACCGTACGCGTAATCGCCCTTTATGATAATCATGATATTTTTCAGGCCCGCCTCTTCGCCGGCCAGGAAATCAATCTGCTGAACCCTGAAATCCCTTGAGGCGGCCCATTTTGAATACATCCGTAATAGCATCGCCGCCCAGTCGCAGGCCTCTGTGCCGCCTGCGCCAGAATTAATGCTCAGGATCGCGCTTGACCTGTCTACTTCCTCGCTTAATAGTGTTTTGAACTCCAGGCCGCGCAAACAGCTGTCCAGCTTTACCAGGTCCTCTTTCAGATGTTGAATGGACTTTTCATCCGTCTCCTCAATAATCCCCATAAGGCCCTCAAGGTCCTGGACCTGTTTTTCAATATCAAGATACGGCTCCACTATAGACTTAAGGCCCTTAAGGCTGGCTATAATTTCGTTAGCTTTTTTATTATCGTCCCAGAAATTGGGCCGGGCCATCAGCTGTTCGCGTTCTTTTATGAGGGCAATATTCCTATCAAGGTCAAAGATACCTCCGCAGGCTGGAAAGCATCTCCTTAGTCTTATTTATTTCATCGCGCAGTTCTTTAAGCGGCATATTTCTCCTTTTTGGTAATTATATCACGAATCTTTTTCAGCGTCAAACCTTCCGCCTCCAGCAATTTTAACTTCGCCCTGACGCCTCTGGCAAACCCGCCTAAAGAACCGTCTGACTTGACCACCCTGTGGCACGGCACAACCACCGGCCAGGAGTTTTTATTAAGGACATTCCCGACGGCCCGGCACGCCTTGGGCCTGCCGATCTTTTTGGCCACCCATTTATACGATCGCACCTTGCTCTTTGGGATGGTCTTGACAATTCTGTATACCTTACTTTCAAAAATAGAAAGATGCTTATTCATTTTTTATATAGAAGCCTCGAGCGCCTGGGCGGCGGCCTTGGCCCTGGATGCGCCGCCGCTTACCCTCAGGCCGCCTCCGACTCGTATTGCGGGCGAGCCGGCCAGGTTTTCCAATGTCCATGTTGTATTTTGCTGGCGCCTGGCAACAAAATTCTGCGCCGTGCGGGCCAGAACTTCCCATTCTTCCTTTGTCACGGCATGCATAAGGTTGCCGCCTTGGTCAACTATGCTCTCCAGGCGCAGATACGGCTTAATCTCTGAGTCAAAGTCCTTTAACGCCATACACATATTCCATCACGCCCGCGAAGGTGCCGCCGTTTTGCATAACAAGCTGCTCTATCACATCTGCCCTGCCCAGAGAGCCAAGCCTGCCCCTATCAATCTTTAGCACCCTTCTTATGAAATACTTAAACATCCTTATATTGGCAAGGCAATACTCTACATAGTCAGGATACATATCCGCCAATTGACGGCTGAACGCCTCATTATAAAGCACGGCCCCGCGATCCGGATTTTTTGTTATGACAACATCCACGAACGATTTTTCATTGCATGTTATCTTTATCAAATAGGTATCCGGCCTTTCGCGGATTTCGTAAAAAAGCGCCTTCAACCTATAATACCGATCCTCTCTATGCTCCATGCTGAAAATTTCCGCTTCTCGCACACTACCGATCGCCTGCATTACTTTTTTGGGGATAACGTTGGCTAATGCTTGCTGGTCAGGCCACGGCGCCGCTTTATCTACTGTTACTTGAAAATCAAAATCCACATCAGCGACACCGCCGCCCAGGACAAAGGTTTCCCTCTGGCTGGAGCCGACAGAAACAGCGCTAACACCCGGGCCAAAATACTCCCTTAGCGCGCCTTCAACGGCATCCTTCAGCTTTGCGTTTAGGCCATCCATAAACGCCATATCGTCCTGCCCTATCGCGAATTTGTCAACCAGGTTTTCCATACACGAGTAGAATTCGTTGGCGGGCCGCACACCGAAAATGCTGCCGTCTTCCAGGGCCGCGGCGGGCAGCGCCTCTTCCATGGAATTGACAAATCTCTCAAATGCCCTGTGCAAAAATTCTCTCACACTCGCCCGTGCTGTCGGCTCTACAAAGACATTTATGGCCTCTCCCAGGACCGAATCCAGGCGGTTATTCAGAATAAAGTCCTCTATTTCGCTAAACGAGATGTTCATATCCGATAATACGCCGGCCGTTTTTCTAAAAAAGTTCCGGCGCGCCCTTTGGTCCATTTTACTCAGCCAATCTACGATAGGCGCAATGCAGGGTGAAGGGGGCTGTCCGGACAGAGCCGCGTCAGCCTCTTCAACAAGAAGCTCCGTAATAACTCTTTTGTGCGCTGTTCTTAAAACGCCTCCTATCAAATCCACATTCGCCTGCCTCAATAAGGCGGCAGTATCTAATTGGCCGGGTTTTATATTCTGTCTGACTACACCCGGTATGGAAATAATATCGGCATACGTAATCCTTCTGTGCATTCTAAGTAATGTTTCTGGAGCGATACAGCTTTCAAGAATTTCATAGCCTTCGCCACGCTGAGGGCTCAGCCTTTTGGCTATATCAAGGGGCGATCTTTCTGCCCTGCCTTGCCTTATAGAGTGAAACTCGGCATGCGTATCAACCAGCAGCCTTATCAGGGCCTTTTCTTCCCTGCTTAAATAGGGGGACAGCCCCCATTCTTCCAGGGCCCCGTCCACCATCTCGGCGGAGACCGCGTAATGCCCTCTTAATCTGAGTCCTACCTTCTTTTTACTTATATCGTGCAGGAGTATCGCCAGCCTCAGGCACTTCTTATTTTTGAACCCATGGGTAAGTAGGTTGCGGGTCGCTAAAAGCGTATGGGTTAACGGGTCATTAATCCTTGTAATAAACTTGTCCCTGTCAGCTGACCAATGCACTACCGGATGCGGCACGCCGTACAACTCAAGTATTGACAGAGGCAGAATATTGCCGCCGCTGACATTATATCTTTCATTAAGGCGCTTCTGTACTTCTTGAGCCGCCGGCCTAACAGATTCTTCGGGAATAATTATCTCTCCCCTGCTGTATTTGTACCTGAAAAGGAAATGGATGAATGCATCGTATTCTTCTTCACTGGCAAAGTGTTCAGGCCTCAATTTGCAGTTGGTCAACAGGCGCCAGAAAACCTCAGATAAGAAACGTTTGTAATCAACGCTTGAGGCGGCCAGATACAGTTGTTCATGCAACCCTTCTGCGGAAGTCGCCGCCTGTTGCGCTTCTGTAAGCCCCCTTCCAACCATGCCGAATTTGCTCGATACTTCTTTAAAGGTTCCCAAATCCAGGCTCAGGCCCTGCTGTTTAAAATGCGCTATAAAGCCTCTTTCAAACATTCTTAAATTGACATAAAACCTGGCCCGCGGTATTATTTTTCTTGAAATATCTTTCAGCCACTCCCAGTTTACGCCTTCAAGATCGCCATGTTTTACTTCTGTATAACGCAGGCTTTCCTCTACATAGGCCCTGAAGCTCTCATCCGAATCAAAATCATCGTTGGTTGCCCCGCCTATATTGCGCAGAAAGTTGTTTGCCTTCTTAAAATCCTCTTCGGAATCTTCCTGCATTCCAAGCGCCTTAAAAAGGTCGGAGATCTCTCTTCTCACATCTCTTATGACTCCGAATTTTTCATTGTATTTATATCCCTGCGGTGCGCCTGTTATCGCAATCACACCATCTTCGTACCTCTTTTTGAATTCGGCAACAGTCCCCGTATCCTCAAGGACGCTCATATATATTTCCTCTACATCGCCAGATATTGCTACCATTGCATCCACGAAATCCTCATCAGGCATAGAAAGAAGGTCTGACCATCTGACAGCGGCGCTGGTCGGTTCTGAAAAATACATCTGCGCTTCACTTCTTGGTGTTCCGTTTCTTGCAGACTCGCTGAAACTAAGCGCCCGTAAACCGCAGCCCACCCCTGGGGTTGAATTTGATCCTGAGGCCATTGCGGGGATATTAGAGGCTAATACGATTATTAGTATTAATGTAAGTAACTTTTTATTCATACTACACTAGTATAGCATAATCATATCATAAATGCAAAATAATTTCCTTTTAGTTGACTTTTTTATTATCTAACTTTTTGCAGGATTGCCCTGGCAAGAGAGTCGGTAACGCCCTTGACTTGCAGAAGATCCGCTTTTGTGGCCCTTTTTATGCCTTCTACTGATCCGAAATGTTTTATAATGGCGGTTTTTTTCTGGGGCCCTATGCCCTTTATGGAATCGAGCACGGATTCTTCTGTTAATTTCCCGCGCAGGTTGGAATGGTAGCCTATGGCGAACCTGTGCGCCTCATCCCTTATTCTCTGGATAAGATATAGAACCAAAGAATTCCCCGGCAGCTTAATTGGCTCCGGTCTGCCGGGCACAAATATATGTTCAAATTCCTTCGCGATTGATATCACGGGCAGGCCGTTCAGCCCTATCCTGTCCAATTCCTCCTTCGCACTTGAAAGATGGCCTCTTCCTCCGTCGATAACTATCAGACTGGGCGGGGCCTGTCCTTCTTCCAACAGCCTCTGGTAGCGCCTGCGGACGATCTCTTTTATCATGGCATAATCGTCGATGCCCTTAACTTCGCGTATCCTGAATTTCCTGTAGCCGTTTTTATGGGGCCTGCCGTTCTTAAAAGTTACCATTGAGCCGACGGCTTCTTTGCCGCTTATGTTTGAGACATCAAACGCCTCTATTATTACGGGCTCCTTCTTCAGATTAAGCGCCTCTTTTAAGGCGGCCAACTGATCTGTTTCGCTGGCGCTTTTGTCCCCGGCA
>CAYQVM010000016.1:0-13881 GCA_964421145.1 uncultured Planctomycetia bacterium
TAATTTTAAAATTCCTCGGTTTGTTGACGCTGTTTGCGTTGATATTTCTGCCGGGTTATTCCAAATATCAGGAGTTGCGCCAAAAGAACAGGGTGCTTGAAGAGAAGATAAGGACGCTTCAGCTTTCAAACGTAAGATTGGAAACAGAGATAAAGAGGCTATATAAAGATCCCGCATACCTGGAAAAGGTCGCAAGGGATAAGTTAAAGATCACAAAAAATGGCGAGGTTGTATACAAGATAGTTGAAGAGGACAATACCGGCAAAGAGGCCAAAGGTAGATGATAACAGTTGTCGGCAGCTCAAACACGGATTTTACCATTAAGGTGAGGGCGTTGCCTTCTGTCGGCGAGACGGTGCTAGGCAGCGATTTTTTTATGTCAGGAGGAGGCAAAGGCGCCAACCAGGCGGCCTGCATCGCCAGGCTGGGAGGAGAGGTGAACCTGATAGCGAATATAGGCTCTGATGCCTTAGGGGACCAAAGGATAAGAGATTTAGAGAAATTTGGGGTTAACACCAGGTATGTAAAAAGGGACAAGCAGCATCCTTCGGGTGTAGCTTTTATACTGGTGGATAAAAAAGGTAAAAATCTGATCACCGTCAGCCCGGGTTCAAACGGTTTTTTGAAATTGAACGATATAATAAAAGCGGCGGAGAGTATAAAAAAGTCCGATATTGTATTAATACAACTTGAGATACCCACCGAGGCTGTGAGGGCGGCCGTATATTTGGCTAAAAGATTAAATAAGACCGTTATATTGAACCCCGCGCCGGCCAGGCCTTTAAGCAGGGATATCCTCTCGAAGGTTGATGTATTGGTGCCGAACGAAGTTGAGGCATCGGCGTTGGGCGATCCTAAATTATTGTTGAAAATGGGAGTGGGCTGTGTTATAATGACGCGGGGTAAAAAAGGTGTTCTTTTGATAAATAAAGATGGCAGCAGGCCTTTCAAGGCAAGGCAGGTTAAGGTTATTGATACCACCTGCGCTGGCGATGCCTTTTGCGGGGCGCTCGCCCTTGGTTTGGATAAAGGCAGGCCGATAGAGAAGGCGATAGAATTCGCGAACACAACGGCTGCCCTTACCTGTTCCAAACTCGGCGCCCAATGCTCTTTGCCAAATTTAAAGGAAGTAAATAAGTTTTCTACTGCGGGGTAGAGCAGCCTGGTAGCTCGTCAGGCTCAATATGGACACTAAGCTCAAAGCCGATATTGCGGAATCAGCAGTTATTACTGAACTCTTAAAGAAAGGGTTCAGGGTACTGCGGCCTGTTGGAGATCGACTTCCATACGATCTTGGAATCGATATTGATAACAGGTTGGTAAGAGTCCAAGTCAAGAGCGCTTGGTTTGACGCGAAGAAGAAATGTTATTTTGTTGATTCTCGCAGAACCAAAACCAATCGCAGGCGCATGCTGAGGCATCGCTACGATGAGGACGATTTTGATTTCGCAATAATTTACCTCGCTGATTTAAATGTGTTTTACGTAATGCCCGTATCTGTTTTCTCCGCTTACGAAAGTAGCGTGAGCATTATAGAAACAGATAAAAGGCAGCGTAAGCCAAAGTCAGCAGAGTATCGAGAGCGATGGGATTTGTTGTCCGGTGGGCTACTCAGTCAGAGATGGCTGAGAGATAACCTGTCAAATTCGGTGAAGTCCTTGGCAGCAGCCAAAGATAATACCGAGCCAAGCCCTGAACCAGAACAAGTTCGGTTCGGGGAAGGTGTAGAGACTAGACGGCAGGGGTCCTAATATTTTAGGATCAAGGTATAGTCCAGACTACAAACCCTTGACAATTTTTTTAAAAATTGTCAAGGGGCAGTGAAAACTGTAGTAGTAAGCATAACCTGAAGGTCCTTGGTTCAAATCCAAGCCCCGCTACCATGTAAAATGGGGATGGTTCTTTAATTAGAACCATCCCCATTTTGTTTTTCTCCGTTGACAATGATATAATTATATGATATAAAAAAGGCGTTATGATTCCGCGTTACAGCCTTCCTAAGATGTCCGGTATATGGACAGAGGAAAACAAGTTCCAGGCGATGCTGGATGTTGAGATAGCCGCCTGTGAGGCGATGTGCAAACTCGGGAAGGTCCCAAAAAATGCCCTCCAGACAATAATTGCCAAGGCAAAATTTGACGTTGAGCGCATAAAAGAGATAGAAAAGGCCACAAATCACGACGTAGTCGCCTTTATTACCAATTTGGCCGAAAATATAGGCGAGGATTCAAAGTATATCCACATGGGCCTGACCTCCAATGATGTCCTTGATACATCCCTGTCGGTAATGATGCGGCAGGCAATGGATATTTTAATAGAGGATGTAAGAGGGCTGCTGCGCGCCCTTAAGAAAAAGGCAAGGCGTTATAAGACCACGCCGATGATAGGCAGGACCCACGGCATGCACGCCGAGCCGATTACATTCGGACTAAAAATGGCCCTATTCTATGACGCCTTAAAGCGGGACCTGGCGCGGCTGCAGGAAGCGCGCGATTGTATAAGCGTCGGCAAGATCTCGGGCGCGGTCGGCACATATGCCAACATAGAGCCGTTTATTGAAGAGTTTGTCTGTAAGAAGCTGGGCCTCAAACCCGCCAGGATCTCAACGCAGGTCCTGCAGAGAGACAGGCATGCACAGTATCTTATTGCCGTCGCCATGGCAGGGACATCGCTTGAGGGCCTCGCGACCGAACTCAGGCACCTCCAGCGCACAGAGGTGGACGAGGTACAGGAGTATTTTTCTCCGACCCAAAAGGGCTCAAGCGCCATGCCCCATAAAAAGAATCCTATAACGTGCGAGAGGATATGCGGCCTTGCCAGGATATTGAGGGGTAACGCGCAGGCAGAGCTTGAGAGTGTGACGCTGTGGCACGAGAGGGATATCTCGCACTCATCGGTTGAGAGGGTGATTGTGCCGGACTCTACCATTCTTCTGGATTACATGCTTCATAAGATGACAGACATCATCGATAAATTGGTAGTTAACCCCGAGACGATGCTCAGGAATATGGAAAAAACTCGCGGTATAATATTTTCCCAGCGCGTACTGCTTGAGCTGATAGACAAGGGCCTGACCAGGCAGGAGGCGTATGATATTGTCCAGAGATGCGCCATGGGCTTGAATGAGGACAGCCCTGATTTTAAACAGATCCTGCTGAGCGATTCAGAGGTCAGGAAATATCTGACAGAGGCCAAGGTCAATGAGTGTTTTGATTTAAGGTATCACCTGAAATACGTGGATAGGATATTCAAGAAGGTTGGAATATGAAGCGGCTTACCTATAAATCCTCCGGTGTTGATATAAAAAAAGCGGATGATTTTGTAGAAAAGATAAGGCCCATAGTTAATAAAATAGGCGGGCTAAAAGGTATCGGCTCCTTCGGCGGATTTTTTAAATTTGATGTAAAAAAGTATAAAAATCCGATCTTCGTCTCATCCACCGACGGCGTTGGCACAAAATTGAAGATCGCTTTTTTGGCTAACAGGCACGATACGGTCGGCATAGACCTGGTCGGCATGAATGTAAATGATGTTTTGTGCAGTGGCGCCAGGCCGCTTTTCTTCCTGGACTATATAGCGACAGGAAAGATACAGCCCGCTGTCTTAGCTGATGTTGTAAAAGGCGTTGTGAGCGGGTGCCGGCAGGCGGGTTGCGCTTTGGTGGGCGGTGAGACGGCCGAGATGCCTTCCTTTTATAAAGAGGGCGAGTATGACCTGGCCGGTTTCTGCGTGGGAGTTGTCGAAAAAGACAAGATTATAGACGGATCCAAAACAAAAATAGGCGATTGTATCATAGGCCTTGAGTCAAACGGCCTGCATTCAAACGGTTATTCGCTCGTGCGTAAGATTTTTTCTAAAAGGGAATTGAAGCGTTATAGCAAGGAGCTATTGCGGCCCACGCGGATTTACGTTAAACCCATTTTATCTTTACTATCAACTATGGACTATAAACTATCAACTATTAAAGGTATCGCCCACATCACCGGCGGCGCCTTTTACGGAAAAATTCCCAGGATAATTCCGAAAGATAAGATGTTCAGAATCTTCAGGGGGTCATGGCCGGTGCCGGAGATATTTGAAAAAATCCACAGCGCGGGCAATGTCTCTGAAAAAGAGATGTTCTGCTGCTTTAATATGGGCATAGGCATGATATTGACGGTTGATAAAAGTTTCACAGGTACGGCGATTAGAAAGCTGGCTAAATTCGGTGTGAGGGCGTGGGTTATCGGCGAAGTTGTAAAAGGCAAGGGCGGGATAAAAATAATATAAGGGGAAAATTTATATGCAAGTACTGGTGATAGGTTCGGGCGGCAGAGAGCATGCGCTTGTATGGAAATTGGCGCAGTCACCTAAGGTTAAAAAGATCTACTGCGCGCCCGGCAACGGCGGCATCTCAAAACACGCCGAACTGGTGGACATAAAAGCGGAGGACATAGAGGGCCTTTTAAAATTTACCAAAGATAAAAAGATAGACCTGGTTGTCGTCGGGCCGGAGAGGCCCCTAGCGCTGGGTATCGCGGACATATTTACCGCCGAAGGAATAAAGATATTTGGGCCTACAAAAGAACTTGCTAAAATGGAATCCAGCAAGGCCCTTTCAAAGGAATTGATGAAGAAGTTCGGCGTGCCGACTGCGGATTTTAAGATATTCAAAAACGCGGATGAGGCAAAGGACTATATAAGGACCAAGGGGGTGCCCATTGTTATAAAGGCAGATGGCCTGGCATTCGGAAAAGGCGTTATTGTCGCTAAGGAAAAAGAAGAGGCGCTCGGCGCCGTTTCAAATATGATGGACTTTAAGGTTTTCGGGGGCGCGGGCGACACGGTGGTTATCGAAGAGTGCCTGGAAGGCGAGGAGGCCTCTATATTGATTATCAGCGACGGCAAAGATTATGTCTGCCTCGCCTCGAGCCAGGACCACAAAAGGGTTTTTGACCAAGACAAAGGGCCGAATACGGGAGGCATGGGCGCCTATTCGCCCGCGCCGATAGTTACGGACGAGTTATTTGCGGAAATAAAAGATAAGGTCCTCTCGCCGATGATAAACGGCCTTGCCAAAGAAGGGAAGGCATATAAAGGCGTGCTATACGCCGGCCTGATGATTACAAAAGAGGGGCCGAGGGTGCTGGAGTTTAATGTGAGATTCGGCGACCCGGAGGCGCAGGCGATACTGCCGAGGTTAAAAACAGATCTGGTTGATATAATAGAGGCGTCCATAAACGGAAATCTTGCCTCGCTGGGTGAGCTTGAATGGAAGAAGGAGCCCTGCGTTTGTGTTGTCATGGCATCCGGCGGGTATCCTGGGGATTATAAGAAGGGCCTGGAGATAAAGGGCCTGGATGAGGCCGAGAGCTTAAAGGATGTTATTGTTTTTCACGCCGGGACAAGGGCCCAGGATGGCAAGGTCATAAGTGAAGGCGGCAGGGTGTTAGGTGTAACTGCCCTCGGCAGCGACATTGAAGACGCCATAAAAAGGTCATACGAAGCGACAGCAAAGATTAGCTTTGAAGGCGCGCATTACAGGCGTGATATCGGCGCGAAGGCATTAAGTAAGTGTAAAGTTTAAAACAGGAGATTACGGATGGGTAAGGCACAAGTAGCTATAATAATGGGGAGTGATTCGGATTTAAAGGTAATGAATGACGCTGCTTCTATCCTGGCGGGGTTTGATGTGCCTTTTGAAATTAAGATTTTATCCGCTCATCGGACGCCGTCCGATACTATTAAATATGCGGCTGCCGCTAAAAAGAACGGTATAAAGATTATTATCGCGGGCGCGGGCGGCTCGGCGCACCTTGCCGGCGTGATAGCGGCGCATACGCTGCTTCCGGTTATAGGCGTTCCTATGGAGACGCAGCACTTAAAAGGGATCGACTCGCTTTTTTCCACGGTCCAGATGCCTTCCGGTGTTCCGGTAGGCTGCATGGCTATCGGCAATGCCGGCGCGAAAAACGCGGCATTGATGGCGCTTGAGATACTTAGTATTCACAATAATAAGATCTATAAGCAGCTTGCAAGTTACAGGGAAAAATTGGCAAAATCAGTCAGAGAGAAAAATAAGCGTTGATTACACAAGTATTGAGCATAAATCCTGATAGCCCGCAGCTTGAGCATATAATCAAAGCGGCAGAAGTCCTGAGGAACGGTGGGATAGTGGCTTTTCCTACGGAGACCGTCTACGGACTTGCCGCGAATTTTTTTGATGAGAAGGCCCTTAAGAGATTGCAGGAGGTCAAACACAGGCCGGAGGGCAAGCCCTTTACTGTTCAAATCGCGGATTTAGAGGACATGGAGAGATTTAAATGCGAGCAATCTCCCTTTGCGGGGGAGCTTATGGAAAAATTTTGGCCGGGCCCGCTTACGCTGATATTCAACACGGCTGCCTCCGGAAAAGTAGGGATACGCCTGCCCAATAACGTGATAGCCCGGGAACTAATCAGAAAGAGCGAGACGCTGATAGCCGCGCCCAGCGCCAATATTTCTGGACATAACCCGCCGCGGGACGCAAAAGAGGTTTTAAGGCAATTTAAAGACAAGATCGAACTGGTGCTGGATGCGGGCCAAACGCAGCTTGGGAAAGAGTCCACCATTGTGGACCTCACAGTAACACCCTACAAGATTGTGCGCGCAGGGGTCATACCCAGAGACAAGATAGGGCAGGTCGAACTTGACTTCTGGAAAACCAAGGTCGGCCCCACGATAAAAAAGATATTGTTTGTTTGCATGGGCAACAGCTGCAGGAGTGCGATGGCGGAAGGGTATCTTAAAAAGAGATTAAAGGAGATAGAGAGAGATGACATCCGAGTTTTTTCAAGAGGCATAAGCGCCCATGGAGTGCCGGGGCCGACAAGTGAAACCCTTGAGATTTTGAAGGCAGATGGCGTTGACATGGCAAACCATAAACCCACACCGCTTTTTAAAGATGATATCGAATCTGCAGATCTGATATTGGCGATGGAGGAATTTCAAACCGATGAGATCAGGCAGATGGCGCCGCAAAAAAAAGACAGGGTTTTTCTTTTATCTGAGTTTGGCCTTTGGGGAGGCAAGGTTCAGGATGTATCTTTGGAGATCCCGGATCCGATAGGCAAACCCCTTAATGTGTACAAAGATGTATTCGGATTAATAAGGAATTCCATAGAAAGGCTGGTTAAAATCCTGATATGAGAATAGCGATAGGTTGCGACCACGGCGGTTTTAAGCTCAAGCTGACGCTGATACAATTTTTAAAAAGGACCGGCCACAGCGTCCGGGATTTTGGGTGCTACAGCGACGAGAGTTGTGATTATCCGGTGTTTGCGGCACAGGTGGGCAAAGCGGTGGGCTCCGGAAAATTCAAGAGGGGAATTCTTATATGTAAGACGGGCATAGGCATGGCTATGTCGGCGAACAAGATAAAGGGTGTCAGGGCCGCTGTTATACATGATATGGACAGTGCTGTTTCAAGCCGCGAACATAATGACTCGAATATTATAGTATTCGGCTCAAGGTTCATTAAGCCCGAGAAGGCAAAAAAGATTTTGAGCGTATGGCTTAAAACCATGGCGCTTGGAGGAAGGCACCGCCGCAGAGTGCAATTAATGAATAAACTGGAGGCAAAGAAGTGAACCCAGCCCCTCCTATGGAGGGCGACTGGGTAAGAAGGAGGGGCTGGGTGAAGGCTTTGAAGAGAACTGATCCGCAGATTTATAAGGCAATACTGAATGAGACCAGGAGAGAGCATGAGAAGATAGAGCTCATCGCCAGCGAAAATTTTGTTAGCGAAGCGGTTTTGGAGGCGCAGGGATCGGTTATGACCAACAAATACGCCGAAGGCTATCCGCACAAACGATGGTATGGCGGATGTAAATTTGTTGACGTGGCAGAGGAGTTGGCCGTAGAAAGGGTCAAGAAGCTGTTCGGAGCCGAACACGCTAATGTCCAGCCGCATTCGGGATCCCAGGCGAATATGGCGGTATATTTTGCGGCCCTGAAGTTGGGAGACGCTGTCTTGGCGATGGATCTGGCTTGCGGAGGGCACCTGACTCACGGCCATCCACATAATTTTTCAGGCAAATTTTATAATGTTCTTACGTATGGCGTAAGCAGGGAGGACGAGAGGCTGGATTATGATGAAATATTTAAACTTGCCAAAAAACATAAGCCCCGGCTGATATTGGCAGGCGCCTGCGCCTACCCGCGCGTTATAGATTTTAAGAGGTTCAGGGAAATCGCCGATGAGGTAGGCGCGTATCTGTTTGTGGATATGGCGCATATAGCGGGCCTTGTCCTGGCAGGCCTGCACCCCAGCCCGGTGCCTTATGCGGATTTTGTGACGACAACAACGCATAAAACGCTCCGGGGGCCACGAGGCGGCGTGATACTCTGTAAAAAGGAATTTGCCAAAAAGATAGATGAAGAGGTTTTCCCGGGCATACAGGGAGGGCCTCTCATGCATGTGATTGCCGCAAAGGCGGTTGCCTTAAAGGAGGCCAAAAGGCCCTCTTTTAAAGTATATCAGAAACAGATTGTTAAGAATGCCAGGGCCCTTTCGAGCTCACTTTCAAAAAGAGGTTTCAGGATTGTGTCCGGTGGAACAGATAACCACCTGATGCTTGTGGACCTGACAAACAAAGGTATATCGGGAAGAGATGCCGCCCTGATATTAAACAAGGCGGGGATAACCGCCAATAAGAACCTGATACCTTACGATACCAAGCCCGCATCGGTTACCAGCGGAATAAGGCTGGGCACGCCCGCAGTGACCACCCGCGGTATGAAAGAAAGCCAAATGGACGCCATCGCTGATATCATCGCAAAGGTTATAAATGATTTTGAGAACGACAAGGTTGTTGAGCAGGCAAAAAAGGCAGTGAAGAAAATTACCGATAGGTTCCCGCTTTATAAAGACCTGGTAAAAAGGATGCAAAGGTGAAAAAAAAATCAAAAAGGCCCACTTGGGATGAATATTTTTTAGATGTCGCCCTCCTTGTCGCCAAACGGTCGACCTGTTTGCGTCGACAAGTAGGGGCGGTGGTAGTTCACAACAAAAGAATTTTAGCTACGGGATATAATGGCGCCCCTTCAGGCTTAGCCCATTGCTTAGATATAGGTTGTATGAGGGAAAAATTAGGAATTCCTTCGGGACAACGGCAAGAGCTGTGCAGAGGTTTGCATGCAGAACAGAATGTAATAATCCAGGCAGTATTGCATGAAGTTGATTTGAAGGATTCCATTATTTATGTGACTAACCAACCCTGCGTTACCTGCAGCAAGATGTTGATAGGGGTGGGAGTAAGGGAGATAGTAATGTCCGAAGGTTATCCTGATAAATTAGCCAGGCAGATGCTTAAGGAAGCAAAGGTAAAACTCCGGCGCCCAAAATGAAGTGCCCGTATTGCCAGAAGACGAATAATAAGGTGGTGGATTCGCGCCTGAGCCAGAACGGAAGGGCGATACGGCGCCGCCGCGAATGCCTCAAGTGCAAGAAACGCTTCACGACGTACGAGTATATTGAAGAGACGCCGCTTATGGTCATCAAGAAGGACGGCCGCAGGGAGCCCTTTGACAGAAATAAACTCCTGACTGGCGTACTCAAGGCCTGCGAGAAGCGGCCCATAAGCATGGAAAAGCTTGAAAAACTGGCAAACGCTATAGAGCAGGCCCTGCAGAAGGATTTTCAGAGAGAGGCCAGGTCAAAGGCCATAGGCGAACTTGTCATGAAAAGGCTTTACGACCTGGATGAGGTCGCGTATGTCAGGTTTGCTTCTGTTTATAGGCAGTTCAAGGATGTAAATCAGTTCATGAAGGAGATAAAGCATCTTTTGAAATAGGGCAGGGTATTACTCGGAAGGGATATTGCTTTTTAGGTTGGCCCGCTTCATCAAATCCGCGTACCAGTCGTTTAAAACCCTCATCTTTTTTGACTCAAGCGTCTTTTTTGAAAACTCTTCCTTGTCTTTTTTAAAATTTTCCTCATTTATAGGAACAGCCTCAAGCACGGTAAATATGCAGAAACCAGCCTGTGTTTTTGTAACCCGGGAAACCTCTGGCGGTTTTGAGTTGAAAGCGGCCTCGCCGATCTCGCTTGCCGAGCCGATAGCCGGGATATAACCATTTCGTGCGAATGGCTCGGTCTGTTTCGGCTCCCGCTTAAGATTTATCGCGGCTTCTTCAAATTTAATCCCGCCGCCTTTTAATAGATCCAGTATTTGCAGCCGCAGTTTATCCGCTTCCTGCCGAGCCAGCTTCAGCGCTTCCTCGTTTTTTACTTCCGACGCTATCTGGTCTTTAACTTCATCAAGGGTGGGGACATATGAGGACCTTTTTTCTTTTAGTTTTATTATGTAATACCCGCTTACAAAGTCCATGTTTGATTTAATCAAGTCGCTTCTCTCCCCGACCTTAAGCTTAAAAGCTATTTTTTGTATTTCAGGGAACCAGCCGATTTGGGGGATCGGGCCCTGTTTGCTGAAAAAACCGGTTTCTTTTATGGTAAGAGAGTTTTCCCGCGCGACGTCCTCCAAGGTTTTTGTTTTATCCGCAAGCGCATAATCTATCTTCTCCGCGGCCTGGAGGGCCTTATCTTTAGCGGATGTTCTGGTAAGCTCATTTCTTATTATTTCTTTCAGGTCCTTTAGTTCTTTTTTCGGACCAAACTTATCTTTATATTTATTGTAATAATCTTCCATCTGTTTATCGCTGATTTGGATACCATCTTGGTAGTCCTGATACTCAAATCCGAGGTATTCTATATTGACCTGGTCCGGCACCCTGAAGGATTCGGAATTATTTTTGTAGTATGCCTCTATGGTCGCCGGGTCGACCATAACCTTATCCTTGAATTCATTAGGGGAGACCAGGATATACGCAATCCTTGACTTTTCATTTTCATTCCTGTAGGTATCTTTGAGCTCTTCATCCGTTAACCTCACGTCTTTAACAATCATATCCCTGAGCTTTTCTATGATCAGGGAGCCTCTTATGTCTTCTTCAAACTGCCGCGCCGTTGTCTTGAACACCTGTTCCAATACCAGGCCATACGCCCCTTTGTCAAATTGGCCCCTTGACTGCAGAAAAGGAAAGCGCTGTATAGTATCCACGACCTCTTGATCGAAGATCCTGACCTTTTTTTTCCTGGCCTCAGAAAGCAGGATGAGGCGGTCCCACGCCTGCTTGTCCAAATTCAGGGCCTCGTAAATCTCATTGAATTTTGAACCATATATCAGCAATGACTGAGTTTTTACCGCTCCCCACGCGGCGCTGTATTCCTCAAAAGATATCTTTTTGCCGAAGATAATGCCTGCGTAATCGGGCCCTTTTTGTTTGCGAAAGGCGCTGCCTGCGCCCCAAAAGACAAAAGCGGGTATGATGAAGATGGCGATCGTCCACAGTATGCGCTTCATTGTTTTTCTGTTTCTTAGTTGTTTTAGCATAGGGTTATTTTTTGGCGTGGAATTCAAACATTGTTTTTTGCTGAATGATTTTGTCTTTTGCGATTTCAACAGTTGCTACCGCGGAATATTTTCCGGTAGGGATCTTCGGGCATAAGATCTGGATCCGTTCCTTGTATCCCGGGAATACAGGCAGGAATTTCCCGATAGGTATGTTTTTTACCACCTCGTTATTTTGGTCTAGGATTATAAGGGTCCCGAGGGGCCTGATGTGTACGTTGCCGGTATTTTCTATCGTTACGTTAAATATCAAACCCCCTCTTTGAAATTCCCCCTCGGTAGTTATCTCTTTTATTTCCGCGGATATGTTTTCATTGTCTTTCATGGATATATATACGGGAATGCTGAAACGGGGTATAACCTGTATCTGGACATTGCCCGTTTCCTGCTTGGGCTTGGTATTTTGAAGGCTTCTTTTTTCGTCAAAGATGACTGCGCATAGATGTTCTTGAGAGGCATCTTTCGGTATTTTGATGAGAAATTTTGCTTCAGCGGTTCCGCCCGGGTCCAGGCTGAATTTTGTCTTTGTAAATTGAAACCAGTCCTGGCATGATGGCAGGGTCTTTTTGGCGCCTTCTGGTATAGAGCTTCCTTTTGTAAATAGATATCTATACTCGCCGGTTGACACAAAGATATCTACTGTAAAGTCAGATGTATTTTTTAGTTTGAAGGCCCCTGAGTAGGTTTTTCCAGCCTCTAAACTATATTCAAGCCGCATGGGCTCGATGTCTACGGCAAAAGAAGAGGGTATAGGGTATAGGGTATAGGGTATATACAATAAAAGAAACAAAAAAAATATTCTAAGCCCTAAACCCTGAACCCTAAACCCTGATTTGTAGCTGTGGACTGTGGACTGTGGACTGTGGACTATTCTCATGGGGCGGGGATGAGCTCGATATAGAGGTTGCTTGTGTAGTTTCCCTTGACGGATTTTTCGTCAAACCAAGCGGCAAATTTGATATCAAAAGGTGTGCCAAGGGTAATATCTCCTAGCGGATTATCGTCTTCCGTAAAAAGGGTTCGGTCAGCGCCTGATACCCAATCGGCATTTCTGGGGTCTATCCCCATGATTATGCGGTCGGTATGTTCTCCGATCCCCGGATCTTTGGAGGGGCGATAAGACTTATATCCTTCATCATTTATGTCCGGTATGGATGCCCAGACATTTTTTCCGAAATTGGGGCAGCTGATTTCAAGGGGTATGGTAAACTGGCCATCCTCTGATATAAGGCCTGCCTTGCTCTTGGTTGTCAATGAACCCGCTACAGGCATAAAATTCGTATTATCCGTATAGATGCGCATTATCCATGGGTACGCCCCATTATATGTGCCAAGGACTGTTACCTTTCCGATTTCAAATTTTCCGGGCTTAGGTATGGTGAAATTTAGTGAACCTTTGAAACTGTAGGTTCCAAAAGAGGGGACCGTACCCAAGGTCTTAACTTCAGTTTTGGAGGCATTACAATTAGTATTGAGTATTGCGTATTGAGTATTGAGTAATAAACCAATCAAGATAACTTTTATTAAAAATGACTTTTTGTTCACTTATTATCTGCTCCCTTGTATTTAATTTATAAAAATATTATCATAATAAATTTAAAAAAGCAAGATAAAAAAATCCCCCTCGCAAAAATTAATACAAGGGGGATAAAACCGAGTTATAACTAGAACTTGTACGAAGCGCCGAACGTCATAGCTGTTTCGTCAATAAACCTTCCCTCGAGCAGCATTGCCCATCTTTCAGCGAATTCAAGGTCGGTTCCCACTACAATACCGACGTTATCTTCGCTTTTTAGGGTCCAGCCTTCACTGTACTCAGTGCCTCCCTGGCTGTATTTAAGTGTCCTATCGGTCTGTGTCCAGAAGTAATTTACGACGCAACCCACATAGGGGCTGATACTCCATTGATCAAATGGAAATTTTTTTGTTATAAATGGAGTAACCTGGACTTCGTGGTTTTTGATATCGCCCTTGACACCCGTGGTAGCGGCGCCATTAAACGTAACTTTATCCGCGTCCGTTTTAGTCGAATTAAACTGCGCGTCTAACCCGAGCTTCCAGCCGTCCATAATCTCTTTTGCGCCTGATACCCCTATCCCCCACATAAAACCATAATCCGTTTCTACTCTTACAGGGAGTAGGTTATCGCGGTTCAGGGTGTCAATTCTTCCACCGTCAGCGCCGCCTAATTTTCCATACACATTGAAATATGGCGTTAGTCCCACAGCCGCTTTTGCATAAACCTGGTTGATTCTCTCTAAGTCAAATTTTGTCCTATCCGTTACTGTTTTAATATCCTTATTAAAGACAAAATTATCCTCAACTGCTACTGAAGCTTTCAGATGGCCGAGCGGTTTTGTGGAATCTGTGATCCCTGCCGCGAACAGCGGAGAAGCAACAAGCGCTAACACGATCGAAATAATGGCTATTTTTTTCATTTTTCACCTCC
>CAYQVM010000016.1:13981-15686 GCA_964421145.1 uncultured Planctomycetia bacterium
CCTGCCTGTCAAGGAGAATTGACTTGCAATTGGGAGAAATCCAATGTATATTACTTTAAAAAGCCCCTCGCTTAGTATTAAGTAAAACTAGGTAAGCTCGGGATGATTTTCAGAGTAGAAATCCTAGGGAAAATCGGAGTCTATTAGTTGGAGTCCCGTCTCAGGATAACAAAAAACACTATTTCCCTGATAATCAGGGAGGCCCTCAATAAAGGGACCCTTTTTATCTTGTTTATTTTAGTGGGCCGCCTGATGGGCAAGGAGCTGCTCGGCAGATTTTCCCTGGCCCTTGTAATTTCTCAGATATTTTATTTCGGAACAGAGCTCGGCCTCAACACACTGGTAATCCGCGAGGTGGCGAAGGATAAGCTTCTTGCCGTAAAGTATCTGGTAAATATTGGCGTACTGCGCGTCATAAGCGGCCTTCTTACGATGTGCCTTATATGGGCGGTCACAATGGTTATAGGCGCCAAGGGCGAAGCGGCGTCTGTCATATACCTGTGCGGCTTATCTTACCTTCTTGTAAATATAACAAACTTGTATACGTCGATATTCAGGGCGTTTGAAAAAATGGAACTGGAACTGCTGGTTTCCTTTTTGAAGAACGCCATATTTCTCCCGGCGGCTATATGGGCAATTTTTAATAATCTGGGCCTGATCGCCGTCTTCAACATTTTCTTAATTTCAAATCTCCTGGCATTGGCCGCTGCAAGTTTCATTTTTATTAAAGAAGTGGGTTATCCGGCTGACCTCAAACTGGATTTCGATTTTTGGAAAAATCAGTTAATCCAGACCTCGCCGCTCTGGCTCAGCCAGTTGTTCGGAGTAGCTTATCTTAAGATCGCGCCGCTTTTATTGTTCAGGCTCAGCGGGGAGGAGGCAGTGGGGCTGTACAATGCGGGATTTGTTGTTGTGGACGGATTCTGGATAATGGCGGGTTGTTTTGTATATTCTGTTTTTCCCATACTCTCCCGCTTAACCGATAGGGGGCAGGCCAGAAAAGAATACCTGGCCCGGGTGAAAACGATGGTTTTAATCTTTCTGATATTAGGCGCAGCCATTTTTCTGTTTGCGAAGGATTTGATCCCGTTATTGTACGGGCAGAAATTTTCTGAAATCACGCCTTTGGTCAGGATTTTATTGATCGCCTCGATGCTGGTGGCGCTGGATACCTACAACTCCATGACGATAATAGCCATAGGCAGGCAATTTTTCCTTCCGTTTATTAATGCGGCCGGGCTTGCGGCAAATTTTATTTTTAATATCTTATTCATCCCGCGGTTTAACTATACGGGTTCGGCATACGCGCTGATAGCCAGCGAATCCATCGTTATTGTCTGTATGGGGGCGCTGTTATCCAGGTTTCTTTTTAGCAGGGCGGCAGCAGGGGCTCGACGATGAGGCCGGGTTCGTTTGTACTCATCATGTTAGTGGTAGTAGGACTGCTTTTGGGGCTCTCCATAGCCGGGCTCCAGACTATAATTACAGTTTCAATCCTGGGCGGGATGCTGGCGCTATATCTTGCTTTTTTCCACCCGCGCCTGATTATCGCGATACTATTGTGCGTTGCGCCTTTTAATATAGCATGGATGGGCATCGGCGTCACGATTCCGGAAATTATCTATTTATCACTGTACATACTGCTGATAGCGTCATGGGGTCTTAAGAAAACACTTGAGGTAATCTTCCGTGGGAGGACCGGAAG
>CAYQVM010000017.1:0-4971 GCA_964421145.1 uncultured Planctomycetia bacterium
CTGTAACGTCCTCTCTAATAATGCCTCTTTATCCGATGACCGCACCTTTTCCCAGCGCTCTAATATCTTCAATTTGTACGCGTAAACAATCAGAAAATCTACGTCAAAATAATGGCCAAGCTCAAGCTCATTTAAAAAATTCCAGCGTTCCCTGTCCAGTAAGCGCTCACCTTCTAAAATGGAGAGCGAGCGGCGCGCTGCCAGGGCAATATGAGGTATCGCTCCCAATGCGGAGCCGTCGCGGCGCAGGTATTTTGACGACTCAGTGTGCCTGCGGCCCGAGCGGATCTTAACAAGCTCATTGCGCAGCTGCGTATCAAAAGTAAGCCACCTTTTTATTGTATCATTGCCGATCTTACTTAAAATAGCGTCTTTTGTTTCAGGAATCGCGGAAATTATTTTATAATCGGACTCGGAGATAAGTTGCCGGCATTTATCCAAAAAAATCTCAGATGAAAACGGCGGTTTCATATCAAAATGAAGCATAGGCAGGCTTGCGACAAAATAATAATAATTTGACATATCGCTTAATCGGCAATCGCGCTTTTTAAGATCTCGTTCAACTTAGGTTTTAGATACTGTCCGATATATTCGGCAAGCGCCTTATCGCTGAAATCGTAGCAGGATTTCCCGCCGTCAAAACTGATAGTAAATCCGGCGCGTATCTCTGAAGAGGGCTTTAATACTACATTCTTCCTGGTTTCTTCCTTTAATTTGCTTAAAAATTTCTTCTCCAAAATCTCTAAATCGCCCTTTTTTAAACTGATTATAATCTCTCCGCTAGATTGACCTGCGCGCGCCTTAACAAGTTCCACAATAACATGCTGTAACTCGGAGGCAGATAATGCCGAATCCGTTTCAAAAATAATCAAACGCTCAAGCATGGCATTGATCTCTTTGCGCAAAGACAGCAGGAGGTCCCTCCCTGCCTGGTTAAGCAGGGCCTTTGTCTTTTGCACATCCTGGGACGCTTTTGTTTTGGCTTCGGAAATCAGGGTTTGCGCCTTTTTGTTTGCATTCACGAGGATCTCATCGGCCTTTGCGCGCGCCTGATTCTCAATCTCTCTGGCTTTTTCTTCGGCAGCTACTATCCCTTCCTCTTTTATCTTTTCTATTAACTCTTTAAGTTCTTCCGGCATAAAACACCTCTTCGTTATATCATTTAACCATGCTTAAGACATTTAAGCATTAACGCCAAATAAGATATTTAGCATCCAGCAGGCCCATGCGGCTATAAGACCCGCCACCATACTGCTAAAAAAATTTATAAATTCATTTGGGATCTGTCTCTTTTGACAGGCATAGGCATTTAGAAAACTATCAACATAAGACCCTATGCCGGCGCTGATTAAAACCACGGGCAGGTCCACGAGCTTAATAAGACCTATAACAAAAGCGACAACCCCTATTATAACAGCCGCTAACGCCCCGAATGCGGTTCCTTGCCAGGAAATAGCGCCAGGTGTCCTGCGGTGCACTTTTTTAAAACCTATAATCAGAATTGCTTCCTTGCTCAAGAGTTGGCCAAATTTTGTTGAAACCGTGTCAAAGGCCGAAGCCGCATAACTTGCCACAAAGGCCAGACGAAACTCAAATCTGCCGGTAATAAAAAATAAGGTCGCAAGCAGCGCCGGGGCCAGGCAACGGCCCAGAACCCTCTCTATAGATCTCTTAGCCTTATGAAGCTCAAAGCTACCTTTAGCGGCCTTGTCTTTGTTTTCAGCTTCTATCGCAAGGCCTGTAATAATAAAAAATACCGCGGCTATAAGATAACCTTTCCAATCCATGAAGACATAGGTAAGCGTAAATAATACGATCCCCGTCACGAATCCGGTGTCGTTTACCATCTCCCGCATAAACGCGATTGTTCCAAAAAGAAGGGTAATGCCAAACCCTATTAAGAAACGTAAAAGTATCGCCACGTCTCCCATCAGATTCTCCTTGAACCCGGTTTTATGACAGGGATTCCTTCTTTACAAAGAGGGCATTCTTCCGGTTTATATGTCTTCACATCTAATTTAAGAAGACTTTTAAATTCTACACCAAAATCCATCACATTACAAGACCGATCTATTAGCGAGCCAACGCCGATAACCTTCGCTCCCTTTTGCCTAGCCACCTCTATCACTTCTTTCGTGGAGCCGCCGGTAGTAACAACATCCTCGACTACCAAAACCCTGTCCGAGGCGTCTATATCAAATCCTCTGCGAAATGTCATAGCGTCGTTTTCCCGCTCTGTGAACACCGAGCGGCACCCCAGGGTATTGGCGACCTCATACGAAACAAGAATGCCACCTATGGCCGGGGCGACAACAACGGTAGGTTTTTCTGCTTTGAATCTTTCCGCCAGCTCTGCGCAAAGCGCTTTTGCGTATTTTGGATGTTGTAATACAAGGGCGCACTGCAGGTAACCCTCGCTGTGAAGCCCGCTTGAAAGCTTGAAATGCCCCTTTAAGAACGCATTTGTCTTTTCAAATATTTCTAATACATTCATGTTAAATCTCGCGCAGTATTTCCTCTGCCGCCGCCTTAGGGTCCTTTGCCTCTAATATCGGCCTGCCTACCACTATATAATTCGCGCCGAGAGCAATGGCCTCTTTTGGCGTTGCCGTCCTTTTTTGATCTCCCTTTTCGGCCCATTCCGGCCTTATACCCGGAGTAACAATTACAAAATCATCCCCGCAGCTCCATCGGATCGGCTGGACCTCATCGGCCGAGGCGACCACGCCGTCTAAGCCCGCTTCTTTGGCAAGCTTCGCCAAATATGTCACCTGCGACTTTACGCCCTTTCTTATCTCCAGGTCTTTTAAGTCCTTCTCGCCCATGGATGTAAGCACCGTAACGCCCAAGACAAGAGGGCGCTGTATTTTTAGGTTCTGCGCTTCTTCTTTGGCGGCCTGCATTGTTTTTTTCATCATATCAAATCCGCCCTGGACGTGAACATTGAGCATGAATACCTTTAGCTTTACGGCCGCCCTGGCTGCGCCTGCCACAGTATTCGGTATATCATGGAATTTCAGGTCCAGAAACACCTTGGCGCCTTTATTAACAACATATTCTACCGACGACGGGCCGGCATTCGTAAAGAGTTGACTTCCGATCTTAAAGATTTTTACGGCAGGATAAAGCGTATTTACAATTGTTTTCGCGGAATCAAGCGTATCGACATCCAGGGCTACTATTAGTTTATCCATTCACTATTTTGCTTTTAAGGCGCCTATTAACTTTTTAATGTCATCTATTTTATTGATTTTCAGATATTTTTCAATACCATCTATTATTTCAATTGCCGCCTTCGGATTTATAAAATTCGCCGTTCCCACCTGCACAGCCGCGGCGCCGCAGATAATAAATTCAAGCGCATCCTTATAAGACATTATACCACCAATCCCTATAATTGGGATATTAACTTTATTAAAAACGTCCCAGACCATTTTGAGGGCAATGGGCTTTATCGCGGGTCCGCTCAGGCCGCCTGTTATATTCCCAAGCAAAGGTTTTCTTTCCTCAATATCCACGGCCATTGCGGGAAACGTATTTATAAGAGATATGGCATCAGCACCTGCCTTTTCTGCCGCTTCGGCGATTTCGGTAATATCGGTCACATTCGGCGTCAGTTTGGCTATCAAGGTTAATTTCGTAGCTTTTCTTACGCTATCTACCACGCTATAAGTATCCTCTTTTGATTGGCTGACTAATCTTGTTTTGTGGATATTCGGGCAGGATAAATTAAGCTCTATCCCGCTGATATTTGTTTTGTCCAGCCTTGCGGCCATCTCTTTAAACTCCAGTATGCTATCCGCGGAGATACTGGTGATAACCGGTATTTTAAACTTTAAGAGCTGCGGCAGTTTTTCTTTTATAAAATTTTCAAGGCCGGGATTTTCAAGGCCTATGGAATTGAGCATGCCTGCCGCAGTTTCCACAAGGCGAGGAGGTGGATTCCCCTGTTTCGGCTTTAATGTGACCGTCTTGGCGACAATAGCGCCCAGGGCCTTGATATCAACGAGCTCGCTATACTCCGGCCCAAACGTCCCCGACGCCGCCATCACCGGATTCTTTAGTGTAATCTTTCCTATTTTTACGCTTGTATTTACTCCCATATTACCTCTTCGGCATTAAACACCGGCCCATCCTTGCACACCATCTTGTACCCATCCTTAGTCATGACCGCGCAACCTAGACATGCCCCAACGCCGCAGGCCATGTATTCCTCAAGAAGAACCTGGCATGGAATCTTATGCCGCGCCGCAATCCGGGCCGCCTCTTTCATCATCGGCTTAGGCCCACAAGCGTATATCGTCCTTCGTCCTTCGTCCCTCGTCCCTCGTCCGTCGTCCCTCGTCCCTCGTAACACATCTTTTAACAGCTCCGTCATAAAGCCTTTATGTCCGGTCGAGCCATCGTCAGTCGCTACCTTCACGTCACATCCCAAGCCTTTAAATTCCTTCTCGCATAGAATGTCTTCTCTTGTTCTCGCTCCGATCAAAACAAGAGGTCTCTGGTCTCTGGTCTGTGGTCTATGGTCTGCTAATTGCTCCGCAAGAAAAACGAGCGGCGCTACTCCAATTCCTCCCGCAACCAAGATTTTCGTCCTTCGTCCCTCGTCCGTCGTCCCTCGTAAGTCAAACCCTTCCCCCAACGGCCCTATTATATCTAAGGGTTCACCGGATTTCTTCTTACTCAAAACCTCTGTCCCTTCACCTACTATTTCATAGAGGATCTCTATTGTCTTACCCTTAACGCTGTGAATACTAAGTGGCTTTCGCAAAAACGGTTCTGGGCCCTCGTTAACTTTCACTTCTAAAAATTGTCCCGGTTTTGCCTGTTTGGCGATTAACGACGAGGTAAACGACAACTTGAAATATTTACCGCTGATCCTTTTATTGGCTAAAATTTTTACTTCATATTGTCCCATAAATGTATTAATTATATAGTATGATACATGAATACCTGTAAGATACATATTAG
>CAYQVM010000017.1:4981-14591 GCA_964421145.1 uncultured Planctomycetia bacterium
TTATTGGCTAAAATTTTTACTTCGTATTGTCTCATTTTAACTTTACACTTTTCACTTTAAACTTTACACTCTTTTATGGTACTCCTGCAACGACATCACCGACATCTTCGGTTTCTTAATAAGGTTCTCTATGCCGTTGACGGTTGCCTGCGCGCCTGAAATCGTAGTTACCAGCGGAACATTGTAGAGTATGGCGCTTGACCTGATCTTTACCTCATCTTCTCTTGTTGCCTTGCCCGATGGGGTATTTATTATCAGGTCCACTTTCTGGTCTTTCATCAGGTCTATAATGTTAGGCCTTCCATCCTGAATTTTAGGCAGGACCTTTACATCTATATCATTGCTCTTAAGCGCCGCCGCTGTTCCCGGAGTGGCCATTATCTTAAAACCAAGATCAGCCAGTTTTTTGGCCACAAAGACCACATCTCTCTTGTCCTGATTTTTGACGCTGATGAATACATTGCCCTTCTTCGGCAATTTCTGGCCCGCCGCTATCTGGCTCTTTGCGTATGCCATACCAAAGGTCTTGTCTACCCCCATCACCTCTCCGGTGGATTTCATTTCAGGGCCAAGTATGGCGTCTACGCCCGGGAACCTTATGAACGGGAATACCGACTCTTTTACCGCTACGAAATCCACTTCCTTTTCCTTGGTAAAGCCCAGCTTATCCAGCGTCTGCCCGAGCATTATCTTCGTCGCAAGATTCGCCAGCGGGACCCCTATTACCTTGCTGACAAAAGGCACCGTCCTTGAGGCCCTGGGATTAACCTCGAGCACGTAAACCACGTTGTTCTTTACGGCATACTGGACGTTCATCAGGCCTTGTACATTCAGCTCCTTTGCCATCGCGTATGTATTCTTCCTGATTACCTCTATTATATCCTTGCTCAGGGTATGCGGCGGCAGGACCATGGCGCTGTCGCCTGAATGTATTCCGGCTTCTTCTATATGTTCAAAAATTCCACCTATGACACATCTTTTGCCGTCGGCTATTGCGTCCACATCCACCTCGATGGCATGCTCTAAAAACTTGTCTATCAGAATGGGTCGGTCGGGCGAGGCTTCAACTGCCTTTTCCATATAATCCATGAGCGCCTGTTCGTCATAAACAATCTCCATCGCCCTGCCTCCAAGCACATAAGACGGCCTCACGACAACCGGATAACCTATTTTTTTTGCGACAACCTTCGCCTCTTTGAACGAAACCGCGGTACCGTTGTTCGGCTGGATGAGCTTTAATTTCTTAAGCATCTGCTGGAACCTTTTTCTGTCCTCCGCGATATCTATGGAGTCCGGGCTTGTCCCCAATATCTTAACACCCGCTTTATGGAGAGCGGTCGATATATTAAGCGGCGTCTGTCCGCCAAATTGTACAATCACGCCCAGTGGTTTTTCCAGGTCAACAATGTTAAGCACATCCTCCAGGGTTAGGGGTTCAAAATACAGTTTATCCGACGTATCGTAGTCGGTGGACACAGTCTCCGGGTTGCAGTTTACCATTATGCTCTCTACACCTTCCTCCCTCAGTGCATAAGAGGCGTGACAGCAGCAATAATCAAATTCTATCCCCTGGCCGATCCTGTTGGGCCCGCCTCCGAGAATCATAACCTTTTTCTTATCGGAAGGCGCGCTTTCGTTCTTTGTTTCATAGGTGGAGTAGTAGTAGGGCCTTTGGGCCTTGAATTCCCCCCCGCAGGTGTCCACCAATTTATAAACCGTTTTTACATTGTGTTTTTTTCTGTATGTCCTTACATCTTTTTCGGTCGAATTTAACAGATTTGCCAGTTGGACATCGGAGAAACCGTGCTGCTTTGCCTTTGTCAGCAGCTTAATGGGAATCCGCACCGCGCGCTGCGCGTCATGTACCGCGTATTTCTTTATCTCCCCTTCTGTCTCCAATATCTGCTTCATCTCGTATATAAACCATTTATCTATATGCGAAAGTTCATATATCTCATCGATGCTTAAACCTATCTTGAGGCCGTATCTTATGTAAAACAGCCGCTCATCGTTCGGCACCCTGATTTTTTCTTTTATTAAGCCAACCAGGTCCTGTGAAGGCGCCTTAAGCGCTTCATCCTTTATTTTGTCCTTGCCGTCCGCGCCGAACCCGAATCTGCCCGTCTCGGTGGACCTTATGCCCTTTTGAAACGCCTCTTTGAAATTTCTGCCTATTGACATCGCCTCGCCTACCGCCTTCATGGAGGTATTCAGCACCCTCTGCGCCGCGGGGAATTTCTCAAATGTAAACCTGCATATCTTGAATACGCAGTAATCTACCGTCGGCTCAAAAAACGCCTTTGTTGTCCCTGTAACCTGGTTGACTACCTCGGGCAGCGTCAGCCCGACTGCCAATTTAGTCGCTACCCTCGCGATCGGGAAACCCGTGGCCTTTGAAGCAAGCGCGGAACTTCTTGAAAGACGCGGATTAACTTCAATAATAACTATGTGGCCGTTATCCGGATTCTGGGCAAACTGGATGTTCGCGCCGCCTCCGGTTATGCCTATTTTCCTTATTATCTTCTTTGAGTAGTTCACGAACCACATGTATTCTTCCGCGGTTAAGCTCTGGGAGGGCGCTACTACAATGCTGTCGCCTGTATGAACGCCCATCGGGTCCACGTTTTCCATCGAGGTTATCATGATAACATTGTCAACACAATCCCTCATCACCTCAAACTCTATCTCTTTCCATCCCAGCACAGACTGCTCTACAAGCACCTGATGGACCGGGCTCATCTCAATTGCCTTCGCCAGGGAAGCCTCCAGTTCCTCTTTATTATAGGCGGTTGCGCCGCCGCTCCCCCCGAGACAGTATGCCGGCCTTAATATCAGAGGAAAACCTATGCCCATGCCTATTTTCATGCCCTCTTCAACGGTGGTAGCGATACCGCTCTTCGGCACATCTATGCCTATCTCCTGCATGGCCTTTTTAAATAACTCCCTGTCCTCCGCCCTGGAGATGGCATCCACATCTGCGCCTATGGACTCAACCCCGTACTTCTTAAGTATCCCTTCTTTCATCAGGAAAAACGCCAGGTTAAGCCCTGTCTGGCCTCCCAGAGTCGGCAGGATCGCATCGGGCCTTTCTTTTTTAATTATTTCCGTCACCGCCTCTACCGTCAGTGGCTCTATGTATGTCACATCCGCCATGCCGGGGTCGGTCATTATCGTAGCAGGATTGGAGTTTACCAATATGGTAAAATACCCCTCTTCTCGAAGGGCCTTACACGCCTGTGACCCGGAATAATCAAACTCGCAGGCCTGCCCTATCACTATCGGCCCCGAGCCTATCATCAATATTTTGTGAATATCTTTACGCTTTGGCATATTCTAGTTTCCTTTCTTTCTGATTCAGCATTTTCAGGAATCTTTTGAATACTTCGTTGACTTCGTTAAATCCGGGGCTTGCCGGATAATATTGTGTGGATATAAATTTTAATTGTTTACTTTCCATTTCTTCGATGCTGTTGTCGTTTATATTGCGCAGGGTTATCTCAACGCCACGCACGCCTTTCAGGGAATGTTCATCGACTATAAAAGAGTGGTTCTGAACGGTGATTTCGCCTTTGAACGAATCGCTTGGCCTGACGGGATAATTTACGCCGTGATGTCCCATCTTCATCTTTTTTAGTTTAGCGCCGAGCGCAAGGGCTATGATTTCATGGCCCAACGATATGCCCAGCATAGGAACCTTACCAAGCAGTTTCTTAACCGTAGCCGCTACCTTAGAGGCGGCAATATCCCCTTCCGGCCCGCTTGAGATTACCAGCCCGTCCGCGTTTATCCGCAGTATCTCGTCTGCCGCCGTATCGAAAGGCAGCAGGGCAATATTGCAGCCCAGGGCCTCAAGCTGTTTAATAGAACTGTTCGGCATACCGAGGTCCAGAACCGCTATCTTGGGGCCGGCGCCGTGCGCCTTTAGATTAGTCGGCCTGTCAACAGAAATCCTGCTTATTAAATCCTTCTCTAATTTTTTCTTGTGCTCCTTGAGCTTCTTGAGCAGGTTACTCTTATTCAAATCCTTGGCTGAAACTATACCTAACATCTCGCCGTCATCCCTTAGTTTTACAGCAAGAGTCCTGGTATCTAATCCCGCAATGGCCGCGGCACCCTCTTTCTTCAGAAAGCCGCCGAATGTATCTTCCGCCTGCCAATTTGAGCACGTCCCGCTAGCTTCTTTAATGATTACCGCTTCGGTCCAGACCTTTTTCGACTCGTAGAACTTTTTTGCTGTGCCGTAATTGCCTATTAATGGGTACGTAAAAACCATGATCTTCCCGGCATTCGCGGGGTCGGTCATAGCCTCCTGATAACCCACAACCGCGGTATTTAACACCAGCTCGCCTATCCTTTCACCTGCTGCGCCTATCGAAACGCCTTCAAAAACACTGCCGTCCTCTAGCACCAGTACTGATTTTCTATTCCCCTTATCCATATTCTCCCCTTCTCTATATCCTATCCCTTATAAACCCTTATATACCCTTATTTCTTCTCTAAAAAAAGCTCAGTTGTTTTTCCGCAACCTCATTGTCGCCGTCTTTAAAAATCTTTACCTTGCCGTATTCCCCGTCGAATCCCGGCAGCGTCTCAACCTCGCCTTTTCTTACCTTGATTATGCCTTTTGCAACCCTGGGGCTGCAATTCGCTATTAGTTCCTTCTCTGAAACCTCAAGTAAAATATCAAACTCGTTTCCCAGGCGCTGGATTAATAAATTATACTCGCGCTCAACGCCTGCGGTGTCCTTGCCCACGCCCATTGCCCCCGCGATTATCTCATTAAGCGGCACCAGATTCCTGAAAGGTATACCGCTCTCCAACTTAAAACCCTCTTGCCTGCCCGCCAGGCAGGCGGGCCTGTCCGCCAGATCGTTAAGGCGGTGCATAACCCCGACGGTAATGCGTCTGCCGCATACGGGGCAGCGATCGTTTATCTTCTTTGCCTCCTGAGGAGAAAGCCTGACATCGCAGTTTCTGTGTCCGTCCCAGTGGTATTTTCCTTCTTCGGGAAAAAATTCCACGGTAAATAAAAATTTGCTCTTGTCCTTCTTTTTCAAAATTTCCATCAGGCCTTTATATGTGAATTTCTCGCTGAAAACATTCGCTTCCCTGCCGATCCTCGAAGGCGAATGGCTGTCCGAGTTTGATATCAGAGAGAATCTGTCCAGTTTGGACCATCGCCAGTTCATCGCGGGATCGCTTGATAGTCCTGTCTCCATGGCAAAAATCTTATCTGTTTGGCGGCCGAAACAATCCTCCGGGTTGTCAAATCCCGAATTGGAGCCAAAAATCGAAAACCACGGTGTCCAGATATGACCGGGCACAACGAATACATCCGGACTTATCGCGTAAAGGGCCTTTACCATCTTTTCGCAATCCAAATCCACGATGGGCCTTCCGTCCGCCTTTAAGTTGCCAAATGCCTTCATATATTTATTTATTTCCTGGATAATCTCAAAGGTTGGCGCAAATATAATATTGTGAACCTTCTTTGATCTACCGCCCTTAAAATATATGTTGGAAACCTCAGCGGTAAGCATGAAGTAGATGTCCTTATGCCTGAAAATACCGTGCTCAACCGGCTCCAGCTTCTCTTTTATCTCCTTAAGCCACTCCGGATGCGTAAAATCGCCCGTGCCCATCAGGGCAATACCCTTTATCTTAGCCCACTTTGCCAGGTTTTCTATATCCATCTCCTTGCTTGTGGCCCGCGAATATTTAGAGTGAATATGAAAGTCAGCTATAAAGTACTTCATGCCCTTATTTTCCTATGGCGCCTTATATACGATATTGCCGCCTGTAATCGTAGCAACCACTGCGCCCTTCAGCGTCTTCCCCAGAAATGGCGTATTTTTGCTTTTGGACTCAAGCGTCTCTTTTTTGACCTGCCACGTCTTAGCCGGGTCTATTATCACTATATCCGCCACCGAATCGACTGACAGGGTCCCTTTATTTAATCCCAGTATCTTAGCCGGATTTAGGGATATCTTTTCAATAAGCCCTGTCCAACCCAAAATCTTTTTATCCACCAATTCCATTATCGCAAGCGACAGCGCGGTCTCAAGGCCTATTATCCCAAACGGCGCCGAGTCAAAATCAGTATCCTTTTCATCCTCTGTGTGCGGGGCATGGTCCGTAGCTATACAGTCAATAGCGCCGTCCTTAATTGCCTCTATGATCGCCTCCAAATCCTCCCTTGTCCTGAGGGGCGGATTCATCTTAGTGTTTGTATTGAAACCTGATTTTCTTACCTCTTCGTCTGTCAGCGTAAAGTAATGGGGGCACGTCTCGCATGTAACATTTATCTTTCTTTTTTTGGCGTCTCGGATTAATTCTACGGATCTCTTTGTACTTACATGTGCGATATGCAGCCGGCCTTTTGTCATGGCGCAAAGTTCAAGTTCCCTCGCAACCCTGGTTGATTCGGAAATTGAGGGAATGCCCCTTAACCCCAGTACCGTTGACATAAAACCCTCGTTCATAACACCGTCTTTTGAAAGCAGTTTATCCTCGCAATGGGCTATTATCGGCAGGTTAAACATGCCGGCGTATTCCAGGGCCCGGCGCATTATCTCGCTGTTGTCAACAGAGGAACCGTCATCAGACAGCGCTACAACGCCTGCCGTTTTTAACTCACCTATCTCGGAAAGCTCCTCTCCCTTCCTGCCTTTTGTTATGGTCCCAATAACATAGATATTGCACAGGCCGATTCTTTTGCCCTCGGACATTATGAATCCCACAACACCCTGATTATCGCCCGGAGGCGTGGTATTGGGCATCGCGCACACAGAAGTAAACCCGCCCTTTACAGCCGCCTTTGAGGCGGTAAACAGGGTCTCTTCGTCCTCCCTGCCGGGCTCCCTCAAGTGGCTGTGCATGTCTATGAGGCCCGGCGCCACGATCTTGCCTTTGGCATCAATAATTTCCGCGCCGCCTGCTTTAATATTCTTTCCAACCTCTGCTATACTGCCGTCTTCGATCAATATATCCAGCTCTGAATCAACCCCGCTGGCCGGATCCACTACATGGCCGTTTTTTATAAGTATCTTCACCCCGCCCCTCCTTTTATATTCCAATGCCACATATGAATTTTCTTAACTATGTATGATCTATGTCTTAAAATTGAATACTTAGGAGGGGCGGGGTTCATCATTGTTCTCTCCTGCCTGCGATCAGATATAATGCCGCCATCCTCACCGCTATCCCGTTTGTCACCTGTTCCAATATCACAGAGGAAGGCCCGTCGGCAACCTCGGGCGTCAACTCAACGCCCCGGTTGATGGGGCCGGGATGCATAATTATCAGGTCCTTCTTGGCCCCTTTAAGGACATCCCTATTAATACCGAACCTGTTCACATATTCCCTTATGGACGGAAAGAGCCCTTTCTGCTGTCTTTCGTTCTGGATCCTCAGGATGTTTATCACGTCCGCGTCCTTTATGGCTTCATGTATATTATGCGTAATCCTTACGCCCAGCTTCTCTATGCCTTCCGGAATTAATGTCCTTGGCCCGCACACGGTCACCTGCGCGCCCAGCTTGGTCAGTCCCCATATGTTGCTGCGCGCGACGCGCGAATGGGTTATGTCTCCCACAATACTGACTTTCAGCCCCTGTATTTTGCCCTTCTTTTGCTGCATGGTGAATATGTCGAGCAGCCCCTGCGTCGGGTGTTCATGTGAACCATCGCCGGCGTTTATTACGCTTGCCGCCACGTTTTTCGCCAGCATATGCGGCGCCCCTGAAGCGGCGTGCCTCATTATTATGATGTCTATCTTCATCGCCTCTATATTCTTTGCCGTATCCTTGAAGGTCTCGCCTTTTGAAGTGCTTGAAGTTTGTATGGCAATATTCAGGACATCCGCGCTCAACCTTTTTGCCGCAAGCTCAAAAGAGGTCTTTGTCCTTGTCGATGGCTCAAAAAAGAGGTTCACTACCGTCTTGCCCCTCAGGGCAGGCACTTTTTTAACTTCTCTCTCGGACACCTCCTTGAAATTTTCGGTTGTATCCAGGATAAGCTCTATCTCTTCTTTGGATAGGTCTTCAAGCCCCAGTAAATCCTTTCTGGTCCAGGTTATTTTTGGCATATCAGCACCTCGTCAACCTTGTCCACTTCTTCCAGTTTCACTTCTATAGCTTCGTCAAGCGATGTCGGCACATTCTTGCCCACATAATCAGCCCTTATAGGCAGCTCCTTGTGCCCCCTGTCCACCAGAACCGCGAGTTGTATATTTTTGGGCCTCCCGAAATCTATAAGTTCCGAAAGCGCGCACCTTATGGTGCGGCCCGTAAAAAGGACATCATCTACCAGGATCACGCACTTTCCGTTTATGTCAAATCCTATATCGGTTCCTTTTACAACCGGCTGTTCCGCCACCTGTGTCAGGTCATCTCTGTAAAGGGTAATGTCCAGCGCGCCGACAGGGATCTCGGTACCACCTATTCTTTTTATATGCTCCGCTATCTTCCTGGCAAGGTATTCACCCCTGTTTTTAATTCCGATAATTACCAGGTCTCCAACATCCTTGTTCTTCTCCAAGATCTCATGGGCAATCCTGACCAGGGCCTTGTCCATGGCCGTCTTGTCCAATATCTTGGCTTTTTCTATCAGTCCCATATAATATTCCTCTCTCTTTCACAAAAAAAATACCTATTCATCGCTTGATGAATAGGTTTATTCCGATTTTTAATACAAATTTTCTGCCTCATTTGCCTTCCCCGCCTCTCTGGGCGAGATTTAAAGGTGAATCTTATTGTGGCGTTAGTATATCACAGGCTTTCTGTTATGTCAAGAAAAATTTTAGCCCTTAATCCGCGTCGTCTCCCATTAGGCTCTCATAAAATTCGCGGTAATTTTCTTTTTTGTCACTGTCCCTGAGGGCCATAGCGGCCTTCGGGTGTTCGTCAAGCATGCCCGCGATGGCATATGGTATGATATAGCCCCACTCCAGCTTTTCCCGCAGGGGTATGAATTCCTTGGATATAAGATCCAGTATCGGCCGGATATCAAACTTGGGATTTTTCAAAAAACCGATCAAGAGTTCAAGCGGGCAGTTCCCGGCCGCCCTGCCCAGGCCGTACACGGTGCCGTCCACAAAATTGGCGTCGTGTATAATCGCCTCTATGGTGTTACCGAAAGCAAGCTGCTGGTTATTGTGGGCATGCATGCCTATCTCTTTTGATTTAAGGATGCTCTTGAATTTTTTCACCAGATACTCTGTGGACTCCTGATACAGCGCGCCGAAGCTGTCAACGATATAAATCACCTGGGCCTTGCATTCCTTCTCAAGCTGATGGAGCGCCTCATTCAGCTCGTTGTCCAGCGCCCTGGATATGGCCATGATGTTTACCGTGGTCTCGTAGCCCTTGTCCGCAAAATAGTTGACTAAAAATATCGCCTTGTCTATATCCTTTACATAAGTCGCGACCCTTACCATCTGTACGGGTGATTCTTTGCGCGGCTTCACGTCCTCCAGGTCCACCCTATCCACATCCACCATGATGGAAATCTTTGTCTTGGACGGGATGCCGTCAATAACCCTCTTTATATCGTCGTCATCGCAGAATTTCCATAAGCCGTATTCCTTGGGTGAAAAAAGCTCTTTGGAGTTT
>CAYQVM010000018.1:0-6011 GCA_964421145.1 uncultured Planctomycetia bacterium
AGATGAGGCCGCCCTGCAGAGGGCCCTTGAGTCGGGCAAGGTCGCGGGCTGCGCATTAGACGTGTTTGAAAAAGAGCCGCCAAAGGATTTTACCCTGGCAAAGATGAGCAGTTTAGTAGCCACGCCTCACATCGGCGCCTCTACGGAAGAGGCGCAGGTCAGCGTTTCTATTGATATCGCCGAAATCGTGCTGGATGTCCTGTTGAACAGGTGTATCAGGAACGCGGTAAATATGCCATGCGTGGACAGTGAACTCTTAAAGGTCCTTCAACCATATATCACCCTGGCTGAGAAGCTGGGCCTTTTGGGAGCGCAGTTGGCCGAGGGGCACATTAAAGAGGTAAAGATAAAATATGTGGGAGAGGTCGCGAATTACGATACATCGTCTCTTACGATCGCGGTCCTGAAAGGCATGCTTACCCCGATCTTGCAGGAGACGGTTAATTATGTGAACGCGCCGATGATTGCCAGGGAGCGCGGCATAAAGATTTCCGAGACAAAAACGGTTGAGATAGAGAATTTCGCCAATCTTATAAGCGTTGGGATTGAAACGGATAAAACTAAATTGAATGTTGACGGCATGCTTTTTACAAAAACAGATTCCAGGATAGTGAATATCGGAGGATTTTTTGTGGAAGCGGTGCCAAGCGGTTATATGCTTGTAATTTCAAATAAGGACGTGCCGGGCATTATAGGCGCCATCGGCACATTGATGGGTAAAAACAAGATCAATATCGCGGGCATGAGTTTCGGCAGGGACAAGCCGGGCGGAAAGGCCGTGTCGGTCCTGAATGTGGACAGCATAGTGCCAAAGGAGGTCCTTGCGCAGATCAAATCAGCGGATAATATCTACGATGTGAAACAGGTGAAGCTATGAACCCAGCCCCTCCTATGGGAGGGCGTTGGGTTAAAGCAGGAGGGGCTGGGTGAAAAAGAAAAGAGAAAACAGGATTTATATAATTGATGTTACAAACAGGGACGGGGTTCAGACCTCAAGGATATGCCTTGCCAAGCTGCAAAAAACTATGATGAACATCTACCTGAATGAAATGGGCGTATTCCAGTCCGAATTCGGGTTCCCGGTAACGAGGCATGAGACAAATTACCTGAATGCCAACCTGGAGCTGGCTCTAAAAGGCGCGCTTGCGCCAATCAGGCTTGAGGGATGGATCAGGGCCACGGTGGGCGACGTAGAGACAGCCTTTTCAAAGGTTCCTAAGATAAAACACCTAAATCTGTCTATCTCGACATCGGACCAGATGATAGTCAATAAATTTAAAGGCAAGCTGGATCATGAGGGCGTTATAAAGGAGATGACCGAGGCGGTTAAAAGGGCAAGGTCGCTCGGCGCCGAAAGCATAGGCGTCAATGCCGAGGACGCCTCGCGTTCCAGGCTGGACTATCTGGTAAGGTTCGCAATTGCGGCAAGACAGGCGGGCGCGGACAGGATCCGTTACTGCGATACGCTTGGGTGCGATTCGCCGTTTACCATTTATGACCGCATTAAAGTGCTTGCGCAGAGAGTGGGCTTGCCGGTAGAACTGCACTGCCACAATGACCTGGGAATGGTAGTGGCATGCAGCGTGGCGGGCGCTAAGGCGGCCATTGACGCCGGCCAGGACGCCTATATCAACACGACGGTAAACGCGATGGGAGAGCGCGCTGGAAACGCCGACCTTGTGAGCGTAATCCTTGCGATAAAGTACGCAAACGGCCTCAGCGGAAAATATATCCTGGATGAGCGCGTGAAGCTCAACCACGCCTGGAGGATGGCAAAATACGCTTCTTACGCATTTGGCGTGCCAATACCCATAAATCAGCCGGGTGTAGGCGCCAACGCGTTTGCCCACGAGTCGGGCATACACGCCGACGGAGCGCTAAAAGACAGAAGGAATTACGAACTGTATGACTATGAGGAGCTTGGAAGAGGCGACCCGGAAATTATAGAAACAGGCAGGCAGATTACCACTGGCGAATACAGCGGTATAAAGGGTTTCAGGAACGTTTATGACAAACTAGAGATAAAATTCAAAAACGATAAAGAGGCGGAAAAAATCCTGGAGCTTGTCAGGTACGCAAACGTGCATACCCAGAAGCCGCTTACCCATGAGGAGTTGCGTTTCGTCGCGAAATATCCCGATATAGCCAAAAAGATATTCACGATGTCGCCATGAACAAGGGAGAAAAAATAGCATGAAAAAACCTGTGGCGTTAGCGGCAATTTTTTTATTTGCCTGCATGACAACTGCACATGCCGAAGCTAAAGAAGGCTTATTCGGCAAGTTTTTTAAAGGGAAGGGCAGGGTAACTAAAGAGGATTCTAAAAAAACAGAGAAATATAAGTCTTCTACTAAACCAAAAGCAGCCGCGCCTACCGACGCTGAAAGCACAGGCGGCCCTGCAACCCCTCCGCAGGTCCCGCAGGTACCGCGCCCCGTGCAGATTCAGCGGCCGCCGCAACCGCCACCCAGCGTTCCTCAGGTCAGCAGGCCCGTACGGCCTCCGAGCGTTACAACGACTCCGACTATTGTCAGGCCGCCGACACGTCCCCCGACTATTGTCAGGCCGCCGACACGTCCCCCGACTGTTGTTACCGGTGGAGGCGGCGGAGGAGCCCCCGAGGCTGTAAAACAGCAGCAGGCAAGAATCAAGGAGAAGAAAAGAAAAGAAGCCGAAAAGGAAAAGAAGAAAGAACAAAAGGGGTTTGAGGATAAAAAAGGCGAAACAAAAGAAGAAAAAAGCAAGAATGAGTAATATTGTAATAGTAGGCGCACAGTGGGGGGACGAGGGTAAAGGTAAGATTATTGATATCCTGTCCGAGCGGGCCGATATAATTGTGCGCTTCCAGGGCGGGAACAACGCGGGCCATACGGTTGTTATCGACGAAGAAGTTTTTATATTCCATCTTATTCCTTCCGGAGTTCTGCATAAAGGAAAGATTTGTGTCATTGGTAACGGCGTTGTCGTAGACCCCAAGGCGATTCTTAATGAATTAAAAATGCTGAGGTCCAAAGGGATCAGGGTGGACGGCAACCTGTTTATAAGCGATGAGGCCCACATAATATTCCCCTACCATCAGATGCTGGACTCGCTGAAAGAGACTACCAAGAAGGGCAAGATCGGAACAACTAAGAGAGGGATCGGACCCTGTTACGCCGATAAGGTATCCCGTTGCGGCATCAGAATGCAGGAATTATTAGACAAGGATATATTAAGAGCGAAACTTAAACTGAATCTGGATGAAAAAAACAAGGTTTTTAAGGCGCTCTACGGATTTAAGGGATTTTCTTTTGATAAAATCTATAAGGAGTACCTTGATTACGGGCAGCAGCTTAAAAAATATTGCGCGAACACCTCTCTTTTGTTGAATGAGGCGCTAAAGAATAAGAAACGGGTGCTGTTTGAGGGTGCCCAGGGCACCCTTCTTGATATAGACCACGGCACCTATCCTTATGTTACCTCCAGCAATGCCACCGCGGGCGGCGCGTGCACAGGCACAGGCGTCGGCCCAAGCAAGATCGATAAGGTAATCGGCGTAGTCAAGGCCTACACGACGCGGGTCGGCGAAGGGCCTTTTCCGACGCAGTTTGAGCCGGAGCTGTTGGAGAGAATCCGCAAAAAGGGCAGAGAGTATGGCGCCACCACCGGCAGGCCGCGCAGATGCGGCTGGTTCGATGCGGTTATTGCCAAATATTCGGTCATGATAAACGGGATTGACGAACTGGTGGTCACAAAGCTGGACGTGCTGGATGATATGGAAAGGCTTAAGATATGCGTCGGGTATAAATATAAAGGAAAACTTCACAGGGATCTCCCCACGGATATGAATATATTTGAGAATTGCGCTCCGGTCTATGAAGAATGCGACGGCTGGCTTGAAAATACTTCCTGCATAGAAAAGTTTAAGGACCTGCCGCGCAATGCAAAATTATATATAAATAGGATAGAGAAATTAATGGGCGCTAGGGTGACGATGATATCCATCGGCTCCGAGCGCAAACAGGTGATAAGGAGAACGATAAATGTTTGATCTGTTGCTTCTGGCGCCGGTGGGTTCCATAACGGCGCTTACGTTCGCGGCGTATCTTGCGATTTCTATTCTTAGGAAGGACGAGGGCAATGAAAAGATGAAAGAGATTGCCCAGGCGGTAAGGATAGGCGCAAAGGCGTATCTGAAACGGCAGTATCTGGGCGTATCTATATTTTTTATCGCTGTTTTTTTTATTTTGTTACTGATGGCGTTTAAAGGGTACCTGGTTATATTCGTGCCGTTCGCATTTTTAACAGGCGGTTTTTTCTCCGGCCTGTCAGGTTTTGTAGGGATGAGTATAGCCACACAGGCCTCCAGCCGCACTGCCGCCGCGGCGATGAAGAGTTTAAATGCAGGGCTCCGCGTGGCGTTTTCAAGCGGGGCGGTAATGGGCCTGACCGTTGTGGGCCTGGGACTTTTGGATTTAAGCATATGGTATTATTTTCTGAATTGGTATTATTCCGGGCATGCGCTGCCGGCGGGCACCGATAAGATCGCAGCCATTACCTCAACCATGCTCTGCTTCGGGATGGGCGCAAGTTCGCAGGCCCTTTTTGCGAGAGTGGGCGGCGGGATTTTTACAAAGGCTGCGGACGTAGGCGCGGACCTCGTCGGGAAAGTGGAGGCCGGGATCCCGGAAGACGACCCCCGCAACCCCGCTGTTATCGCGGACAACGTCGGCGATAACGTCGGAGACGTAGCGGGAATGGGCGCGGATCTTTATGAATCATACGTGGGTTCCATTGTCGCCACTTCTGCCCTGGGCGTTGCCGCAGGACTGGGCATTACGGGCGTTACCGTGCCGATGGTCATGGCAGCAGTGGGCGTGATCTCATCCATATTGGGAACCTTTTTTGTAAGAAGCGGGGAAGAGGCAAGGCAGGATGTCCTACTGGCCGCCTTAAGAAAAGGCGTCTTCGTAAGCTCTATTCTGGTTGCGGTAATTTCTTATTTTTTGATAAAGGCGGTTTTGGGCGGGGAGCACATAGGGATATATTGGGCGGTTTTTTCTGGGCTTGTTGCAGGTGTTCTGATAGGCCTTTCAACAGAGTATTATACATCCAGCAGTTTTAAGCCGACAAAATTTGTAGCCGAACAATCTCTTACCGGTCCCGCCACAGTGATCATAGGCGGCATGGCCATAGGCATGATGTCAACCGCCCTCCCCGTAATTATTGTGTGCATCGCGATAATGGCAAGCTTCTTCCTGGCAGGCGGCGCAAATAATTTTAATTTAGGGCTTTACGGCATTGCTATCTCGGCGGTCGGGATGCTTTCCACGCTGGGCATAACCCTGGCGACAGACGCCTACGGCCCGGTTGCGGACAACGCCGGCGGAAACGCCCAGATGTCCAACCTGGATCCCGATGTGCGTAAAAAGACGGATGCCCTGGATGCCCTTGGAAATACGACGGCGGCCACGGGAAAAGGGTTTGCCATAGGATCCGCGGCGCTGACAGCGCTGGCCCTTATAGCCGCGTACAGAGACCAGGTGATGATTATCCAGAAGAAGGATATGGACTTAAGCCTTATGAACCCGAATGTTCTTGTGGGACTATTTATCGGCGGGATGCTGCCGTTTTTCTTCTGTTCGCTGACGATGCGCGCCGTAGGCAGGGCCGCGGGCAAGATTGTCATCGAGGTGCGCCGACAGTTCAAAGAGATTAAAGGCCTGATGCAGGGTGAGGCTAAGCCGGATTACGCGCGCTGTGTCGGAATCGCCACGGCAGCCGCCCAAAAGGAAATGATCGCCCCGTCGCTGATAGCTATCATATCTCCCATAGCGGTAGGCTTGCTGGCAGGTGTAGGCGCCGAGGCGGGGCTATTAGCAGGTGCCACAGTCTCGGGATTTGTTCTGGCAGTCATGATGGCCAACTCAGGCGGATCCTGGGATAACGCAAAGAAATATATAGAGGAAGGCAATTACGGAGGCAAGGGTTCACCGGCGCATAAAGCGGGCGTGGTGGGTGATACAGTAGGT
>CAYQVM010000018.1:6021-13762 GCA_964421145.1 uncultured Planctomycetia bacterium
AAATATATTGATAAAATTGATGTCAATGGTTTCAATAGTGTTTGCCTCGTTTGTTGTTAGGAATTCTTTAATGAAGTAATTGACTAAGTTTGAGCAAAGTGATATAGTAAAAGAAGTATTATATAGAGATAGATAAGGGATAATAAGGCTAAAAAGGGGAGGAGTAAGATGGCTAGAAGAGGTTATTTAGTTGCGATATTAATTTTGGCCTTTGTTACGGCAGGATGCGCGGTAAATCTTTATTCCGGCAAGCCCTCCGATAAGGCGAAGATAGGCGAACTTTCCACCGAAGTGGATAGGCTGCAGCAGCTGAGGGAGCAGGAAAAACAGGAACTGCAGGAGGCCATGGAACTGCTTGAGAAAAGGCTCAAGAAGGAGATAGACGATAAAGAGGTAATGCTTGAGATGGCCGAAAGGGGCCTTGTAATAACATTCGTGGCAGAAGTACTGTTTGACTCAGGTAAGGCAAAGATAAAGCCTGAGGCCTATCCCGCCCTGGATAAGGTCGCCAAGGTCATCAGGGACAAGGTAAGCGACAGGGAGATAGGGGTTGAGGGCCACACGGATAACGAGCCGATAAAACATTCCGGCTGGAAATCCAACTGGGAACTTTCAACAACAAGGGCGACAAGCGTCCTTCATTACCTGGTTGAAAAAGGCAAATTAAATCCGAAGATGCTGTCAGCCATCGGTTATGGGGAATACAGGCCGATCGTCTCCAACGATACCGCAGAGGGAAGGCAGAAAAACAGGAGAGTAGAAATCGTTATTATGCCGAAGGTCGAAAAGGCAAGAGAAACGGGCAACAAAGGCGTAATAGGCGCAAAACCGGTAAAATACGAAAAGGTAAAGTAGATATCGATATACATAGGCACAGATGGAAAGTGCAGATAATCGCAGATTGTCTGTGTCCATCTGTGTTTTTATTATAGAATATGCAGAATAAAATAAATCTCCCAACTCATATCGCGATTATTATGGACGGCAACGGCAGGTGGGCCAAGCAAAAGGGCCTGCCCAAGATAATGGGGCACAGGGAAGGCGCCGAGTCTGTCAAGGACATACTTAAGGCCTGCGGCAAAATCGGGATAAAATACCTTACCCTTTATGCCTTCAGCACGGAGAACTGGAAAAGGCCGCCCACGGAAGTCTCAGGGCTGATGGGGCTTCTCGGGATGCTGCTGAGCAGGGAAACTAAAAATTTAATTAAGAACAATGTACGGTTAAATATAATAGGCAGGATGAGCGACCTGCCAGAGACCCTGCAGGAAAAATTAAGAAAATCAATAGAGCTGACGAAGAATAACACCGGCGTGGTACTGACGCTTGCCTTAAGCTACGGCGGCAGGGCCGATATAGTTGATGCCGCAAAAAAGATTTGCGATGATATTGAGACGGGCAGGCTTAAAAAGGAAGATGTCAACGAAGAGATTTTCAGCGCGCGCCTCAGCACAAAAGACATGCCGGACCCCGATCTCCTGATCCGCACAAGCGGGGAAATGAGGATTTCAAATTTCTTATTATGGCAAATGTCCTATTCGGAGCTATATGTCACCAAGAAGTTGTGGCCTGACTTCAAGCGCAGGGATCTTGAAAAGGCGATTGCCGAATATCAGAAGAGGCAGAGAAGGTACGGAGGCTAGATGAGCAATTTATTGAAACGGACCGTTACTTCCATAGCGCTGATTTTATTTGTTGCGGCCACTGTCTTTGTATTCCCGGACTGGTTTTTTTGCTTTGTCGTGACGTTATTTATCGGTTTCGGGTTGTATGAATTTTTTGAAATGGTCAAGAATAAGGGGATATTTGTATATCAATACTACGGTATATTTACGGGAGTGCTGCTGCCGATACTTATCTATCTTAAATACGGAGGGTTTGTCCCGGACCTCGAGCCTTTCCTGATAGTTATTATATCCCTTTTTGTTTTCGTACTTCAGTTCACAAGAAAGGACAATTCACAGGCGCTTGCCGGTATAGCGATTACGCTTTTAGGTATTTTATATATAAGCTGGTTCTTCAGTTTTCTGATAAGGTTAAAATACCTGCCGAACGGTGCGGCGTTGGTCGCTTTCCTTCTTCTGGTTACAAAGGCGGGAGACATGGGCGCCTATTTTATAGGCAAATTTTTCGGCAGGCACAATCTCATACCGCGGATCAGCCCGAAAAAAACTGTTGAGGGGACCATTGCCGGTTTTCTTGCCAGTATCGCCGCCGCCTTTCTTTCAAAAAAACTGCTTGTGAATCCTTCATTCGTGGATTTGATTATGCTGGGGGCATTGCTGGGCGTACTCTCTCAGATAGGGGATCTGTCGGAGTCGCTCATTAAAAGGGATTGCCAGATCAAGGATGCGGCGAGATACCTGCCCGGCCTCGGAGGCGTTTTGGACGTTATTGACAGCCTGCTGTTTACCACGCCCATATTTTATTTTTATGTGAGGATGTACCTGTAAAAATGATTACGGCGATTTTAAAAGTGATTACAGAGATTAAATGAAGCGAATTGCAATACTAGGTTCAACGGGTTCGATAGGCGTAAACGCGTTGAATGTTATATCCGCCCTGCCGGATAAATTCAGGGTTGTGGGCCTGTCCGCGAACTCCAACGCCAAGCTTCTGCAGGAACAGATAAAAAAATTTAAGCCGAAAATCGCCTGCCTGATGTCCGGCGGCAAAAATCTTTGTCAAACAGCCAAAGGCACCAAGATCGCCTATGGGATGGACGGCCTTATAGAAATAGCCACGCGTGCGGATGTGGACCTGGTTTTAATGGCAATAGTAGGAAGCATCTCCCTCGTCCCGCTTATGAAGGCGATAGAGGCGAAAAAACAGATAGCCCTCGCAAGCAAAGAGGCGCTGGTCAGCGGAGGAGAGATTGTCACAAAAGAGGCCAGAAAGAGGAATGTAAAGATAATACCGGTTGACAGCGAGCACAGCGCGATATTCCAGTGCCTTAACGGGAAACCCTCAAAAGAGCTCAGGAAAATTTACTTAACCGGCACAGGCGGCCCGCTGCGGAAACTATCCAGGAGCAAATTCGACAGCCTTAAGCCGAAAGAGGTAATAAATCATCCCAAGTGGAAAATGGGAAAGAAGATTTCGGTTGATTCAGCCACCCTTATGAACAAGGGGCTTGAGGTGATTGAGGCGAAGTGGCTTTTTTCGGTTGAGCTAAAACAAATAGAGGTGCTGATACACCCGCAGGCGATTGTGCATTCCATGGTGGAGTTTATAGACGGCTCAATCCTGGCGCAGCTTTCAACGCCTGACATGAGGCTGCCCATACAGTATGCCCTGGGGTACCCCGCAAGGTATCCGCAGAAGTTTCAATTGTACCTTGATTTCAGGGACGCCAATAAGCTTACATTCTCAAGGCCCGACACCAAGAAGTTTCCGTGCCTTAAGATGGCTTACGAAGCGGCAGAGGCCGGCAGGACCTTCCCGGCGGTGTTGAATGCCGCGAACGAAGAAACGGTATTGAATTATCTGGAAAATAGGTGCGCCTTCACCGATATACCGAGAATAATCGAGAAGGTGCTTTCCCGGCACCGGGGAAAGGCCGTTTCCGGGCTGGAAGATATTTTAGAGGCCGATGCATGGTCGAGGGAGGAGGCTAGAAGAATTTGCTTTCAATAATTTCGTTTTTATTCGTTCTCAGTATACTTGTAATCATTCATGAATTCGGGCATTTTACAGCCGCCAAAAGGGCGAAGGTAAAGATTGAGAAGTTTTCGTTCGGATTCGGCCCGAAATTGTTCGGAATAAAAAAAGGCGATACCGAATATCTAATCTCTCTGGTCCCGCTGGGCGGCTATGTAAAGATGGCGGGCGATGAGCCCTCCTCGGCCAAAGGCGAGAGCTGTGAATTTCTTTCCAAGACCGTCTGGCAGAGGTTTAAAATCATATTTTGCGGGCCTTTGCTCAATTATGTCCTCGGTTTTTTGTTGTTCTGGTTGATATTTATGATCGGCGCACCTGCCGCGACAAACAAAATCGGAGATTTACTGGACAAATATCCCGCCAAGACAGCGGGCCTTGAAAAAGGAGACCGCATCCTGTCCGTCGACGCCTGTCCCACAAAATATTGGGAGGACTTGACCGATATTATCCACGCCAAGAAAGAAGGGGACTTGAATTTAGTAGTCGAAAGAGAAACCAGGGCAGGTAAGAAAGTCCTTAACGTAAAAGTTACCCCTGTCAGGAAAGAGATGAAGGATATATTCGGCAAAAAACGCAGTATATCCCTGATCGGGATCGCGCCTTCAGACGAGGTCGTTAGGGTAAAATACAATTTTTTGGGCTCGTTCCTGAAAGCGGGCCAGCAGGTCTATAAACTTACAGAGATTACGTATAAATCATTTTTATTTATAATAACAGGCAAGATGTCGATGAAGGAATCGGTTACGGGGCCAATAGGCATATTTATCATCACCAGCAAGGCGGCGCAGCTGGGCATGGTGTATCTTCTGCAGATGATGGCGGTCCTGAGCGTTTCGCTGGCGATATTTAATCTGCTACCTATGCCCGTCCTGGACGGCGGCCATATATTGTTTTTGTTTATAGAAAAAATAAGGGGCAGGCCGCTGAACGCAAAAGCGCAGGATATGGCGTCGCAGGTCGGCATGACGTTATTGATCGCGCTGATGTTATTTGTGTTTTACGCTGATATTCTTAAGTTTATTTTGAAAAAATGATACAGAGAAGAAAAACTAGGCAGATCAGTGTCGGGGACGTGAAGATCGGAGGCGGCGCGCCCATATCCGTACAGTCCATGACTAAAACGGACACAAGGGACGTCGACGCGACGGTAAAACAGATAAAAAGCCTGGAGGCGGCTGGCTGCGAGATTGTCAGGATAGCTGTTCTGGATACCGAGGCGGCAAGGGCGATTAAGGCGATAAAGAAAAAAATAAATTGTCCTCTGGTTGCTGATATACACTTTCAGTATAAGCTCGCGATAGAGGCGATAAACGCAGGTGCGGATAAGATTAGATTGAATCCGGGGAATATTAAAAAGAAAGAAGATATCGCGCAGGTGCTGAAATTGGCAAAGAAAAAAAGAATTCCGATAAGGATCGGTTTAAATTCGGGGTCTACGGCTGGCAGGTCAATGGTAAAGATCGCCCTTGATTACATAAAGCTTTTTGAGCAGATGGATTTTCGTGATATAATAGTTTCGTTAAAGGCATCAGATGTTTTAACAACGATAGATGCCTACAGGGAAATGGCCGAATTGTGCGATTATCCGTTTCATCTGGGTGTTACGGCAGCAGGGCCATCTGAGCGCGGGATCGTAAAATCCAGCGTCGGGATCGGCACGCTTTTAGCCGGCGGTATCGGCGATACGATCAGGGTTTCTTTGACAGGTGATCCTTGTGAAGAAGTGCGGGTGGCTAAGGAAATACTAACATCCCTGAATCTTAGGAAGGGCGGGATTGACATAATATCCTGCCCGACCTGCGGCCGCTGCGAAGTGGATTTGGTTAAGGTAGTTGAAAAATTAGAGGATAAGCTTTCAGCTATCAGCTCTCAGCTATCAGCTAAACAGATTAAGGTGGCGATCATGGGCTGCGTTGTCAACGGTCCCGGAGAGGCGAAAGAAGCCGACATTGGCATCGCCGCCGGAAAGCATTGCGGCATATTGTTTAAAAAAGGCAAGATTGTAAGAAAAATCAAGGAATCGGATTTTGTTAAGGTATTATTAGATGAGATGGACTCAATCATTAATCCCAACTCTTAAGGAAACCCCTCAGGACGCCGAGGCGGCGAGCCATATCCTGATGGTTCGCGGCGGATTTATACGCAAGCTCACCGCCGGCGCCTATTCATATCTTCCGCTGGGCGTGCGCGTCCTTGAAAAAATTACCGGGATCATAAGGGAGGAGATGAACAAGAAGGGCACGCAGGAAGTCCTTTTGCCCGCCATACAGCCTCCCGAATTATGGAAACAGACAGGCCGCTATGATCTGCTGGGCGAGGTCCTGATAAAATTTATAGACAGGCATAAAAAAGAATGTGTGCTTGGGCCCACGCATGAAGAGGTGGTAACTTATCTTGTCGCAAACGAAGTAAGGTCCTATAAGCAGCTCCCCTTGATATTGTATCAGATACAGACCAAGTTCAGAGACGAGCCAAGGCCGCGCTTTGGGATCTTAAGGTCTAAGGAATTTATAATGAAGGACGCGTATAGTTTTGATATGAATCCGGAGAGTCTGGACAAGAGTTATAAAAAGATGTATGAGGCCTATTGCAATATATTTTCGCGATGCGGGTTGAATTATATACCCGTTGAGGCGGATCCCGGTTTTATGGGCGGGGATATATCGCATGAGTTTATGGTGCCCTCCGAGATCGGGGAGGATATTATAGTGGTGTGCGCCTCATGCGGTTATGCCGCGAGCCGGGAGGCGGCAGCGGTAAAAGACAGAGGACAGAGGACAGAGGACAGAGAACAGAAAGAAAAATTAGGGCCTATAAAAGAAGTGCATACGCCGGGCGTAACAACTATTGAAAAAGTGAGCGCGTTATTAAAAGTTGCGCCGGAGAATATGGTAAAAACCCTTATCTACAAAGCTGATGGCAAGACGGTAGCGGTGCTGATAAGAGGGGATCATGAAGCGAACGAAGCAAAGCTAAAAAGATATCTTAAATGCGAGCTATTGGAACTTGCCGATGAGAAGACAATACAGGCCGTGACAGGTGCTCCGTTGGGTTTTAGCGGGCCCGTGGGACTAAAAGGGGTAAGGGTGATAGCGGACCATGCCGTTTTGGGATTGGCAAATTTTGTCACAGGCGCGAATAAAAAGGATTACCATTTAATAAATGTCAATATAGACAGGCCTGCCCGCCGGTCAGGCGGGGATTTTAAGATTGAGGAATGGGCCGATTTAAGGTATATAACCGAAAAGGACAATTGCCCCAAGTGCGGTAAGCCCATTCAGGTCAAGTTAGCCATAGAGGTAGGCCACACCTTTAAACTCGGCACAAAGTATTCAAAGGCCCTTGGCGCCACCTATCTGGATGAAAAGGGCAAAGAAAACCCTATGATTATGGGCTGCTACGGCATAGGGGTAAACAGGATTGCCGCTTCCGCAATAGAGCAAAATAACGATAAGGATGGGATAATCTGGCCTGTATCCATTGCCCCTTTCCAGGCCGTAGTTATCCCCGTAAATTCGGCAGATAAGGCCATAATGGGGTTTGCTGAAGAAATCTATGGTTTGCTTCAGAAGGGACAGGTAGAGGCCATTCTGGATGACAGGGATGAAAGGGCCGGGATAAAGTTCAAAGACGCAGACCTAATAGGGTTTCCCTACCAGGTTATTGTAAGCGACCGCCACATCAAAGACAGGAAAGTGGAAATAAAAGAGCGCGAGACAGGAAATAGGGTGGTTGTTCCCTCCGACGATATCCTAAGCCACTTAAAACTTTTTTAACCCCGCCCCTTTTAATTATTCAAGCTTTAATAATTAAAAAAGTTATAAAAAAGAATTCAAAAAGGGGCGGGGTACAATGTCACTCTTGACAAATTGACATTTGTATGCTATACTTGTAGTGAAAGTTGAGAAAGGTAGTTTATACTGATAATTGACAAATTGGTTTAAAGTAGTTCGATAAAGCCTAACCCATCGAAAGGTGGGGGCGGAAAGCCACGGCCTATAGTTCCGTAAGAGGAATATGGCGGCAGGGTTACCGAAGACTAATGCAAAAACCCTGTTCCACTTGCGGATCAGGGTTTTTT
>CAYQVM010000019.1:0-12852 GCA_964421145.1 uncultured Planctomycetia bacterium
GTATTAAGGAAGAAAGTGATTTGGGGGTTTTTGAAGACGAAGGCGGTTATGGATATAATCTTTCGGTTAATCCGATTGGCGATACGAAAAAGATAAATAAGGTTGATCTACGGGCTATATGGAAAGGACGTGTCATAAACCTCTGGACCTACCTGAAATTCAAAGAAGGCTGATATGAGACGCAAGGGTTTCACATTGATGGAGTTATTGATAGCCCTTTCCATATTCGCCGTGATCGCGATTTGCCTGTATTCCGTATTTTCGGGAGGGATAAGGGTCTATAGAAAACAGGAAAAGGTTTTTAAATACAGCCACAATGTAAATCTTGCGCTTGATAAGATGGCCGGGGAATTGAGAAACGCGATAAATTATTCTATGCCCCCGCCTCCTGCAGTGTCGCCTGAGGAGGCCCGCAAGCTGAAGTTTACAGGCGATGATAAAAGCCTGTCATTTATAACGGCCAAGGGGGCCGATATCATAAAGGTTGATTATTTTTTTGTTTCTACTCAGGACCGTAAAGGGGTGCTGAAGAAAAAGATCTCCTATCAAAAAGAAGGTTTTAATGAGGAAAAGCACCCGGAGATGCTCCTGATAGAAGGGCTGGATAATATATCCTTTGAATATGCTTATAAGGGCGCTGATAAGGACGCGCCGCCAGAATGGCAGAAGGAATGGGGCAAAGAGGCGGTAGAGCAAAAGTCAAAAATCCCCGTAGGCGTGCGCATAATCCTGGAATTTAAGGATCCGGAAGAAAAAAAGGCCGAGATTTTAAAGAAAACGATATTCATAGCGAAGGGGACACTGGGTGGGGACAGTTCTCAGTGAGAACTGTCCCCTAATAAGGGAAAGATAGGGAATGGTAAGGGGCGATAAGGGCACGGTGCTTCTGGTTACGCTTTGGATGCTTGCGATATTGTCCCTTCTGGCGATAGGCATCGGATTCAGGACAACTATAGATTTGCGGCTCGTAGGTTTCAGGATGGACAGCTTGAAGGCCTATGAGATAGCGAAGGCCGGCATTATACAGGCGATAAACGAGATTGAAAATGATAAGTCCGCGACAGACACGCTTTGGGAATGCGGGATTTCGCTTGAGCAGGACGAGACATTTGATGAGAAGTTCAGAAACGTGAAGGTGGACGAGGGCCATTTCGATATTACTTTAATAGAGGACCAGGAGAGAAGGATCAATATTAACAGGGCGCCAAAGTTGGTCTTGATGAACTTGCTGTCAGACGCAGCGAACGCAGGCGGGCTTGCGGATAGCATAAGGGCCTGGCGTGGACGGCTGCCTAACGAAGATGCCCCGCCCTCCGATGACAGTTATTATTCGGGTAAAGGCTATACATGCAAAAACGCGCCCTTTGATGTTATTTCGGAATTATTGCTGGTAAAAGATATTGCGCCTGAGATATATTCCGGCCAGAATCAGACAGGTGGCCTGGGGAATTTCGTTACAGTGTATGGGCCTGAGAAATTTGAGATAAATATAAACACAATTGATGAGACAAGCCTGGCGGCGGTGTTGGCCGCTCTTTACCTTGACAGAGGTGCGGCGGCGAGTATTGTAGAGTACAGGGCCGGAAACGACAAAGATATTAATAACACGGCGGATAATATGGTTTTTAAGGATTTTTTAGAGGTAGAAAGTTTTTTTGGAGAAGCGGAGGGCGGAGGTAAGGATCCAAAATTGGCCAATCTCCAGCCCCTGGTGGTATTTGGCTCCCAATATTTTAAGATTTGCTCGGTTGGTTCGCTTGAGGGCCGCAAGTCCGGCATAAAAAAGACAATCACCTGCATAGTCAAGAGAGAGACGGCGCAGAACCCTCCGCACAAGACCGAGATTATAGGCTGGTTTGAGGAATAGATATGCTGATTCTGGAATTTACACATGACAGGGTCAAATTGTTAGTGGCGGCGAAGAGGGGCCAGGTATTTTCAGTGACAAAAATGTCAAAAAGACCTATCAACGGTATGTCAGACGATGAGGTCGCCGGCGCCGTAGAGGCCCTTTTAAACGAGTCAGGTGTTAAAAAAGCGGGTCCGCTGATTATTTCCATACCCCGCCATCTGTTTACGGTAAGGGGTTTGCGGCTGCCAGCCGTAGATGAAGCAGAACTTAAAGACATGGCGGCCCTGCAGGCGGGCAAACAGCTGCCTTACCCAGCCGATGAACTTATATGGGACTTCAGGATTATTGAGAAGAGGCCGGACGGCTATTCGGATATTGCCCTTATATTGGGTCACAGAAATGTCCTGGACAGGTATATTAATATCCTGAAGAAGGCGGGCCTTGAGCCTGATAAGGCGATCCTTAGTTCGGAAGCGCTTTATGGCTGGTATTTTGCCGCCTCCGGCTCTAAAGAGGCCGAAGAGCTGAGGGGGCAGACCAGGGCGATTGTGGATATTGATACGTCGCACATAGACATCATAATTGTGCGGGACGGCATATTGGATTTCAGCCGCAGTTTCCTTATAAAGAATGATTTACAGGAAATGGTAGAAGAAATAAGGAAAACATTCTATTCATATGAAAAAGACAATTCCAAAACCATCGGCTCGATCGTTCTGACCGGCATAGAACAAAGGGCCGCTTCCCTGAAACCTCTCCTGGCGGGGGCCGAAACAACAAACAAGCCCGCCGAATTCATCCATCCGTTAAAGGCCGCGTCCAGCGATTATCGAGAGACGCTGTCGGATTTCCTTGAGATTTCTAGGGATGCGTCCTTTGCGTGCTCCTTGGGCCTGGCGTATAACCCGCAGATACTTAAGATGGACTTCCTGCCTCCTGAGCTGAAAGAGCAGAGGCTCCTGCGCGAAAAGAAAAAGAGGTTTATAAAGACGGCGATTCTGACAGGCGTTGTATTTCTGGCGTTTGCGGGCCTTTTGTCCAAGGGTTTTGTGTACAGGAGCCAGGAGTACAGCCTGCTGAACGCGAAGATAAAGGAAACAGACCCGAAGGTTAAGAGATTAAAAGAGATCTCGCAGCAGGTGGCAATAGTAAAACAGAGCTTAGATATGCGCGGCTCCTCTGTCGATGTCCTGCGCGAAATATTTAAGATAGTTCCGCCCGAGGTGTCCATATCGGTCCTGGATTTTGAACTTCAGAAATCGCTGGCCATAAGAGGTATTTCCACAAACATGAGCGGCGTGTTTAAATTTGCCTCCGACATTAAAAAATCAAAATATTTTAAGGATTGCGAGATAAAATATGCCCAGAAGAGGATAATAAAAGAGAAGGAATACGTGGATTATGAGATTAACTGCACACTCAACAGGATATTAAAATGAAGGCCCTATTTTCAAGATTAAGCAAGAGGGAGAGGCTATTGGTTACGCTGACCGTATCGGTTGTCGCGTTGCTGGGGCTCTTTATATTTATCGCGGACCCGGCGTATAAAAAGTGGATTGATCTCGGCGGCGACGTTGAATCGGCCAACGCAAGGCTCCTTAAAAACCTGAAACTGCTTGCAAATAAAGAATATCTTGAAAAGGAATATAATAAATATAAGCAATACATACAGAAAGGCGCAGGGGAGGAGGAAGAGGTATCCTCCATCCTGAAAGAGATAGAGGCGACTGCCGCGGGCTGCAGCGTTGATGTGACCAGCATAAAGCCCAAGGGCACGAAGTCGTTTAAGGAATATAAGAAGTTTACCGTTGAGGTAACAGGGGAGGCCAGGCTCAATGGCTTCCTGAAATTCATATATGACCTGGAAGACTCAAAGAAACTCCTTAAGGTCGAGCGCCTCGTCCTGACCTTAAAAGGCGCCCAATCCGATACCCTCCGCGGCACCCTCATCATCCGCAAGATCTCGTTTTGAAAATCCCATGTAACACTTGACAATTAAAGAGTTATGGTATATACTTGGTACGTACTCTCTGGGTAGTGAGCAGACTCCATGAGTAGGGAGCAATAATGGAAAAGGTATATCTTTTAAAGGATCTGTCCCAATTGTCAGGTGTATCTACGGATACAATAAAGTACTATCTTAAGCTAGGCCTTATAAAGGAAGTGGAGCGGAGCCCTAATACCAATTTCAGATACTTTGATGATTCTACCGTAAAAGAGCTGGCGCATATAAGAGAGATGAGGAAGAACAATGTGCCGCTGATGAAGATTAAGGAGCAGTTGAGTCAAAAGGGTACAGGGTCATGAGTTACTATGAAATTCTGAATCTTAAAAGGGAGCCTTTTTCAACCAGCCCTGATCCGGATTTTTTTTACCGCTCCTCGGCGCATAATACGGCCCTGCAGCGGCTCGAGATAGCTATCAGATTAAGGAGAGGCCTAAGCGTCATACTGGGCGATGTAGGGACCGGCAAGACTACGCTCAGCCGCATTCTCATACAGCTCTTTGGGCAGGATGACAATTATGTATTCCACATGATGCTTGACCCCAGCTATAAATCGGAGTTCCAGTTCCTTTACAGCCTTACAAAGATGTTCCATGTCATACCTACCTTCCGCTCAACCCTTGATTACAAGGAGGCCATAGAGAAGTACCTCTTTCAGAAAGGCGTAGACGAGCATAAAACCATCGTGCTTATAATAGATGAGGGCCAGAAGCTTACGCCCACATTCCTGGAGATATTGCGGACCCTGTTAAATTATGAAACTAATGAATACAAACTGCTTCAGCTTGTGATACTGGCCCAGATGGAGATCCTGCCGAAAATCAAGCGCATAAAGAATTTTTATGACAGGGTCGTTTTAAAATATATCATAAATCCGCTGGATGAGAATGAGACCAGAGAGATGATAGATTACAGGCTCCGCCAGGCGGGCCTGGATAACGGCAGCAGCCTTTTTACGGAAGGCGCCATAAATTCGCTGTATGAGAAATCGCTCGGCTATCCCAGGAAGATATCCATCCTTTGCCACAATGCCCTGGAGTCGCTGGTTATGTATGACAAGAGGATTGTGGACGAGGAACTAATAAATAAAGTTATCGAGCAAGAGGCCATTTGATGTCAAAGGACCTTTCTCCCGAAGAAAGACTTTTAAGGCTGATACGTTCAAAGGCGCCCAAGGCGATTACTAACGAGGCGCCTGCCGCGCTTCCCGCGCCCTCGCCGGCCCCTGCACCAATTCAGCCCCAGGTTCAGGCGGCGCCTAAACCGCCGGTTTTAACCCCCGCTCCCGTTCATGCGCCGATTCAGGCTAGAAAATTCTCTTTTGATTTCCCCGGTCTATTAAAGCAGGAAAATTTAAATTTGGTGTTAATTATTATATTGGCAGGTCTGGTTATGTTTTTTATCCTTGTATTTCTACGGAGTCCCAAAAGCCCGACCGAAACCCTGGGAGAAAAAATAAAGATTCAGGAAAAAGCGTCCGCGCAGAAAGTGGAACCTCCGCCTGCGGCGGACCAAAGGCCTTCTTTTGATTATTATTCCGCCCAGGCGGGATCAAGGAATATTTTTGCGCCTGTGGCAGCTGAAGAGACAAAGGCCCAGGCAGCTCCCGTCGAACAGGGGCCTAAATTGGAAGAAGTGAAAGGCCAGCTTAGTTTGCTCGGGGTAATCGGCGGAACAACGCCGCAGGTCATTATTGAGGATAAGCGCACGCAGAAGACCTACTTTTTAAATAAGGGCTCTACCTTTGATGATATAGAGGTAGGGGATATATTTGAAAATAAGGTAATACTTACGTATAAAGGTAAACAGTTTGAGCTGATTCTTTGAGGAGGCGCTTAACATGAAAAAGATTAAATTGATAATAGCAATAGTTTATGGTTTATGGTCTATGGTTTCTATTTTCTGCGCCGCCCAGCAGGCGGAGGTGGCAGGAGCGCCGCCGCCCGCCGGCCAGGGGCAGCCGGATGCAAAGATTTCTCTGGACCTGAAGGGCATGGAGATAGCGGATGTGCTTAAGATGTTAGCCTTAAGGAGCGGCAGGAACATCGTCGCGGGCAAAAACGTCCGCGGCAAGGTAACCGTATTCTTAAAAGATGTGGACGTAATGGACGCCCTCCAGATCATCCTTGTGTCAAACGAACTGGCCTATGACATGAAGGGCGATATCATCAATGTAATGACGGACAGGGAATACGAGGCGATTTACGGAGAGCTCTTCCAGGACGCGAAGAAATTGAAAATTGTCAGGTTGAAATACGCCAAGGCTGCGGAGGTTAGCAAGGCCCTTAACCAGATAAAGTCCAGGGTCGGCAAGATTGTAGTTGATGAGATTTCAAACACGATGGTGATAATGGACGCGCCGCAGATAATAAAGCAGATGGAAGAACTGGTTAAGGTAATAGACGTGCCGACAAAGACAAAGGTATTTGCCCTGAATTATTCAAAGGCCGAGACCATGAAGGCAAAACTGGAGCCTCTTCTTACCAAGGGTATCGGCACGCTGCAGATTGATGAGCGGACAAATAAGTTGATAGTCACCGATATTGAAAGCAACATGAAGGCGATAGAGACGGCAGTGGAGGAATTTGATGAAAAGACGAAACAGGTCCTTATTGACTCAAAGATCCTGCAGATCACGCTGAATGACGAATATAAAGCGGGCATTAACTGGGATGCTATTTTTGCGGGGCTCAGGACGCAATTAGGCATGAATTTTAATGTTATATCATCGAGCCTCATACCTACCAGTCCTACATCTACTACAGCCGGAGGCGCGGTACACATAGGCGGCTTAGACACAAAATACAATGCCGAGGCGATGATAAAATTTCTACAGAAATACGGCAAGACAAATCTTTTGGCGAGCCCGCGTATTGTCACGGTCAATAACGAAGAGGCGAAGATCCTTGTAGGGACAAACCAACCGTATGCAACGAGCCAGACAACCACCCCCGCCACAGGCGCCGCTACAACCTCTTATCAGATCACCTTTCTGGATCTTGGAACAAAGTTATATGTGACGCCGACCATAAACAGGGCCGGATTTATCACGATGAAGATTAAGCCGGAGGTAAGCTCTCAGGGAACCCCCTATACGTATGGCGCGAACGCGGACAAGGTCCCGGTAGTAAATACTTCCCAGGCGGAAACCACTGTCATGGTAAAGGACGGCTCGACGCTTGTAATCGCCGGCCTGATAGAAAACAGAGAAGAGGAAGAGGTGAATCAGGTACCCGGCTTAGGCGACATTCCTCTGGTAGGGAGCGCTTTTAAAAACAGGACAAGGGGCAGCGCTGACAACCCGGAAAAAAAGGAGCTTGTAATATTCCTTACGCCGCATATAATAACAGGGGACGCAACGGCTCCCGAAGTTGAAAAATATTTGGGCCTTACCGATAAATTGGAGACACAGCTTACGCAGAAGGAAATAAAGGATGCAGCGCGTAAAATGGAGTTTGAGCTGTCGGAAAGCGCCGCGCCGGAACCTCCAAAAAAAGACGTCAGCATTGACGAATATTACAACAACGTGCGTAAATTGATTATGGATAAGGTAAAGGAGAATTATCCCGCCCAATCTATCAGAGGCGAGGTGCAGCTTTCGTTTCGCATCGCGCAGGACGGCAGCCTGAGCGGCGCGCCCGTATTGATGAAACCGGTAGATAATGCGTTAAAGGAGGCGGCAGTAAAGAGCGTGCAGGCGGCCGCGCCGTTTCCGTCATTGCCGTCATATATAAAGAAGAAAGAAGAGATATTTAAGATAGTTATAATATATGAATAGCCCCTCGCTTCAGAGTAGTAGGGCAAAGGAAGCTCGGGATGATTTTCAAAGTAGAAAAATTAGGGAAAATCAAAGGAGAAGAAAATGGATTATTTGCTGAATGAGCAGCAGATCATGATAAGGGATCTGGCAAGGCAGGTCGCGAAGGAAAAAATAGCTCCTGTGGCGGCCGAATACGACGAGAAGGAGGAATTTCCGTGGCCGATCGTGAAGCAATTGGCCGATTCGGACCTCTTCGGCGTATATATTGAGGAAAAATACGGCGGCACGGGCGGCGGTGTGCTGGAACTTGCGATTTGCGTGGAAGAGCTTTCCAAGGCGTGCGGCGGAATCTCGCTTTGTCTGGCGGCGACGGCCCTAGGAACCTTTCCTATAATATTGTTCGGCACAGAGGAGCAGAAGCAGAAATATCTGCCGGATATCGCAAAGGGTAAGAAGCTGGCCGCTTTCGCGATAACAGAACCCGAAGCGGGCAGCGACGCCGGTTCGATAAAGACGACTGCGAAAAAGGAAGGCGACCATTATATCTTAAACGGCACAAAGCAATGGATCACCAACGGCGGAGAGGCCGAGGTTTACACAGTGATTGCCATGACGGACAAGTCAAAAGGGGCCAGGGGCGCCAGCGCCTTTATTCTGGATAAGGGCATGAAGGGTTTTGGTTTCGGAAAAAAGGAAAAGAAGCTCGGCATAAGGGCCTCGGCCACAAGGGAGCTTATATTTACTGACTGCAAGGTGCCCAAGGCGAACCTTCTGGGTAAAGAAGGCATGGGTTTTATAGTCGCCATGAAGACATTTGATAAGTCCCGTCCGGGAGTCGCGGCGCAGGCGGTCGGCATCGCGCAGGGCGCGCTTGACCTGGCAGTTGACTATTCGAGAAAAAGAAGGCAGTTTAACCAGCCCATCTCAAGCTTTCAAGGGATACAGTTCATGCTGGCCGATATGGCCACACAGGTTGAAGCGGCCAGGGCGCTTGTCTATTCAACATGCCGCATGGTTGACTCCGGCTCCAAGGACATAGCCAAGGTATCGGCCATGTCGAAACTTTTCGCCAGCGACGTGGCGATGAAGGTCACCACTGACGCCATACAGGTATTCGGCGGGTACGGCTACATGAGGGATTATCCGATTGAAAAGTTCATGCGCGACGCCAAGATAACGCAGATTTACGAAGGCACGAACCAGATCCAGCGCGGCGTCATCGCGCAGGCATTGATACGGGAGTCGCTCAAGCAAACATGAACGTAATCGTATGCATTAAGCAGGTGCCGAATACGGCGGATGTGAAGATTGACCCCAAGACGAATACGCTTATCCGCGAGGGCGTTGAGAGTATTATCAATCCCTTTGACACCTACGCCATAGAAGAGGCGGCGCGGCTGAAAGAAAAATTTGGCGGCAAGGTCACCGTAATAAGCATGGGGCCGCCGCAGGCCGATGCGGCATTGAGAGAGGCGATTTCCCTCGGATGCGACGAGGCGATACTGATTTCGGACAGGGCATTTGCCGGAAGCGATACGTGGGCCACAAGCTACACGCTCTCGCAGGCGATAAAAAAGATCGGCTCATTCGATGTGATCATTTGCGGCAAGCAGGCCTCTGACGGGGACACGGCGCAGGTCGGGCCCGGCATCGCGACTCACCTGGACATACCTCAGGTTACCTATGTAAAAAAGATAGAGGAGATAAACCCCGTTAGAGACACCTCTAATTTAGATAATAGCACAAAAGTCTCTAACGGGGTAAAGGATAACAGGGCCCGGGTTGAAAGGCTTGTTGAGGAGGGTTTCGAGGTAGTTGAGACATCCATGCCGTGCCTGTTGACCGTGGTTAAAGAGATTAATACACCCAGGCTCCCTTCATTAAAAGGGAAGATGAAGGCCAAATCGGCGCAGATTATCAAATGGGGCGCCAAGGACATGGACTGCGACCCGAAACAGATAGGGCTTGAGGGCTCGCCCACAAAGGTAGTCAGGATATTTAATCCGCCGCCCAGGAAGGGCGGAATTAAATTGACCGGAGAACCGCAGGAAGCCGTGGACAAGCTGGTAGAGCTTTTAAAAAATGATCTACCAGGGAGGGTTTAATGGAGAGTATTAAGGTTATACTGGATAAATGCACGGGCTGCAAGCTATGCATAAAGGCCTGCCCGTTTGCCGCTATAACTATCACGGACAAAAAAGCGGTTATAGATCTTACGAAATGCAACCTGTGCGGGGCCTGCGTTGACGCCTGCAAACTTAAGGCCATTGAGCTGAAAAAGGAGACAACCGCTAAAAAAGATTTGAGCGCATATAAAAATGTGTGGGTTTTCTGCGAGCAGAGAAAAGGGAAAATCCGGAGTATATCGTGGGAGTTATTGGGCGAAGGCAGAAAGCTGGCAGACAAGCTCAAAGTGAAGTTGTGCGGCGTTTTATTAGGCACCAATATTACCGAAAAGGCCCAGGAGATAATCGGCAGAGGCGCCGATGAGGTCTTTGTTGTCGATGACCCCGGCCTTGAGAATTATCTGGATGAGCCCTATACCAATGTTCTGGTTGAGCTGGTAAATGAGCACAAGCCCGAGATCCTTTTATGCGGGGCGACCACCCTGGGTCGCAGCCTCGTATCAAGGGTGGCGGTTAAGGTGTATGCGGGGCTGACCGCCGACTGCACAGGGCTTGACATAGACGAGAAGGATAGGAATTTATTGCAGACCAGACCCGCCTTTGGCGGCAACATCATGGCTACGATTATTACACCCAATTACAGGCCGCAGATGGCGACGGTGCGGCATAAAGTGATGAAGGAGGCCGCCTTTGACAAAAACAGAAAAGGCAAGATTATACCGAAAAAATACGATAAGAAATTTTACGCCTCAAGGACGAGGCTCATAAATATGGTAGATGAGATAGAGCAAACCGTGAACCTGTGCGAGGCGGATATCATTGTCTCGGGCGGCAGGGGGCTCGGCTGCCCTGAAAATTTTTCGGTTGTAAGGGAGCTTGCGGTGGCGCTCGGCGGCGCGGTGGGCGCCTCAAGGGCGGCGGTGGACGCGGACTGGATACCGTATTCGCATCAGGTCGGCCAGACGGGAAAGACGGTCTGCCCGAAGATCTATATCGCCTGCGGCATAAGCGGGCAGATCCAGCACCTGATAGGGATGCAGTCCTCGGAGATAATCATTGCCATAAATAAGGACCCGGACGCGCCGATATTCAATGTGGCGACATACGGGATTGTGGGCGATCTTTTTCAGGTCGCCCCGCTTCTGGCAAAGAAGTTTAAAGAGACCTGTAAAAAATGACGAAAGCCGAAAGGAGAAATAGAGATGCATTTTAAATCTCTAGAGCTGTATGGATTTAAATCCTTCGCAGGGAGGACCAAGATCGACTTTGAGCCGGGCATTACCGCCATTGTCGGCCCGAATGGTTGTGGAAAATCAAATTGTGTCGATGCCCTGAAATGGGTCCTCGGCGAGCAGTCGGCAAAGGACCTGCGCGGCGCGAACATGGAGGACGTGATATTTAACGGCACGGACACCAAGGATCCAGTAGGATTCGCGGAGGTTTCCCTTGTTTTGTCAAACGAATCAAAGTTCCTTCCCATAGAATACGATGAAGTGGTTATTACGCGGCGCCTCTTTCGTTCCGGCGACAGCGAATACTTATTGAATAAAAATAATGTAAGGCTCAAAGACATACTTGAGCTCTTCATGGGCACGGGCGTGGGCACGAACGCCTATTCCATCATTGAGCAGGGCAAAATAGATATGATTATCTCCTCAAAGCCCGAGGACAGGCGCTACATCTTTGAAGAGGCGAGCGGCATCATCAAATATAAGTCCAAAAAGAGGGAGGCGGTCCGGAAGCTGGAGTACACCGAAGGCAATATACTCAGAGTGACTGATATAATAGAGGAAGTAAAACGCCAGATTAATTCCATAGAGCGCCAGGCGCGCAAGGCGGAACGCTACCGGGAGGAATTTGAAAGATTAAAGACGCTTGACACAAAGGCCGCCTTATTAGAATACAGGAAGCTGGCAGCCGATAAAGAGGCCGCATCAGGCGGCCTTTCAGGCATAAAGATGAATGAGTCGGCCTTTTTAAAAGAGGTATCGGCCCTCAGTTCCCGGGTGGGAGAGCTCAGGCTGAAGGAAACCGAGATAGATTCCAAATTATCCGAGGCGCAGTATCAGGAGATAAACCTGAACTCAAACATTGAAAGGTCAAAGGACAAAATGGCCTTAAATCATGAGCGCCATAAGGAGCTAGAGGGCTTAAGGCAGTCACTGTTAAACGAACAGGCCTTCGCGAAGAAGACCATAGCGGAACTGGAAGAGAAACTAGCTTTTCTGACAAACGACGCCCGGTGCGTTACGCAGAGCAGGTCGGAAAAAGAATCGCAGCTCGGCTCCAGTAAGGCGCGGCTGAAGAAGCTTGAGGATGATTACAGGCAGAACGATCAGAATATCAGGGCCGGAAAAGTAAAGATTGTAGATATATTATCCGTGCATTCAAAGACCAGGAATGACCTGGCAAAAATAACGAGTGACCTGTCGAACCTGCAGGCGCGTGAACGCAGATTAAGGATTGAAGAACAGGATGTAAATAAGGAGCTGACCGCCATACAGGAGGCGTTCAGCGTAGTGGATAAAGAGGCCGCTGATTTGCAGAGAAAAATTGACGCCGATAAGAATGCCCAAGTTAGCTTGGAGGACGAATTAAACAATAAGGAAGGCCTTTTAGCCGGACTCCAAAAAGAGATAGAGGCCCTTAAGGGGGAACAGCTGAAGTTGGAATCCAAATTATCCGTCCTGAATGATATGGTGAAACGCTATGAGGGATTCGGCACCGGCACCAAGGCGGTATTAATCGCCAGGCAGGAAAACAGGCTGAACATCCCCGGCGTGTGCGGGGCCATTGCCGAATTGATCAATGTAAGGAGGGGTTATGAAGCGGCCGTTGAGGTGAGCCTGGGCGAGCTGCTCGAGTGTATCGTTGTTGAGAATAAAAGCTCGGCGCTGCAGCTGATAAATTATCTTAAACAGGGTAATCTTGGAAGGGCGACGATAGTTGCATTAGACGTCATTGCGAGGAGCCCCGCCGAAGGCGGGGCGACGAAGCAATCCCTTAGCCAAGAAAAAGGATTGCTCGCTCAGAGAAAATTCTTTACGCCTTTTATTTCGCATTTTGTCGGGGCTAAATTTTCTATTCGCTCGCAATTCCTTTTTCTTGG
>CAYQVM010000020.1:0-492 GCA_964421145.1 uncultured Planctomycetia bacterium
GCGCCTGTGAAACCTGCCCCTGCCCTTTGACTGCTCCTGGGCAAAAACAACTGCCCCTTCTTTTTCGCCGTCCTCGGCCAGTTTATACGCTATCGTGTTCGTGGAATCGGTTTTTTTGTATGAATATATTTTCTTTCCGAAAACTTTGGTCTTCAATTTCCAGGAAATTTCTTCCGGGATCAGTCTGTCCGGGCATGAAACCAATCTGTATCCGAGATGAGGGGTGGCTGTAATATTATATCCCTGCTCTCTTAATTTCTCAATGTGTTTCCAGATAGCCGCCCTTGAGATACTAAGCGCCTTGCTTATCTCTTCGCCTGAGACATGATCGGCCCTGTCCCGCATTAAGGCTAAAATTTTTTCGTCCATTCTTTCTTAAGCTCCAGGATTTTGTCTCTGAACTCCGCCGCTTTTTCAAACTGTAAGTTTCTCGCCGCAAGCTCCATTTCGTATTCCAATTCGGAGATTAAATCGGCCTTTTGGTAATCTTTT
>CAYQVM010000020.1:502-7633 GCA_964421145.1 uncultured Planctomycetia bacterium
TTCAAACTGTAAATTTCTAGCAGCCAGTTCCATCTCGTATTCCAATTCCGATAGTACTAAATTTAATTCGTGTTCTTCCGGGGTTTCACCCGCGGCGTCTACAACTATCTCTTCAGCCGACTTTGCAGCCTCTATCCCTTCTACAATCGCTTTCTCTATGGATTTGGGGGTGATATCATTTTTTCTGTTATACTCAAGTTGAATTTTTCTTCTTCTATTCGATTCCGCAATCGCCTTTTTCATTGAGTTTGTCATGATATCCGCGTACATTATGACCTGGCCGTTTATATTCCTGGCCGCTCTGCCTGCCACCTGTATAAGCGAGGTCTGGCTCCTCAGGAACCCTTCCTTGTCCGCGTCCAGTATGGCGACCAGCGAAACCTCCGGCAGGTCCAGGCCTTCCCTTAATAAATTAATCCCGACTAGGGCATCAAATTTCCGCAGCCTCAGGTCGCGCAATATCTCCACGCGCTCGATCGTCTTTATCTCGGAATGCAGATATTTGACATTCAGGCCCATTTTATTCAGATATTCCGAGAGGTCCTCTGCCATTTTTTTGGTCAGCGTTGTCACCAGAACCCTTTCTTTCCTCTCCGCCCTCTGCCGGATTTGCTCAATCAGGTCATCTATCTGCCCTGAAATGGGCTTAACAATTATTTCAGGATCCACAAGCCCTGTCGGCCTGATGATCTGCTCGATAACCTCACCCGACTTCTGAAGCTCGTACGGGCCCGGGGTGGCCGACACAAAGACGGCTTGCTTTATCAATAACTCAAATTCATCAAATCTAAGCGGCCTGTTGTCCAGGCAGGACGGCAGCCTGAAACCATGCTCCACCAGGACCTCTTTCCGGGCGCGATCGCCCTCATACATGCCCCTTATCTGCGGCAATGTAACATGTGACTCATCTATTATAACAACAAAATCCCTTGCCCCGTTAGACACCCCATTTGCATCCATAGGAGAGTAACAGTGTCTAACGGGGTGAAGAAAATAATCTATGAGGCAGGAAGGCCTTGAGCCCGGCGGCCTGCCTGAGAGATGCCTGGAATAATTTTCAACCCCGTGGCAGTAGCCTATCTCTTTAAGCATCTCCATGTCAAAACGCGTTCGCTGAAGCAGTCTCTGCGCCTCGAGTATCTTGTTTTGATTTTTGAGCTCCGCGACGCGCACGTTCAGTTCTTCCTCTATGGTAACCAGGGCATGGTCAACGCGCTCCTTGCCCATCACAAAATGCTTGGCAGGATATATGGCGGCCTTATTGATCTGCCCAACGGTCTTGCCTGTTAAAGGGTCAATGACAGACAGTTTTTCTATCGCGCCGCCGGCCAGCTCCACTCTTAACGCCTCTTTTTTATAGGCCGTGAAAATCTCTATAACGTCACCCCTTACTCGGAACTTGCCCCTTTGAAAATCTATGTCGTTTCGCTGATACTGGATATCCACGAGACGGCGCATGATTTCTTCGCGCCTGATTTCCTGCCCCGGCTCAAGAAACAGCAGAAATTCGGAGTATTCCTCAGGCGAGCCCAGGTTGTATATACAGGAGACGCTAGCGACTATTACCGCGTCATCCCTCGCCATTAAAGAGCTGGTTGAAGACAGCCGCAGCCTGTCCAGGTCGTCATTTATGGAAGAGTCCTTCTCAATATAGGTGTCTGTCTGCGGTATGTAGGCCTCGGGCTGATAATAATCATAATAACTGACAAAATACTCAACCGCATTCTCGGGAAAAAACATCTTGAATTCAGAATAAAGCTGGGCGGCAAGCGTTTTATTGTGGGAGATTACAAGGGCGGGTTTGCCGATGTTGGTAATCACGTTGGCTGCCGCGAAGGTCTTGCCCGAACCCGTGACGCCAAGCAGCGTTGAATAGCGCTCCCCTCGTTTTAATCTGTCTGTCAGGAGTTTTATCGCCTTTGGCTGGTCCCCGCATGGTTTAAACTCACTTGTTAATCTGAACTGCGCCATAAGTAGTCAAAAATTGCCTCCCGGTAATCTTGCGCAGGATAGGCCTTAACCTCTTTTGAGCGTCTTCGCTTGCCGGAAAATTCACAAGCAGGTATTCGCATTCCGCCTGCGCCTCGCTGTCCATTTCCATCTCAGCGTAAAGTTCTGCCAGCCGGTAACGGATCTCCCAGGAGCACGGATTCAGCAGGAGCGTCTTGCGGTATTCGGCCAGGCATTCCCTGCGCATGCCGTCCTTATAATATGTCTCGGCAAGGGCAACGTGATAATTTGTGTAATCATTCTTAATTAGCGCCTTCAGGTAGGCGCCAGCCGCCTTATCATAATCTTTCGCAAGGAACGCGTAATTTCCGACATAAATAATGGCGTTTGAATTCGGATCAAAAAATAGCGCTGTCTGCGCCTCTGTCAGCGCTTTATCTATCAGGCCCTGCTTGTCCAGGTCCACCATCCTCTTTAAAAACACCCCTGATATATAATTCATGATCGGCCACACGCACAGCAGAATGCCAAGCGTTATCGTGCCGATCCTAAAAAAGCTTTTTTGGGCGCTGCTCAGATTTAAAATAAAAATAGAGGCATTCTGCTTGACCGCCTGGCTGAATAAGAGACCCACGAAAACCCAGAATGTGAGCGCGTTAGGGACTACGTGCATCGGAAAACTGACAGCGGCATGGGATAGATATGCGACGAGGCCACAGAGGAGGCTCCCTAAAAACAGCTTCTTCTTATATTCAAAGCAATCCAGATAAAGCGAAATACCATCCTTAAACAGCAACAGCAGGACAAGGCCGAATATTATAGCCCCGAAAATACCTGTCTCGACCCAAATTTGCGCAAAATCATTATGAACATTTAAATGCCGCTCTTTGTCCAGCAGCGCAGAGTCAAAGCACTCCTGCTTGATCCGCATATATCTTGCTCTGTATTCGGGAAACTTGAGCTTAAAATTGCCTATTCCGACTCCGCGCACGGGGTGATCCTTCATCATTCTATAGGCGGCCCTGTAGGCCGTCATCCGGTTGTCCATGCCGGATCTCCATGCCTGCGAAAAGCTTGCCCGCATCATAACAGCCGGCAGATAGGCGCTGACCAGGCCCAGGACTAAGACAAGCACTGTCAAAGAAGGGATCAGGCCCTTTTTGGAAACAAAATTTTTAAACCGGACCCATTCAAACACAATAAGCAGAGCGGCAAATATAACTGCCGCTGCCAATCCGATAAACGCGCCTATAGAGAAGGTTATCAGCAAGGCATAATAGACGACTGCCAGGGCAAAAAGGAAAGCCAGTTTCTTAAAAAAGTTATTTAAAGACAGAAACAATCCGATACCTACAGGAAAAACCATGACAAGATAATTTGCCAAAAAGTCCGGGTTGCCGAATGTTGAATAGAGTTTGAATCTCCAGTCTGCGAATTTAACGCCCGGATAATTTATAAAGTCAAAACCAAAATACTGAGAAATGGCGTATAAAGCAGCGATCAGGCCCGCCCCAAAGGCGGCAGCCGCTATTGAAACGGCCTCCCGCTGTGACTGCGCGATATTGGCGCATATAAAAAACATCCCCATATAGGCCAACAGCTGGGCAAGGTCCCGCATGCCCAGATATCGGCTGGGCGTCCATATCAATGAAAGAACGGATACCGCGCAAAATGCAATCAGGAAAGGATGAAGCCGGTTCGGTGAAATCTCAAGGCGCCCCTTTATTATGCCCTGAACAAACCACAGGGCCAGGCATATGACACTAACCAGCTGGACCAGGAGTTCTTTTGGCGGGTTGTAGTAGTCTATGGTAAGTGGAACTATTAAAAGAGGCGTTAGAAATATCGCGGCTGTAAAGAGTATCAGAATTTTTCGTTTCATTTAATCCCCTTCGGGGAGGGAGCTCTGGCCTTTAGGTTAGAGGGGCTCCATACGATCTCCAACGAAAAATCGATTGACGGGGCCGAATGGGTAAGCGCGCCTACGGATATCATGTCCACGCCTGTTGCCGCGATGCTACGCACATTATCGAGTGAAACACCACCGGAAACCTCCAATTCAGGGCGTGGGGTATAGGGTATAGGGTATAGGGTATTTCGAAAAGCAACCGCTTTTTTGATGTCCGAGATGCCTATATTATCAAGCATAATGATATTTGGCCCCGCGTCAAGCGCTTTTTTGAACTCCCTTAAATTCTCCACCTCTATTTCGATTTTTTTATTTGTCTTTTTTCTTAATTGCTTAATCATGTTTTTTATACTCAATACCCTATACCCCTGCCTTGCCGGCAGGCAGGCAATACTCAATACCTTTAAATGGTTGTCTTTAATTAAAATCTGATCATAAAGCCCCGCCCTGTGATTTGTCCCGCCTCCGCATTTTACCGCATATTTCTCAAGCTCGCGCAGGCCGGGTGCAGTTTTTCGAGTATCCAGAATTTTGACTTTATAAGGCTTTACCTTTTCTACATATTTATTAGTCAATGTGGCAATACCGCTTAATCTTCCCAGAAAATTTAACGCTGTTCTCTCACCGGCCAGAATCTTTCTTGCGTCACCTTTTATAATACACACAACCTGGCCTTTTTTAATCTTGCTTCCGCCGTCCGCCTTTCTTATAACCTGAATTCTTCTGTCTAACATTTTAAATACGTCCGAGACGGCGCAAAGCCCGCAAATAACCCCGCTCTCCCTAGCAATGATTTTTGCCGTAACTTTCATCGGCTTAGGGAATAATGCGTTTGTGGTGATATCCCCTTTACCAATATCTTCCTTAAGAGCCAATTTTATAATCCGTAAATTATCTTTATCCATGAACTTATTCCAGGTCTTTTAAGTTATCTTTCAGGCGTTTCAGGGTATCGGCGAGTTCTATCTTTCGCGCTTTTTCTTTTTCCACAATCCCCGCAGGCGCCCTTGAGGTAAAATCCTTGTTCTTGAGCTTTGATTCTATTCTTTTAATTACGTCTGAAAGCTCGTCTATCTTTTTAAGTAGCCGCTCTTTTTCGCCTTTTAAGTCAATAATGCCTTCAAGCGGGATATATATTTCTATATCACCGACTACACCAGCGGCCGATTTAGGCGGTTTCTTCGCGGCTTCTTCTATTGTGATGGTTTCGATCCGTGCCAGATTCTTAATGTACACCTGCGCGTCCATGAGCATCTGGCTGTCTTTCTTTTTCGCCTTTATGACCGCGTTTACTTTAACCGAGGGATTTATGTTCCAGCTGGCCCTGATGTTGCGGATCGCGATAATCACGTCCATCAATAACTGCATCTGCGCATCAATTTTCTTGTTAATCATCTGTTCCTGCACATGCGGCCATTTTTCTGTCATGATACTTGAGGGGACAGTTCCCAATGGGAACTGTCCCCTTCCTTCTCTCAAATTATTCCAGATCTCCTCGGTAATAAACGGCGTAAACGGATGCATGACCCTTAATGATTTCTCAAGAACCTTATAGAGCACAATCTGTGTATGCGGCTCGTTAATATACGGTTTTGAAAATTCAATATACCAGTCGCAGAATTCGTGCCAGAAAAACTCATAGATAAACCCTGCCGCCTCATTGAAACGGTAATTATCCACGGTCTTCTCTACGTTTTGAAGCATCTGGTAAAAACAGCTTAAGATCCATTTATCAGCCAGATTCATATCGGGCGAGGTATATGAAACGCATAGATCCACTTTAACATTCTCGGGCTTCAGGTTGGTAATGATAAACCGCGAGGCGTTCCATATCTTGTTGGCGAAATTTCTGCCCAGCTCAAATTTCTGCTTGGACAAAAATACGTCTTGGCCGACGGCGGTTATCGATATTATGCTGAACCTGAGTGCATCCGCTCCAAACTCGTCTATAATCTCAAGCGGGTCAATAATATTGCCGAGTGACTTTGACATCTTCTTGCCCGTATCGTCCCGGACTGTTCCATGGATATACACATCCTTAAATGGCACTGCCTTCTGAAATTCAAGACCGGCCATAATCATGCGCGCCACCCAGAAAAATATTATCTCCTGCGCCGTAATTAGCGCCGAGGTGGGATAAAAATATTTCAAATCGGCCTTGTCTCTGAATGTCGCGAACGGCCACAGCCACGACGAGAACCATGTATCCAGCACGTCCTCGTCCTGATAAATATCGCCTGACTTGCATTTTGAACAATTTTCCGGCTTAATCCGCGAAACCGTAACGCCATCGCATTTTTTGCAATAATAAACTGGCAGCCTGTGCCCCCACCAAATTTGGCGAGAGATACACCAATCCTGGATATTCTCCATCCAGTTTAGATAGACCTTGGTCCATCGCTCGGGATAAAATTTGATCTTTCCCTTTTTTACCGCCTCAATCGCGGGCTTTGCCAGCGGCTTCATCTTTACAAACCACTGTTTTGACAGATACGGCTCAATTATCGTATGGCAGCGGTAGCAATGGCCGGCAGACAATCTGTGGGGCTCAATCTTTTCAATCAGCTTGGCCTCTTTGAGGTCCTCGAGGATCACCTGCCTTGCCTCAAATCGGTCCATACCCTGATATTCGCCTGCATTCGCGTTCAAAACGCCGTCGGGATTAATTATGTTTACAAATTCAAGATTATGTTTCTTGCCCAGTGCGTAGTCGTTGGGATCATGCGCGGGAGTTACTTTTACGGCGCCTGTCCCGAATTTCATATCTACTATATCATCAGCGATGATTTTTATTTCGCGGTTGACCAATGGCAGGATTAAGGTTTCCCCGATTAATTTTTTATAGCGCTTATCTTTAGGATTAACCGCAACGGCGGTATCGCCCAGCATCGTTTCCGGACGGGTAGTAGCGACTATAATATGGCCTTTTACCCCTTTCAGCGGATATTTAATATGATACAAGTTCCCTTCCAGTTCATGATGCGGCGCCTCCTCATCCGAAAGCGCGGTCTGGCAGCGCGGGCACCAGTTAATAATGTAATTGCCGCGGTAAATCAGGCCTTTCTCGTAAAGCAGTACAAAAACCTCAAGGACCGACTTTGAATATTCCTCATCCATTGTAAACCTGAGCCGTTCCCAGTCGCAGGAAGACCCCAGTTTCTTTAACTGTTTGATAATAGTTGAGCCGTATTCTTCTTTCCACTGCCAGACAAGCTCTAAGAATTTCTCGCGGCTGACATCCTGCCTTTTTTTGCTTTCCTTAGCCAGTTCTT
>CAYQVM010000020.1:7643-12794 GCA_964421145.1 uncultured Planctomycetia bacterium
CGTTGCCGTTGCCGTTGCCCTTGCCCTTGCCAGTTCTTTCTCAACCACGTTTTGTGTCGCGATGCCGGCATGGTCGGTGCCTGGCAACCACAGCGCTTCTAATCCGTGCATCTTCTTGTACCGGATCAGAATATCCTGAATGGTGTTATTCAGGGCATGGCCCATGTGCAGTATACCGGTAATATTCGGCGGCGGGATAACTATACAGTATGGTTTTTTATCGGGATTCGGCTTGGCATGAAAAAGTTTATTATCCTCCCAAAAACTATACCACTTTTCTTCCGTTAATTTGGGATTATATGTCGTGGGGATATCTTGCATAAATCAAACCCCTACATTTATTTTTTGCTATCTTTTAACAACTTGTACTCCACACCATCCATCAGCGCCTGCCAGGAGGCCTCGATGATGTTTTCGGAGACACCCATGGTCCACCATGAATCCTCTTTATCCTGCGACTGAATAAGGACGCGCACCTTTGCAGCCGTGCCTGCCTTTTCATCCAGCACCCTGACCTTGAAATCCGCGAGATGCATTTCTGAAAGGCCTGGGTAAAAATCCTTAAGCGCTTTTCTTAGGGCGTTGTCCAGCGCGTTTATCGGTCCGTCGCCCAGGGCGGCCGTGTGCTGAAGGTTCTTGCCGACTTTAAGCTTTATAATCACCTCTGACTTGACCTTCTTGCCTGTCTTCTCGACGATAACCCTGAAATCCTCAAGCTTAAAGAAGTCCTTAAATTTCTTAAGCGCCCTTTTCATCAGGAGCTCAAGCGACGCCTCGGCTGCCTCAAAGTGATACCCCTTATGTTCCAGATCCTGCAGCAATTTAAGCAGCTGCTTTGTCTTGGGCGCGTCCTTGTCCAGGTCAAGCTCAAAGTCTTCGGCCTTCTGGATAAGTCCGCTTTTGCCCGTCTGGTCCGAAATGAGCACCCTGCGTCTGTTTCCGACCAGGTGCGGCTCAATATGCTCATAGGTTTTAGGATTTTTCAATATGGCGTTGATATGCACCCCGGCCTTGTGCGCGAATGCCGAGTGCCCGACAAAAGGCTGTGCATCAAGCTGCTTCATATTGCAGACCTCGGCTACGTAACGCGAAACCTCTGTCAATTCCTTCAGGCTCAATTTAGAAATGCAGTCCACATCCAGCTTGAGCGCCAGGTTCGCGATGACCGAGATCAGGTTGGCGTTGCCGCAACGTTCGCCTATGCCGTTGATTGTGCCCTGCACCTGTGCGGCGCCCGCCTGCACAGCGGCGATAGAATTGGCTACCGCCATTTCCCCGTCGTTGTGAACATGTATGCCGACAGGAATGCCGAGCGTTTCTTTAACATCTTCCACAATCTTAAATATCTCGGAAGTAATGGCTCCTCCGTTCGTATCGCATAAAATTACGATGCTGGCGCCCGCATCCCTGGCGGCCAGAATGGTTTTCTTGGCATACTCAGGATTGTCCTTATATCCATCAAAGAAGTGCTCCGCGTCATAAAAAACCTCTCTACCCTTTGACTTAAGATGCGCTACCGAGTCGGAAATTAGTTTCAGATTTTCCTCAAGCGGCACCTTGAAGACCTCCCGCACATGCAGGTCCCAGCTCTTGCCGAATATGGTAATAATCTTCGTCTCGGCGGCGAGAAGATTTCTAAGTACCGCGTCTTTGGCAGCGCTGGATTTCGGATGTCTTGTGCTGCCGAAAGCCACTACTGTGGAATTCTTCAGCCTGGACTTTTTTATCTTCTTAAAAAACTCCATATCCTTCGGGTTTGCGCCCGGCCAGCCGCCCTCTATATATTGCATGCCGAGCTCATCCAGTTTTTCGGCGATTCTCAGCTTATCCGTGACAGAAAAAGAGATCCCCTCTGTCTGCGCGCCGTCCCTTAAGGTAGTATCGTATAATTCCACCTTCATATCTGGTCCTTTCTTATTTCTTCCCTAATTTAAATTTTTCATGTATCGCCCTGACCGCTGTCTCGCCGCTTTCTTTTTTCACAACGCAGGATATCTTTATCTCGCTGGTTGAAATCATCTCTATATTAATGCCCTTCTCGGCGAGCGCCTCAAACATATTTGCGGCAACGCCCGAGTGGCTGCGCATACCTATCCCTACAACAGAGACCTTAGCGATTTCCTTGTCGAAGGTCACTTCACCGGCGCCGACCTTTCTTGATATCTCCTTGGAGACCTTTATGGTCTTGTTGAGGTCCGCGCCCGGCACCGTGAAGGAAAGGTCGGTGGCGCCTGTGCGCGAAACGTTCTGGACTATCATGTCAACGTTAATATTTTCCCCCGCGAGGTCTTTAAAAATCTTTGCCGCTATGCCCGGTTTGTCCGGCACATCGCATATCGTAACTTTCGCTTCATCCTTGTTTATCGCCACACCTGAAACCACTATGTCTTCCATCGCCTTTACCTCCTTAGAGATTATCGTGCCATTTTTATCTGAAAAACTTGACCTTACATGAATAGGGACTCCAAACTTCATAGCGAATTCTATCGACCTTGGCTGCAGCACCTGCGCGCCCAAAGACGCCAGCTCAAATATCTCCTCGTAGCTAAGTTGGTCTATCTTCTTCGCGTCCTTTACTATCCTCGGGTCAGCGGTAAAAATGCCCTCTACATCCGTATACATCTCGCACATCTTGGCATTCAGGACCTTCGCGAGCGCCACAGCTGTAAGATTTGAGCCGCCCCTGCCTAAAGTGGTTATGTCCTGATTTAAGCTGGCCCCCTGGAACCCGGCCACGATAACAACCCTGCCCTTTTCCAGCTCCTCATTTATGCGCTTTGCGTTAATGTCTATGATGCGGGCCTTGGTGAAAGAATTGTCGGTTGTTATGCCGACCTGCGCGCCTGTAAAAGAGATTGCATCCAGGCCCAGTTTGTGTATCGCCATTGCCAGAAGGGCGCAGGAGACCTGTTCACCCGTCGAAATCAACATGTCCAACTCTCTTTCAGAGGGCTGGTCCGTAATCTTGGCGGCCAGCGATATCAACTCATCCGTCGTATCGCCCAGCGCGGACACGACCACCACAACGTCGTGGCCATTTTTTTTGGTAGCCACCACTTTTTCAGCCACATTTTTTATCCTGTCCGCATCTGCGACGCTTGTGCCGCCGTATTTCTGAACCAATATGTTTCTCATATAAGCTCTTTTATTTCCTTTCCAGATTAATAAAATAATTCATCAACTCCCAGCCCTGGTTAAATACAAGGCCGCTTTCGTATGAAATCCTTTCGGAATACGCTTCAAATCTGTCCGGCGCTATATCCTTCCCGTAAATCGCGAAGGGGATTGGCTCATCTGAATGCGTCCTGAGCGATATAGGCGTCGCGTGATCTGGGAGCAGCATGATCCTGACATTCTTATCATCTTTAAAATTCTTCAGGATCGCCCCTATGATCTGGCTGTCAAAATTTTCTATCGCCAGTATTTTTTCGCGTATGTCGCCGTTGTGCCCCGCCTCATCGGGCGCCTCAACATGAATGAAAACAAAATCCTTGCTCTTCAATGAATTAATAGCGTACTGGGCCTTTGCCCTGTAGTCCGTATCATAATAGGCGGTGGCGCCCGGCACCTTTATAGCGTCCAGCCCTATTGTCTTTCCTATACCCTTGACCAGGTCCACCGCCGATATTATGGAACCTGCCACGCCGAATTTTTCCTTAAAACTCGGCAGCGCGGCTTTCTTGCCCTGGCCCCACAGCCAGATCATGTTGGCCGGGTTCTCCTTGAGGTCAATGCGCACCTTATTTACCTCGTTTTTTTCCAGAAGCGGCCGGCTATCGTTCATCAGTTTAATCAAAAAATCCGCCGCTTTGCCTTTCGGCAGGTTCTTTGAAATCTTCTGGCCCAATATGTTGTGCGGCGGGACGCACTCGGTCTTGATAAAATCTTCCACATTATAGCTGAGGTCCGGTTTCAGGACCATTAAATGCCGGTAGCTGACGCCGGGATAGAATTTAACAGTGTCCTTCTTGCCGAGGCGCTTGTCTATATATTTAATCAGCACCCCTGCCTCCTTTGAGGAAATATGGCCCGCGCTGTAATCGGCCATCACATCACCTGAAGCGGTTATCAGGTTGCAACGGAAGGCAACGTCAAATTCGCCAAGCGTAATACCCATGTTCACCGCTTCAAGCGGGCCCCTGCCTCTGTAATATTTCCTCGTGTCGTAGCCCAAAATAGACAGGTTCGCGACATCGCTTGCGGGCTCCATGCCGCTCGGCACCATCGCCGCCCTGCCTATCTGGCCGTTCTTGACAAGAAAATCCATATTTGGCTTCCTGGCCGACTCAAGCGGTGTCCTGTCATCCAGCTCCTTAAGCGGCCTGTCTGCCATCCCGTCCGGAACTAATACAATATATTTCACCCAGCCCCTCCTGCTTTATACCCAACGCCCTCCATAGGAGGGGCTGGGTTCATGTTAAAGGCTTCCCTCTTGTTTTTCAGCTTTTTCAAGGCCGAAATTCACTTTCGGGACTTCTCTCGCGCCCGCCTCTGCCTTAAAATATTCCGTCGCGGGCTTATATCCGAACATGCCGGCTACAACATTGCCGGGAAACATCCTGACCGCGACATTGAATTCTAGGACCGCCTCATTGTAACGCATCCTTTCAACCGCTATCCTGTTCTCGGTGCCGGCCAACTCGTCCATCAGCCTTAAAAAGGTCTGGTCCGCTTTCAGATTAGGATAGTTCTCAACCACCAGTAAAAGCCGTCCCAGCGCGGCGTCTATCTGATTGGCAGCTTTGATTTTATCATCAATGGTGGCTGCCCTCGCCCATTGAGAGCGCGCCCTAGTCACGTCCTCGAGCAGGCTTTTCTCGTGGGAGGCATACCCCTTAACCGTTTCAACCAGATTGGGTATAAGGTCACTGCGCCTCTGCAGCTGATTTTCAACCTGCGCCCACTTGGCCGTGATATTCTCATGTTTTGAGACGATACCGTTATATACAGAAACCACAGCTGCGACAACAACCAATATCGCCGCAGCCACAACCCCCAATCCAACTAACAGCTTCTTCATATATTTACCCCCTTCTTCAAAACCCTCCGCCGGCGCCGCCTCCGCCTCCACCGCCGCCGCCAAATCCTCCGCCGCCACCGAATCCGCCACCGCCAAACCCCCCACCCCCGAATTGAAAGTAATCGAAAGTA
>CAYQVM010000021.1:0-7205 GCA_964421145.1 uncultured Planctomycetia bacterium
GAGGCGAGGCTGGCCGCCGTTACAAAGACAGCGGTTCAGGCAAAAGAGCTTCTTTCGGAAAATGAAAGGCTGCGCGCCATACTAGCCCTCAGAAACAGGTTTGCTTCAAAGGTAATCGCTGCGGAAGTTATAGCCAGGGACCAATCCAGCTGGAATACATTTGTAATAATCGATAAAGGGAGAAGAAACGGCATCCTGCCGGACATGTCTGTTATCAAACCTGACGGCCTGATAGGCCGCGTATATGATGCCGGCAATGACACTGCCAAGGTCATATTGATAGATAATCCGAATTCAAAAATGGCCGTGACTATTCAACGCACAAGGGAACAGGGGGTCATGGTAGGTATAGGCGCGGGTTTATGCAAAATGCTGTATCTTTCATACGAGACGCAGGCGCAGCCAGGCGACCTCGTGATCGCAAGCGAACTGGGCAATCTGTCAATCAAGGGTTATTTACTGGGCGAGATAGTCAAGGTTGTTAAGGACTCCAAATCGCTTTATGCCAGCGCCGTCATACGACCCGCCTCAAACCTGTTCAAGATTGAAGAAGTGCTGTGCGTGGAATAATTTTATGCTCCCGATATTTTTGATCGCAATTTTGGTTTCAATCCTTCAGTTTACCGCTGTCAGTTTCGCCAGAATTGGCCCCCATGCATTCAATCTTCAGGTCATAACGCTCGTATTTTTCAGCCTTAGATATGGGCTGCGCACCGGGTTGGCGCTGGGGCTTTTTTTCGGTCTGTTCAACGGCCTTATCGGAGTCGGGCCAGTTCCTGCAAGCCTGATTACTTATCTGCTAATAGGCCTGGTTACCGGCTACATAGGCCAGTGGTTTTACAAAGAGAGCCTGACAGCATTCCTTTTCCTTGTCTTATGTTCGCTGGCCGCTATCTATTTTATAAATATACCCGCCTCATTTTTCAGGCTGTTTATGCCTGCCGCGATATATAATCTTGTTGTTTCCGCGTTTTTGTTTTTATTTCTAAGGGAGCTGAAGGTATGAGTCCCGTTAGACCTCTTCAGAGATATCATGAATTTATGAAAGCATACAATTTATTGGATATATATGTTGTAGGTAAGATAACTGGATCTGGAGGTCTAACGGTATGAGGATCAAGTTTATCTCCGTTGTACTTTCTGCCATGTTCCTGATCCTGTCCGCCGGCCTGTTTTACACGCAGGTTTTTAGGTATGCCAGATACGCGGATCTTTCCAGGAATAACAGGGTAAGGCTTATCCCCATCGAAGGCCAGCGAGGCAGGATCTTTGACAGGCATGGGACGCTGCTGGTTTCTAACAGGTCCTCTTTTGATGTGGTCGTTATTCCCCAGGAGCTTGAAGATTCTACGAGGACGCTTAGCAGGCTGGGCGCTATCCTTGGCATACCTGCGCAGCAGGTCTATAAGAAGGTTGAGAAGAATTTTACCGCTCCGTTCGCGCCGATCGCAATCAAAGAAGATGCGGATAAGAAAACGGCGATCGTGGTGGAAGGGGAGAGTGCACATTTACCAGGCATCATGGTAAATGTGGTTCCTAAACGCGAATATAAATTTAATGAGGAGGGCTCTCATGTTTTCGGATATCTGGGCGAGATCGGTAGGGGTGAACTAGAAAGGCTTAAGGGTTACGGATACCAGATTAAGGATTTGGTCGGAAAATCAGGACTCGAAAAAATTTACGATAGCTACCTGAGAGGGGAAGAAGGCGGCATACAGCTTGAGGTTAATAACAGGGGTTACTTCGTGAAGCCCCTTGGCAGGAAGGAGTCCTCATGTGGGAAGGACCTTTATCTTACGGTCGATATCAAGCTGCAGGATTTTATTGAAAAATTGTTGGACGGTAAAAATGCCGCCTGCGCGGTCATGATCCCTGATACCGGCGAGATTCTGGCATTGGTGAGCAAGCCGGATTTTGATCCGGACGTATTTATTAACAAAGAGAAGGACGCCCAGAGGGCAGCCCTTTTAAAGAATCCCGACAAGCCTATGCTCAACAGGGTTGTATCGGGGCTTTATCCTCCCGGCTCGGTTTTTAAACCTGTCGTCGCCATAGCCGCGTTGGAAAAAAAGAAGATAACCTCCTATACCACTTTTTCCTGCAGCGGTAAATATTATCTGGGCAAGGCGGTTTTTAACTGTTGGGATGAGGAGGGCCATGGCTCGCAGACCATTTCGGAGGGGCTAAAGAATTCCTGCAACATATTTTTTTACCAGACGGGCCGGGCGGTAGGGGTGGATGACATCTATAATTATGCGATGAAATTTGGTTTTGGGATGCCCACAGGCATAGATTTGCCCGAGGAGTCAGCCGGGTTGGTGCCTAATAAGATGTGGAAGCGGCTTGCCAGAAAAGAGGGTTGGTTTGAGGGGGATACCGTAAATTTTTCTATAGGCCAGGGGTATCTTTTGGTTACGCCGCTTCAGGTCCTGAGGATGGCCGCCGCGATCGCAAACGGCGGGACGCTGGTTCAGCCGTATCTGGTTAAAAAGATAGAGAACGTAGAGATTACGCCGGCGGGGAACAAGGAGATCGGGATTTCCAAAAAGACGATTGAAATTATTAAGATGGGTTTAAGGCGGGTCGTAGAAGACGAAACCGGGACCGGGCGCAGGGCAAGGGCAGAGGGCGTAATCATAGCCGGCAAGACAGGCACTGCCCAGAATCCAAACGGGCCCAGCCACGCCTGGTTTGCGGGCTTTGCGCCTGTAGATAAACCCAAAATCGCGTTAGTTGTTTTTATTGAACATGGGGGAAAGGGCGGTCTTGAGGCAGCCGAAGGGGCGGGGAAGATTTTTGCCGAGGCGAAAAACTTAGGTTTATTATGATTGAGATAAACGAATTGGACAAATCGCTTATTTTTTTAGTGCTTGTGATATTCGTTATCGGCGTGATGTGCCTATACAGCGCTTCGTATAATAAGGGCATCGAGCTCGGCAGGAACTTTGTTTTTAAACAGGTAAGCTGGATGGCGATAGGCCTCATTATACTGATACTTCTCCTGATCATTGATTATCAGACCATTATTGATTTTGGTTATCTGCTTTATGGGCTGGGCTTGGGGCTCCTTTTGCTGGTTCTTGTATTCGGGCATACGAGGCTTGGCGCGCAGAGGTGGTTCAGCATAGCCGGATTCAACGTCCAACCTTCGGAATTTAATAAGATAATTTATATCATCATGATGACCGCCTATCTGGGCCACGCCAGGGCCCAGCTTGTGAACATAAGAGGCCTGATAGCCCCGCTTTTGCTGACCGCCCCGCCGTTTATCCTGATACTTATGCAGCCGGATCTGGGGATGGCGCTGATTCTAGTGCCGGTCCTTTTTGCCATGCTTTTTGTAGCAGGCGCCCAGCCGAAACACCTGTTGGGTTTGGGGCTATGCGGGATTTTAACCTCGCCGATATTCTGGCATTTCCTTAAGGCGTATCAGAAAAAAAGATTACTGGTATTTTTAAATCCCAACATGGACCCCCTAGGCGCCGCGTACACAATAATCCAGTCAAAGATCGCGATAGGTTCGGGCGGGCTTGTGGGCAAGGGATGGCTCGCCGGAACACAGAATCAGCTTAACTTCCTGCCTGAGCGGCACACCGATTTTATTTTTTCGGTCATAGGAGAGGAGTGGGGGTTTTTAGGCGCATTGGTTGTAGTGGGCCTGTATTTCCTGATGCTCAAAAGGGGGCTCATAATCCTTGAGCGGACCACGGACATATACGGCAAGCTGTTGGGCGCGGGCATTATTACAATGCTTGGATTTCAGATATTTGTTAATATCTCCATGACCATAGGGCTCATGCCTGTGGTCGGGGTGCCCTTGCCGCTCATCAGCTACGGCGGCTCGTCTTTATGGACGACGCTTATCGCAATCGCGCTCCTATTGAACGTCGGCATGCGCCGCACGAGATTTTAGAAATACTATGAATAAGGTTGACATTAAACAATTGGAGGAAATACTTCCGACGGTCTCCAGGCCGGGGAGGTATCTTGGTAACGAATGGAATGTTATCAGGAAGGACTTGAGCAAGGCGGAGGTGAGGTTTTGCCTGGCATTTCCGGATATTTATGACATCGGGATGAGCTACCTCGGGTTCAGGATTATTTATGGCGCGTTGAACTCCAGGGAAGAGGTGGCATGCGAAAGGGTGTTTGCGCCATGGTTTGACTTTGAGGAGAAACTGCGGGAAAACAAGATCCCGCTTTTTTCTTTGGAGTCAAAAGCGCCGCTAAAGGAATTTGACATAATCGGATTTTCGCTGACCTATGAATTAAATTATACAAATGTGTTGAATATGCTGGACCTTGCCGGCATACCACTGAGGTCTAAAGAAAGAAACGGCAGATTTCCGTTAATTATCGCAGGCGGGCCGGCGGCATACAACCCCGCGCCAATGGCAGAATTTATCGACGCCTTTGTCATCGGCGAAGGGGAAGAAGTTATTTTAGAAATCATAGATATTTACAAAAGACGCAATACGCAATACGCAATACGCAATACCAATAAGTTGTTAGAAGAATTATCAAACATAGAGGGCGTCTATGTCCCGAGGTTTCCGAAAGAAGCAAAAAAGCGAATTGTTAAAGATTTAGATAAGGCATTTTATCCGACAAAAGACCTTGTGCCGTATGTGCAGGTTATTCACGACAGGATAACACTTGAAATTATGCGGGGGTGCCCCTATAGCTGCAGTTTCTGCCAGGCGAGCAGTTTTCACAGGCCTGTGCGCCTGAGATCCCAGGAAAATATTTTGGGGCTCGCAAGAGAGATCTACCACAATACAGGCCATGATGAGATTTCGCTATTGTCGCTGTCAAGCTCTAGCTACCCTGACGTGGCCGGGCTCATCGCAAAACTTGTTGATGAGTTTAAGGGCCTGGGGGTCGGCGTGTCACTCCCTTCGCTGAGAAGCGATGATATCTTGAAATCGCTTCCTTCGCTGATAGTAAAGGTGAGGAAAGCGGGCCTCACATTTGCTATAGAGGCGGGCACGGAGAGATTGCGCCGCCACATCAACAAGAATATAGATACGGAGAAAACAATTTTGGCATGCGGCGAGGCATTTAATCTGGGATGGCGGCTTGTTAAATTTTATTTTATGATAGGCCTTCCTACGGAAACCTACGAAGACCTGGACGCCATAATTGATTTCCTCGAAAAGGTCCTGGCTATAAAGAAAAATATAGAAATCTCTGTAAGTGTAACGGCCTTTATTCCGAAATTCGGCACTACCTTTGAAAATGAACGCATGGATTCTATAGAGGCGCTGTCTGAAAAACAGGAATTCCTGAGGGGCCGGATTAAGGACAGAAGAGTGAAATGGAAATTCCATGATGCTCGAGTCAGCTTTGTAGAAGGCAAGCTCAGCCGCCACGATGCAAATTTATCTGTAGTTATATACGCCGCATGGCAGAAAGGCGCCAGGCTGCAAGGCTGGAAAGAGTTTTTTAATTTTGAAATATGGCGGGACTTGACCGCATAGGCCGTATCTGTTATACTTATAAGTATTAAGATTATAGTTTAAATAACCCCTCGTTTCAGCGTATGTAAGATAAGGGAAACTCGGGGTGGTTTTCAGAGAGAAAGGCTAAAGAAAATCATGACAACCGTAGCGACAAAATCCAAGATTGATCAGCTGTTAAAGCTGGTGGTAGACAGCAACGCCTCTGACATTCATATAGGTGTGGATGCGTCCCCGATAATCAGGATCGATGAAAAGCTTCAGAAGACCGACTACGGGATTTTATCAAAAGATTCCGCAAGGGAGCTTATATACAGCATGCTGACAGCTGAACGCATAAAAAAGTTTGAATCGGAGCAGGAACTGGATTTTTCGTTTGAGGTCTCTGATATGGGCAGGTTCCGCGTGAACATATTCCAGCAGAGGGGCAATATAGGCTGCAGTATAAGGTTGATCCCGTTTACAATTATGAGTTTTGAGGAATGCGGACTCCCGGTTGAGACGACAAAATCCTTGTGCAAGAGACCGAAAGGCCTGGTGCTTGTTACGGGCGCGACCGGAAGCGGAAAATCAACCACGCTGGCCTCTATGGTTGATTATATAAATGATGAACGGGCCTGCCATATCGTTACGATTGAAGATCCCATAGAGTTTGTCCATAAAAATAAGAAGGCCCTGATAGACCAAAGAGAAGTTTATCAAGACACCCACTCATTTTCTGCCGCTTTAAAGCATGTTTTAAGACAGGACCCAGATGTAATTTTAATAGGAGAAATGCGCGACCTGGAAACCATAGAGACGGCGCTTATATGCGCGGAAACAGGCCATCTTGTTTTTGCTACACTGCACACCTCCGATTCGGTCCAGACAATAAACAGGGTCATAGATGTCTTTCCCGGGTCCCAGCAGCAGCAGATCAGGACCCAACTTTCATTCGTATTGATAGGTATAATCGCCCAACAGCTTATCCCGAAGTCAAGCGGGCTGGGCAGGGTTCTGGCCACGGAGGTCCTGATAGCCAACCCGGCTATTCGAAGCCTCATAAGAGAGTCAAAGCTCCATCAGGTATATTCAACAATACAGACGGGGCAGAAGGAAGGCATGTGCACAATGAATCAGTCATTATATGAACTTTATAAGAAAGGAAAGATTAGTTACGAGGATGCCCTCGGCCGGACGCTGGATCCTGAGGACCTCATGCGATTATTCAAGAAATAAAATATGCCCATACTAAGACGTTTGGTTTCAAAACAGATAGGGGAGATATTAAAGGAAAATGGAATCATCAAGGATGCCCAGTTAAAAAAGGCACTTGAGGTCCAGAAGGAAAAAGGCGGGCTGATAGGCGAGATACTCGTTTCGCTCGGTTTCGCCAAAGAGGAGGATATCGCCCAGGCGCTGACGATCCAATACGGTTTTCCGTATCTACCGCTGGATAATTACAGTATAGACCGCGATGTTATAAAAATTATTCCCGCCCAGATAGCTAAAAAACACGGCGTTATTCCTATCGATAAAATCGGCGCTACCCTTACAGTCGCGATGATAAATCCTTTAAATGCCGCCGCATTGGAAGAAATTGAGGCCCTTACAAAATGCGATGTCCAGCCGTTCGTGACTACATCAAGCAGCCTTAAGAGCGCGTTAACGAAATATTACGGCGTAAAATGACCGTATTCCTAAAAGAGGCGCTGATCAAGACCCTTGTTTCAAGGAAACTCTTGACAGAGCCGCAGCTCAAGGAAG
>CAYQVM010000021.1:7234-12672 GCA_964421145.1 uncultured Planctomycetia bacterium
CATCCAAGCCTGATTCAATAAGCTGTTTGTTGATTTCTGTCGTCAGCAGGGAGCTCGGGATCCCGCCGATAAACCTATCCCGTTATAAAATAGACCCCGAAGTTCTAAAACTAATCCCCAAAAAACTCGCCCAGAGCTATCATGTTATACCTATTTCTAAAATCGAAGATGTACTGACTATCGCAGTAGAAGACCCGCTGAATATCCTGGCCTTGGACCATATAACCGCCCTGACGAAGCTGAAGCTTGTGCCGGTGCTCGCGTCAAAAAAGGACGTGGAAAATGCGATTAATGAATACTACGAAGAACAGGCCTATGAGGAGATTGAAAATATAGTATCGGCCATGGCCGTGCCGATGAATCTGGAGGTAGTGGAAAAGGCTCAGCGGGAGGCCCTCTCCGATACGGATATCATACGCGCTACTACTGACGCGCCGGTAGTAAAATTGGCCAATCAACTATTGACAGACTCAGTCAGGGTCCGCGCAAGCGATATCTTGATTGAGCCTTTTGAAAAGGAAACCCGGATAAGATACAGGGTTGACGGTGTATTGAGACCTATCCAGAATTTTCCATACCATCTTCACAATGCGGTCGTTTCCAGATTTAAGATCATGTCAAACCTGAATATAGCGGAACAAAGGCTCCCTCAGGACGGCAGGTTCAAGCTGAAGGTTTTAAATAAAGAGGTGGATTTTAGGATTTCCATTCTGCCGTCTGAGATGGGCGAGAAGGTGGCCCTCAGGGTGTTGGATAAATCCCAGGCATGTCTGGATATTGAAAAACTTGGGTTCAACGAGCAGTCTCTGCGGGAGCTAAAAGGCGCTGTCTTGAAACCTCACGGCATGATACTCATCTGCGGCCCTACCGGCAGCGGCAAGACCACCACTCTTTATTCATTGCTCATGTTGGTTTCAAGCTCGGAGGAAAACATTGTTACGGTAGAGGACCCAATAGAGTATCAATTGGAGGGCTTAAATCAGGTTACGGCCCGGCCAGACATGGGGCTCACATTTGCAAATGCGTTGCGCTCCATATTGAGGCAGGACCCTGATGTCATAATGATAGGCGAGATCCGGGATTTCGAGACGGCAGACATCTCCATAAAGTCCGCGCTTACCGGCCACCTCTTGCTGACCACGGTGCATACTACCACGGCGACAGGGGCGCTGGTGAGGCTTGTGAATATGGGCGTTGAGCCTTTTCTTATGTCCTCCTCGATAATACTCACCGCCGCGCAAAGGCTTGTCAGAAAGATATGCCCTGAATGCAAAGAATCCTACTCACTTGACGAACAGCTAAAGGAAAGGTTGGGTATAAAGGAAAGGGGCCGGATAACCCTGTTCCGCGGCAGCGGATGCAAACACTGTTCCAGCACCGGCTATAAAGGCCGGGTAGCATTGATTGAAACATTGGCTATTACTCCCAACATACGGCGGTTAATCGCTGAAAAAGTGGACGAACATAAAATCAGGGAGGCTGCCAGAAAAGAAGGGATGATTACTTTAAGGGAAGACGGTCTGAATAAGGCGAAAGAAGGTATTATTACCCTGGAAGAGGTTTTGCGTGTAACTGCCGGGGAACAGGACTTAGATATCAGACCCTAAATTTATGCCGATACTTTTGAAAGACAAGATTCTGGAGATACTGAAGTCAAAAGAGGGCTTTGATGAAAAAAAATTCAACACCGCCCTTAAGCTTCAGAAAGAAAAGGGCGGGAGCCTCAGCAAGCTTTTGGTTAATAGCGGTATAACTACCCAAAAGGAATTAATGCTTATCCTGAGCAGGCAGCTGAGCATACCGCCAATAAACCTGAGCCGTTATAGAATCGACCCCGCCCTCCTCGGATTGTTTCCCGAAAAAATTTTGAGAGAATATAAGATTATCCCCATCTCTAAGATCGGTAGCACTGTCACGGTTGCGATCTCCGACCCGCTTGATGCGTTTGCCCTGGACCGCCTGAAGACATCTACGGATTATGATATCGAAATTGTCCTGGCTACCGAAGATGATATCAAAAGCGTGCTTGAAAATTTTTATACAGGCCGCGGATTTGATATCAAAAAAACCATAGAGGAGATAGACGAAAGCGGCATAGGCATAGTAGAAACTATAGGCGATGAAAAGATAGATTTGAACCAGCTGGTCGATACCATCAAGACACCCTTGATTATCCAGGCGGTTAACCTTGTCCTGGTCGAGGCCTTGAACAAGAGGGCAAGCGACATACATATTGAACCCACTGAAAATTCCTTAAAGATCCGCTACAGGATTGATGGCGTTCTGCACGATGTGCTGAATCTGCCGAATAAGGTAAGGAATGCGGTTGTCGCGAGGATCAAGATTTTGTCGAAGCTTGACATTACCCAGATGCATACGCCGCAGGACGGCAGATTCAAGATAAGGGTTCAGGATAAGGAGATAGATTTCAGGGTGTCGGTTCTCCCTACCGCTTATGGCAGCAAGGTCGTATTGAGGCTCCTGGACAGGAGCGGCCTGGGCACCGGACTTGAAAAACTGGGGTTTTCAAAAGACGCCGCCGTAGTTTTTAAAAAGGCGCTTGAAAAACCTTACGGCATGGTCCTGGTCACCGGCCCGACCGGAAGCGGGAAATCCACGACATTATATTCCATCCTGAATGAAATGAATACAGCGGATAGAAGTATTATCACACTTGAAGATCCGGTTGAATATCAGATCGAAGGTATTACGCAGATCCAGGCGAGACCCGAGATCGGGCTCACCTTTGCGAGCGGGCTTCGATCCGTTCTTAGGCAGAACCCGGATGTCATAATGATAGGCGAGATCCGGGATTTCGAGACGGCAGACATCGCGATAAAAGCGTCTCTTACGGGCCAGCTGTTATTCAGCACCCTCCATACAAATGACGCCTCAAGCGCGATAACAAGGCTTATTGATATGGGTATTGAACCTTTTCTGGTTGCCTCCAGCCTGGTTTTTGCCTGCGCCCAGCGCCTGTGCAGAAAAATATGCCCTCACTGCAAAGAGCCATACGATATCCCGCGGGAGGTATTCGAAAGGATCCATATTGATTATGATCAATTGAAAAAGGCGGGCAATGACAGGTTTTATAAAGGCAGCGGTTGCGCGAAATGCAATAACTCCGGGTTTTTGGGGAGGATGGGGATACTGGAGGCGCTCCTGATAGACGATGAGATCCGCGACATGATCGTCAGGAAGGCGACAAGCGACGAGATAAAAACGTACGCGGTCAAACACGGGATGAGGACATTGCGCGACGATGGCTTGGAGAAATTTTTTGATGGTTTAACGACTTTGGAAGAGGTATTAAGCGTAACATCGGAGGAATAATATGCCTGTATATGAATACGTAGCCAAGGACCAGGCGGGTAAGACATTCAAGGGAAATCTTGAGGCTCAAGACAAACAGGCGGCCATGGGAAAGCTTCACAGCGACAATCTTATCATTATTTCCGTATCCGAGGCAGCGGCGGCTTCCAGTAAATTAAGGTTTGGAATGGGCAGGGTGAAGCTGGATGACCTGGTTGTCTTTTCCAGACAGCTGGCCACAATGGTTGATGCCGGCATACCTATATTGGGCAGCCTGGATATCCTGGCCCAGCAATCAGAGAACAAAGCATTAAAAGAGGTCCTTATCAAAGTAAGGAACGATGTGGAGATAGGGTTCAGCCTTTCCAATGCCTTCATAAAGCACCCGAAGGTATTTTCCGCGCTTTATATAAGCATGGTGAAGGCGGGTGAATCAAGCGGTATGCTTGATGAGATCCTGGACAGGTTGGCCACATACCTTGAAAAAACTTCAGCGCTGCATAAAAAGATTAAGTCCGCCCTTGTTTACCCCGCGGTCGTTACTTCAATGGCGCTTGCGATAACAATCCTGCTGCTTTATAAAGTTATCCCCGTGTTTAAGGACATCTTTTTCGGTTTTGGGGCGGAGCTTCCCTTGCCCACCCTCGTGTTGATCGGTATAAGCGACGTATTCAGGCAATATTTTCCAGTCTTCGCCATTGCCGTCGTGATTGCCGGCTTTATTTTAAAGAGATATATAGACACGAAAAAAGGGAGATACCAATTTGATAAATTTCTTTTAAGGCTTCCCGTATTTGGGATGTTGTTTACAAAAGTGGCGGTCAGCAAATTTACAAGGACCCTTTCTACGCTGGTCAAAAGCGGCGTTCCTATTTTGTCAAGCCTGGAAGTGGTAGGGAAAACCTGCGGGAACAGCGTGTTTGAGGCCGCCATAGAAAAGGTCAGGCTCGGCGTGAGGGAGGGCGAAGCAATAGCGCTCCCGCTTGAGAAAGACAGGGTTTTTCCCCCGATGGTAGTCAAGATGATTTCCGTTGGTGAGCAAACCGGCGAACTCGAAAAAATGCTCTCAAAGGTAGCCGATTTTTACGACGAACAGGTTGACTCTACGGTGAGCGGACTGACAAGCCTAATCGAGCCTTTGATTATCGCGTTTTTGGGCATCATGATCGGCGGCATTGTCATATGTATGTTTCTCCCGATTTTTAAACTTTCTACGATTATTAATATGTAGATTGTAAAAACAGGCCATTCCTTGACAAACGTTTAATTATAAGGTATACTTTATCGCAGTACCGGGAATAAAGATTATCCGTTAAGAAAATCTAAAAATGAGGGAGGTGAAATAAATGAGGAAGAGAGGTTTTACGCTGGTTGAAATAATGATAGTAGTCGCAATTATAGGTTTGTTGGCAGCAATAGCCATACCCAACTTCGTCCAGGCGAGGACAAAGGCCCAGACCAATTCATGTGTGGCGAACCTGAAGCAGATTCAGGGCGCGATTTCGCTATGGGCCCTGGATGACGGTAAGAAGGATGCTGATGCGGTAGCGATGACCAACCTGGTTCCAACTTATATAAAGACAACACCGTATTGCCCGCTGGATACAGCAAAGACAGGATATACGCTTACAACAGTAGGCGCAAATCCGGCCTGTCCGTCAGATCCGACTAACCATAAACTGCCGTAGGGCGTTTTTATTAATCTCAGAACCCCCCGCCCTTTTGGAAAGGCCTGTTAGCAGGATTTACCAAAAGGGCGGGGGGTTTTTGCTTGACTATTTTGCTTATATCATTATACTATTACTAATGGGGAGAGAGTATATTAGGAAAAGGCAGAGAGGGATAACTTTTACAGAGATTGTAATCTCTCTTTTGCTTTTATCCATAAGCGTGGGCGCCGTAATAGGCGCCTTTGTTATGTGCAGGGCTTCGGCAACAGGGGCAAAGCACAAGGTTGCGGCCATAAATCTGGCGCGCGCGAAAATCGAAGCCATAAAAAGCCTGGTATATTCTCAAATCCCTGCCCAGGCGGGCACTGAGAGCGTCGCCATGGACCAGGGCCTGTCGGGAGAGCGCACAACAGCAGTTTCAGATGTTTATTCAAACTCAAAGATGTATAAAATTAC
>CAYQVM010000022.1:0-9589 GCA_964421145.1 uncultured Planctomycetia bacterium
TATAACGGTTTTTGCCTTTTTGAAGTAGGCAGCCACCCGGCCCGCCCTTTCCGCGACGGGGCAATCTACGGATATAACAGCGTCAAAGGCCACCTCTTTTTCCAATCGGGTCCTCGCTTTCTTGGAACCGTCTAAAAAAAGGAATTGCGCGGGCACAGGGTCGTTATCCAGAATAACACATTTTTTTCCCATCTTTTTAAGGATATCGGCCATCGCAAGCTGTGCCCCGACCGCGTCGCCCTCCATGTTAATATGCGATGTTATGAGGAAGGTTTTATGTTTCTTTATCGCCTTTATTACTTTTTTTATCCCTTTGCTCATCTTCGCGTCTGATCCTTTCTAATAGTTCGCCTATGCGCTGCTGTTGTTCAAGCGTCTCGTCAAATTTAAACACAATCTCCGGCACAAACCGGAGCTTGATATCCTTTGCGATAAGCTGCCTGATGTAGCCGGCCGCGCGCGTAAGCCCTATTATGGCGCTCTTTTTCGCCTTTTCATCCCCGAGGACGCTGAAATAAACCCTCACGTACCTCAGGTCCGGCGTCACATCCACATCCGTAATGGTGATAAAACCGATCCGCGGATCCCTTAGTTCCCTTTGGATTATCTGGCTTATTCTCTTTTTTAATGTGCCCGCGAGTTTGGCGGGTCTGTTCGAAGTCATCGGTCTATAAACCTTTTTGCGAGCTCCAATTCACGGGATTTTGTATTTGCTCCCTTATCCAGCTTGGCGTAAAGCACCGCGGTCAGCACTTTCTTAAAACGTGGCCCGGCCTTAAGGCCCATCTGCTCAAGATCCCTGCCTTTGATACTTAATTTTACGCCGTTATATTTTGTCAGGAAATCCGATATCCTCTTTTTTACGCTCACTGACTGGGATTTTGCCATGATAGAAAGCATGGCTTCGTACGAGACCGGCTCCAGCGTCCTGTATATTGCGCTCGGCATCAGCTTGCCGGGCCTGTTTAAAAATTTAGCGATCGCGAGCCCGTCCTTTTTGTATGAAAACAGGCGCATCCCTTCGCCTTTTCTGAACGCGAATTCCCTGCAGACCGTTTCAACGTCTTTGGCCCCAAGCCCGTCTAAAAGCGCCATAAGGTACATAAGCCAAGCGTCAAGCGCCCTCTTCTTAAAATAGGCCAGTTTAAACCAGGCGGTCTCCTCTTTTATAGAATCAAAAAACCTCTCTGTCTTTTTTGTGAAGCGCAATTTCGGATGGATAAACTTAAGTTCGCCCAGGCCCTCCATGCGCTTTATCATTTTCTTGGGCTCCTCTTCTTTTAATATGAGGATAAGCTCGTCTCTGAGCCGTTGCTTTTGGGTCCTGTCAATCATTTTCTTCTGTATGGCCTGGCGTATAAGCTCCTCTGTGCGCGGCTCTATCCTGAAGCCGAATCTCTGCTCAAACCGGACTGCCCTGAATATTCTTGTGGGGTCATCCAGGAAGCTCGTGTCATGAAGAACCCTTATTTTTTTATGCGCCAGGTCTTTCTGCCCGCCGAAAAAATCAATCAGCTGCCCGAAATTTTCCTTTGATATATTTATTGCCATGGCGTTTATGGTGAAGTCGCGCCTGGATAGGTCCTCTCTTACCGTGCTGAATTCTACAGTCGGCAGGGCAGCGGGCTTTTCGTAGCGCTCGGTCCTTGCGGTCGCGAAATCCACTTTTATCCTGGACAGTTTTTCACGGCCGAGCCTCACCGGCCAGTCCATGAAAGCGGTTGCGGTGCCGAATCTACGATGCAGGGTATATGATCCGCCTGCTTCGGAGACTAGGCCCTTTACTGTTTTAACAGCATCCCCCTCTACAACAATATCGAGATCCAGATTCCTGACGCCCAAGAGCAGATCCCTGACAAAACCGCCTACCAGGAAGGCATGGGAGTTGTTTTGTTGAGCCATCTTGTCAATCAGCCTGATCAGCCTGATTATTTCCTTCGGCATAACCGACTTCAGCCTCTTTGCCAGATTCACGGGTTTGGCGCCGCGGGCCTTGCTTTTATCTTCCAGCTCCATAAAAAGCCCCGAGTGGATAGCTTTTAAAACGCCCGTCCTTGATACTATCCCCAAAACCTTTTGGTTTTTAATCACGAGGATATTTCCGGCCTTTTTTTCAAATATCAGGCGTTGTATTTTCGCGATCGGCTCATCCGGTTCGACACCAAAGAAGCTCGAATTCATCACGGACCTTACCTTCATGCCACCCCGGCCACGTTCTACCGCTTTATTGACCGCGGTTAAAGTAACGATACCTTTTATCCAGCGGCCTTCTTTTACAAGGCCGCATTCCAGACGCGATTTTTCAAGGGCCTTCTTTACAGAGGAGATACTTTGCCCTGGAGAAAAATTTTTTACATGGGTATCCATTATGTCAGCAGCCTTATTTTTGCCCTTTATCTCTTTTTTCAGCGCCTCAAGAAGTTTATGCCTTACCGAATTTAAGGCAGCGCCTTTAATTACCGCGCTTGAGGCAGCCGGATGGCCTCCGCCTCCGAACCTACCTAATATTTTATTCACGTCTACGTGCGGCAGCCGGCTCCTTGCGATTAACCGTATTGAACTTTTTGTCCTGGCTATCAGGAAAAGCACCTTAAAATTCTCCACTTCAACAAGCTTGTGCGCCATAGTGCTCAATTCACCCTCGTATTCTTCGGCGTCGAATACGGCTATCGCCACATCGACGCCGTTTATATCAAGGATCTCTGTCGAATGTATAAGATTGACCAGAAACGCGAGCTCCTCTTTGCTCAGCTCCCTGTTAAGATAAGAGGACACTACATTCAGGTTTGCGCCTTTTGCCAGCAGAAAACTTATGGTATCCACATCCTTTTTTGTAGTGGCCCTGTAGGTAAGCGATCCCGTCTCCTCATAGATACCGAGGGCCATTATGGTCGCCTCCAAAGGCGAGATATGTATTTTTTGCCTGCGGATGATTTCGGAGAGGATCGTAACGGTCGCGCCTACCTCCCTATGGACGTCTTTATCGGCTTTGGTATCCTCCGGTGTCCTCGGATGATGATCGTATATGTGAACCTCGATGCCGGGCTTAGACAAAAGTGCGGCCGCCACGCCTATCCTGGAGGCGAGTTTGGTATCCATGATTATTAACCTGCTGACATTATCCAGGCGGCATTCCTTTTCCGTTTCGATCTTTATTATGTCGGAAGAAAGAGACATGAATTCCCTCACCGCCTTTTCCTGGGAGCCGGGCAGAAGCAGCCGCGCGTCCGGATAAAGTTTCTTGCCCGCGACAAGCGAGCTCAAGGCGTCAAAATCAGCGTTTATGTGCGTAACTATCAGGTCCATTCTACGGCCTCGGATGAAACTTCTGATGTATTGCCTTTAATCTGTCCTTGTTTATGTGCGTATAAATCTGCGTCGTTGAAATGTTCGCGTGCCCGAGTAATTCTTGGACAATCCTCAGGTCTGCGCCGCGCTCCAGCAGGTGCGTCGCAAACGAGTGCCTCAGCGTATGCGGCGTCAGCCTTTTTTTGATCCTCGCCTTCGCGGCGTTGACCTTGACAACGTTCCACAGGGACTGCCTTGAGATACCCCTGCCGAACCTGTTCACAAAAATGTTAGGCTGGGTGGGATTCTTTTTTATAAGTTCGGGCCGAACCCTCTCCAGGTATCTCTTAAGCGCCTCTATCGCCTTCCTGCCCATGGGGACAATGCGCTCCTTCTGGCCCTTGCCCAAGCATTTTACAAATCCCACGTCCATGTTCAGATCCTTAAGCTGGACATTCGCGGCCTCCGAAACACGCATTCCGGTTGCATACAACAATTCCAGAAAGGCCCTGTCCCTTATGCCCTGCCGGTTTTTGAGACTCGGAGCGGCGATAAGCGCCTCCACCTCATCCACAGAAAGCGCGTCGGGCAGCTTTTTCCATATCTTGGGCGACTCTATCACGCCGGTCACGTCTTCCTTTATCAGCCTCTCGCGCGCAAGAAACCTGAACAGCATCTTTATGGCGACGAGGTTACGCGAAAGGGTGGTCGCGGTCAGGTTTTTATCCTTCTGGCCCATCAGGAAATCGGTTATGTCCGAGCGCCTTACCCTGCCAAGAGACGAGAAGCCCATTGTATCCAGAAAATTCGTGAATTTCACAAGGTCCCTGCGGTAGGCTTCTATCGTATTTTTGGCCAGGCCCCTTTCAACGCTTAAATAATTCAGAAAATCCTCAATCATTGCTTTCATAGGAATGGATTATGCCTGCGCTCATGTCCAATAGTCGTTTCGGGCCCGTGGCCTGGATAGACCTTGCAGTTGTCCGAAAGCGTCATTAATTTATTTTTTATGGACTCAAGGATCGCCTTTTCGGATGAGTTCGGCAGGTCTGTCCTGCCCACGCCCTCGCAAAACAAGGTATCCCCCGTAAAAACTATATCGTCATATCTGAGGCAGATACTTCCCGGTGTATGTCCCGGCGTATGAAGAACCTCAAGATACAACTTACCGATCTCTATCCTGCCTTTATCCTTTAGGAGCTCTGTGGCGGCTGGCGCCTTTATGTTGATGCCGAAGGCCGAAGAAAGGTTCAGCTCCGGCTCACTCAGAAAATCCGCGTCGTCCTCGTGAATCAGCAGATCAACTTTGCCTTTGTGCGCAAAAAAATAATTGGCGCCTATATGGTCGCCATGGCCGTGGGTATTGATTACAAACTTAAGCTTTAGACCTGTCTTTTTAATGTATTCCCTGATAACGGCGGGCCTTCCGCCCGGATCAATCACTGCCGCTTCTTTAGTATCCTCGTCAGCGAATACATAACAATTGGTTTCCAGCGCCCCGACCACAAATCGTTTCAGAATCACTTTATGGAATCCTTGACCTTGCTTAACCTGAATAATTTATCTATTTTAAGCATCAGCCTGTCCAGGTCCTGCCTCATATGATGTGACCTTACGATATCAAACTCACCCGACTTGTACGTATCGAAAAATTCTGCCAATTTCTTGCTATAAATGTCCAGTTCGGCTGCCTTGGCTTCATTCAGGCAATTCCTCATATCGCTTAAATCCTTCAGGGCCTCCTCAAACGCCCTGATATCTGCCAGCCTGTTGTTCCCTAATTCAGAAATAAGCTCTTCCTGCCACGCCTTCCAGAATACGAAGTGCCTTTTATACCGCTCAATATTCGGTTCTTTCTGGTAATCCTGGGGTTGATATACGAATACGGGTTCTATTTCCTGCGGCGCTCTCTTACGGACAAATTTTCTTTTCCAGGCGGGCCCGCAGCCTGTCAGCGAGGCACATAAGACAAAGATAAAAATAACACAGCATGCATAGCGTATAGGGTTTAGGGTATAGCGTTTAGTCATGATAGCATTTTCTTGAATTTCTTCTCATCTATGATTTTTACGCCGAGCTTTTTTGCCTTATCATATTTAGAGCCGGGATTTTCCCCGGCTACAACGAAATCTGTCTGGCTGCTGACGGAGGAACCCGCGTTGCCGCCCAGTTCCCGAACCCGCCTTTCGGCCTCCTGTCGGCTGAATCCGGCAAGTTCGCCCGTGAACACAAAAGTCTTCCCGGCCAGCAACTGGGAAGAAGCGGCTTTTCCTTTCGGCTCCGACATATTCACGCCCGCCTTTTTTAATTTTGCAACCAACTTTTTAGTCCCTTCCTGCTTGAAAAAATCTTCTATGCTCTCCGCCATTACGGAACCGATTTCGTGAATCGCGTCAAATTCCTCTCTTCTAGCAGACATCACCTTGTCCATGGCCCCGAACCTCTGGGCCAATACAAACGCGGCTTTTTCTCCCACGTGCCTGATGCCCAAAGCATAAAGCAGCCTTGAAAGCGGCTGTTTCCTGCTTCGCTCAATCGCGTCCAGCAGGTTTTGTGCCTTTTTATCCTTGTATAGCTCAAGTTTAAGCAGGTCCTCTTTCTTTAAAAAATAGATATCGGCGAAATCCTTCAGCATCCTGTTATTTATCAGCTGCCCGACCGCCGCCTCGCCCATCCCTTCTATGTCCATAGCGCCGCGTGAGGCAAAATGGGCCAGCCCGCGCTCAAGCTGGGCCGGACACGAGGGGTTTACGCACCGGTACGCGACCTCTTCTTCTTTTTCTTTTGTGATCACGCCCCCGCACGCAGGGCACTTCACCGGTATTTTAAATGCCTTTTCCCTGCCTGTCCTTACGCTCTCAACTGCCTTGATAATCTTCGGTATGACTTCGCCTGCCCGCTCGAGCACCACTTTGTCGCCGATCCTGACACCCAGCCTTTCTATCTCGTCAAAATTGTGCAGCGTGGCGTGCCTTATTGTAACGCCCGCGCACTCCACGGGCTCCAGTTCCGCCACAGGCGTGATAACGCCTGTCCTGCCAACCTGGACCTTTATATCTTTTAGCCTTGTCGTGGCCTGTTTTGCCGGAAATTTATACGCGCAGGCCCATCTCGGGCTCTTTAATGTAAACCCTAGGCGCCTCTGCTGGTCAAAAGAGTTTACCTTAACAACTATGCCGTCAATCTCGTAATCAAGCGAATCCCTTTTTTCCTGCCACTTCTCGCAAAATCCCATGACCTCTTTTAGGCCGGCGCACAATTTATTATTGGGGTTGACCCTCAAGCCCCATTTTTTTGCCTGCTCCAGGAATTCCCATTGCCCTTTCAACGCCTCCCCCTTTTCTAAGATTGCGAATGAATGTATGAAACAAGTCAGGTTTCTTCCGGCCACTAGTTTCGGGTCAAGCAGCTTTAGGGAGCCGGCGGCGGAATTTCTGGGATTGGCGAACAGAACCTCGTCCTCCTTGGCGCGAACCTTATTCAACTCCTCAAAATCTTTTTTTGCCATATAAACTTCACCGCGAACTTCCAGAGTATCGGGTATAGGGTATTGCCTCGCACCGAGGTGAGTATTGAGTAAAAGTTTTAAAGGAATTGAGGGAATAGTTTTTAGGTTCAGCGTAACGTCTTCTCCGGTTTCGCCGTCGCCGCGCGTTGCGCCTACGGTTAAAATGCCGTCTTCATAGATCAGCGATATACTTACGCCGTCTATCTTCAGTTCGGCCACATATTCCACCTTTTCCGTATGGTGAAGCCCCTTCCTGACCCTTTCATCCCAATCCTTCAGCTCGTCAAACGAATAGGTATTATCAAGAGACAGCATCTTGATCTTATGTTTGACTGTTTTAAAACCCTTTACGGGCTCCCCGCTTACCCTCTGCGTAGGGGAGTCGGGCGTGACCAGCTCGGGATGGGCATCCTCCAGGCCTTTTAATTTCTTCAGGAGCTCGTCGTACTCCTTATCGGAGATCTCGGGCTGATTCAGGACATAATAGCGGTAATCATGGTGCCGTATCTGGTCCCTTAGTTTCTCTGCCTGTTGTTTTATTCCCTTATCCATATCCCCTATAAACCCTTATTCACCCTTATCTTCCCTTATTTTCCTAAACTTAATCTCTCAGCCAGAATCCTCGGCAAGCCTGCCTTGATAATTTTCTGCTGCGCCGTCTCAACATCATATTTAATCCTTTTGATATGCACTGTTTTTTCCGTTGTGTCATAAATGCAATAGGCGGCGCGCGGGTCACTATCGCGCGGCTGACCGATGCTGCCTGTATTTATAATATATCGCTTGTTATCCTCAAGCCTCGTTTCCGGCCAGGAGTTGTAGGTAATATAGCCCGCTTGGTCTTCTACAAAGATTCCTGCCGCATGCGTATGGCCGACAAAACAAATGCGTATACCCTCTTCCTGCATCCTCAGGAACGCGCTATAGGCGTGATTCAAACCGAATATATACTCAAATCCTTCCGGCCTGTTCGGGCTGCCGTGGACCATGGTAAAATCATCTTTATACATGATCCCCAGCCCTTTTAAGTACTCTTTTTCTTCTCTGCCGAGCGCCTGCGCTGTCCAAAGAACCGCTGCTTTCGCGTTTGGGTTAAAATTATTTAAGTCGGCTGCGCCGGCCGCTGCCCAGTCGTGATTCCCCGCGACAGTTACGGCGGACAATTCCCTGGTCTTTGCGATGCATGCATGCGGGTCCGCGCCGTAACCTACTATATCCCCGCCGCAGAAATATTTGTCCGGTTTTTCTTTTGAGATTTCGGCGAGGGCCGCCTCATAGGCCTCCAGGTTTGAATGTATATCGGAAAAAACGGCGTACCGCATATCAATGAAAGGCAACCTCAAATTCCTTGAATTCGCCTGTCGCTCCCTGCCAGGAGATATCCGCGTCGTTTATATAGTGCTGCATCCTCTTTTTTATCTTGCTAAGAAACTCATTCAGGGCCTCCTTACTGCCCTCTGCGACAACCTCGACCCTGCCGTCCCTTAGATTCTTTACCCATCCGGTCAGGCCCAGGCTGCTTGCGATGCTCTCGGCGACGAACCTGAAACCCACCCCCTGCACCGCGCCCGAATAATATACGCGCAACTGCTTGTTCATTGTATTTGGTCCCTCGCCACCTGATGAAAAAATGGGATAGCTCGGGATCAATTTGCCTATTAAGTAAAACTCAGGCAAATTGGTCGGGGAGGTGGGATTTGAACCCACGACCTCTTGGTCCCGAACCAAGCGCTCTAGCCAAGCTGAGCCACTCCCCGCCTTATATTACTATTAAGTCATAATAGTTTATCATTAAATCGTATATTCGTCAAATATTACTGGCGATTGAATATTTATTATTTATGTGCTATTCTTTATATCATGAAACCATGCCCATATTGCCATAGAGAGCTCCAGGACACCGCAATAAGGTGTAGATACTGCAGAAAACCCTTAAAAGCCGTCTCTGCCGCAGGCGCCCGCCCTGAGCCACCGGCTGTCGGCTGGATAAAAAAAATACCGGCTGTAAACCTCGAAAAATATTTTCCGCCCTGGTCCATAAAGGATGTCCTGCTGTTATGGCTCCTTGTATTTGCCGCAAACTTTGCGCTCGAACATTTCGAAATCACCTCAATAGTGACGGATTTCTTAAAGGGGCGGTATTTTATATTTATAAAAGAGCCCGCGCTGCAGCTCCACCTTTACGTATTTATCGGAACCTTTATCTTAAAATTACTGGCCGTGGCTGCCGTGTGGATGCTGCTGAGGCTGCACAAGACAAGTTTTATCTCCGGCCTTAAGCTGGATACCCCCGTTAAAAGAGAATGGCTCTGGCTATTCCCCGCCTTCTTTATATTCTCGGCCATAAGCAGATTGCTTGCGGACACGGATCCCCTGTTCCCGAATCTTCCTATATATCTGTTTTTTAAAGAATCCTCTATCCTCGGTACGCTCTTTACCCTGCTTTCCCTGTCTATAGTCGCCCCGGTATCCGAGGAGATATTCTTCAGGGGTTTTATCTACCCGGCCATAAACAAAAAAATGGGGGTGTGTTGGTCTGTTCTTATTACCGCGGTTATGTTTATGGCGGTCCACGCGCCCCAATGCAAAGATTACCCCTATATCTTATTTATAATATTTTTGGGCGGCATCATCCTGACGCTGGCAAGGGCGCTTACCGAATCAACCATGCTGGCCATACTGCTTCACGCTATGTATAACATCACGATAACCCTGGCGGGATATGTAAAATTCCAGATACTTAAATATTAAATCTTCGCTTGTCATTGCGAGGAGCCCCGAAGGGGCGACGAA
>CAYQVM010000022.1:9599-10512 GCA_964421145.1 uncultured Planctomycetia bacterium
TATACTTAAATATTAAATGAGACGCCCGATTGTTTTAACAATTTTAATGTCGCTGTTCTTTTTTGCAGGCCATGCCCGCGCGCAGGAAAAGCCGCGAAGCGGCAGCGAAACCTTTATTGAGCTGGGTATAAAATTTTATAACAAAATGCGGTACCAAAAGGCCGAGGAATACTTTAAGGAGGCGAAAAGGCAAAAACCCGACAGAAGGCAAAAAAAATTCCTCGCATACGCGATAAAAACTATTGAGGCCCATTCCAAAGAATTAACCCGCATTGAAGACCTGAACAACCGGCTGCAGGCTGCGCAGGCCGCCGATAAAACCCTGCTTACGGAAGAACTGAAAACTGCGCACCTTAATCTTGGCAAGCGCCTCCTGGAAAAAGACGGATATGTCTCAATAATAAAAAGCCACTTTGACTACATCATCTCGCAGGACCCGGTCAACATGGAGGCATACCTCTACCTCGGAAACATTAACTATTTGGGGATGGCGTATGATGAGGCGATAAAAAATTACAAAAAAGTTCTGGAGTTCTATCCCGGCAACCCTTTTTTCTGGCAACGGCTCGGCGATATATACGTCGGGGTAGGGAATTATGACGAGGCCGGAAAATGCTATACTGAAGCGGTAAAGCTGTTTAAAAAATCCCGGCTGGAGGATAAAAAGGAAAAAATTGAGTATCTGAAAAAACTCACGGGAAAACTGCCGACAGCGCTGGATGACATAAAGGCGCTGATGGATAAAAAATTGTACAGCGATGTGATAACATTGTGCAAGAAAAGAACAGCCCTGAATCCTTCGGACGTAACAGCCATAACATACATGGGCATGGCAATGGAAGAGTTAGGGCAGTGGCAGCAGGCGGAATCGCTTTACAAGACCGCCATAAAACGCAATCAGGGCTATCCTACC
>CAYQVM010000022.1:10522-11985 GCA_964421145.1 uncultured Planctomycetia bacterium
TACCCCCCATTTCCATCTGGCAAGGATATATCTCTTAAAAAGAAAAAATGCCGACATGGCCATAACCGAGATAGAGATTTTTAAAGAAGAAATCCGGGATTTGCTCGATAAGGACAAACAGGCCAAGGACGGGCTTATCGCCGCGGAACATACGCTCGTATATATCTACCATGAAATATTGAGGGACTATAAAACGGCCGTCCGCGAGAGCAAATATTTGCTGGAATTGGCGCCCGAAGACCAGGAGGCGCATTACAACCTGGCTTTAAGCTATGCCTATCTGGATAAAAAGACAATGGCATATGAGGAACTAAAAAAGGCCATAGATATCAATCCCGGCACCAAGATCGCCGAGGCTGCCAAAGACATGATAGAATACCTGCAAAGCTCACCAAGCGTAAGATCCCTGCCGTATAGACAGAATTAGCCCCGCACCATTGCTGGTGCGGGGCCGGAGGCCGCGCCCCTAAATTATTTCAGATAGAACTTTCTATAGCCTGCCTTGATTGCGCGCTCAGCGCCTCAAAGACTTTAAACCAATGTTCGGGTTTTTGTTTCTTTATAGAAAGCATGCCCGCTCCGGCTTTTTTTAAGGAATCCAGCATGATAAACCGTACTCCCGAGGCACCTTTAGCCATGACCGCCTGTTTTAATATCCTTTCAAACTCCGCTTGGTTTTCGGTGGCCATTCTCCCGGTATTTTTTAGTTCCGCGATTAACGTCTCCGCAAAATCTTTTTCATATGGCGTCAAACTATCCCCGCCTCTCTTAACTATCTCATCCGGTATAAGCGCCAAGTATAGGGTTAGCCCCTGCCTTTCCTCGACTTTACCTCTTTCCATTTCTTCCATATGAAATTGTCCTATACTATTCGCTCCTGTTATTTCACCGCCTATCGCGAATATAACGCCGTTTACCACAATACCGACTTTTCCCATCCTTCTCGCATTACGACTATATTTTCCAACCTTATCCTCAAGGGTAATTTCAATGACTGTTTCCAAATCGTCGGATCTGTCCTGAGTTTTTGATTCTCCGATATAAATACCATCCTCCAATTCATAAACGGCCTCAGGCCTGTCCGCATATTTCATCTTGTCAACCTCCAGGACAAAATCCATCTCGGGTCCATAACGCTCAACGCTCAATTCCAAAACCTTTGAATATTTTACATTCATTTCCATGGCCCGGGCCTCTATTAATTCTCCGAGAAATTCCTCTTGATACCTTCCGTTTCGGCCGATAGCTTTCCTGGCGACTTTATTTACCCCTTTCGTGCCGTTTCGCAAAAAATGCAGCGCCGCCTCATATACATTGCGCAAATACGGGTCCCTGCCTATTTGTCTAAGGATTTGTCTGGCGGTTGCATCAGGCATACTGTTTATTACATCATCATCAGACAGCTTGATCAGCCCTCTGCCGGCTTCCTGAACCGCCAGCGGCCTCAGGCTATGACATGTATA
>CAYQVM010000023.1:0-7510 GCA_964421145.1 uncultured Planctomycetia bacterium
CATATTTCTGCAGAGGGTATTTGACAACTTCGATGAGACAAGAAAAGACCTTACTGTGAAGCAAAAGAAGGACCTTTTAAGGGTTGTTTTTAGATGGATAAAAGTTGAGGAGGGTAGGGTCGTAGATTATGAACTCTACGAACCCTTTAAGACACTTTTAGAGAAGGAGGAAGGGCAGAATTTATGGCAACTCCAAGCGATTCAAGAAGTTGCGGTAAGCGGAAGCCAGTCCTGTATATCAAGACCTACGGCTGCCAGATGAATGACCGCGATTCGGAGGTGATCGCGGGGCTTCTGGGTCAGGCGGGGTATAAATTTGCGGATGATGAGAAAGGCACGGACATTGTAATTTTTAACACCTGCTCGGTGAGGCAGCATGCGGAGGATAAGGTTTGGAGTGAGATCGGCAGGCTGGCGAAACTGAGAAAAAGGGGACTAAAAAAGGGACAGTTCCCATTGGGAACTGTCCCTTTAACTGTCCCCTTAATAGGGCTCGTAGGCTGCATGGCGCAGAATTATAAAGAGGAGATTTTTAAGCGCTCGCCGGCAGTGGATTTTGTGGTAGGGCCGTCTGATATCGCGAAGATACCGGAGATTATTGAGGCGATTCAAAAAAGAGATTGCTTCGCCCTGCCTTCGGCAGGGCTCGCAATGACGGGGGATTTGAAGATCTGGGAGACGGATGGGCTCCTCCGGCCGGAGGAGATTTATCATACGGGATTTTATGAGGACAAAAAGCATGCCTATGTGGTAATATCGGAAGGGTGCTCCAATTACTGTTCATATTGCGTTGTCCCCTATGTCCGGGGTGAGTTGCATAATCGCAATTATAAGGATATACTAAAGGAGATAGAAGAAGCAGTGGCTAAAGGCATAACCAGCGTGACATTGCTGGGGCAGAACGTGAATGCATATGATAATTTTACAGGATTATTAAAAATGGTGAATGATATCAAGAGGCTTAAGGAGTTTACGTTTATTACGTCGCATCCTAAGGATACGTCGGTTGAATTGTTTAAGGCGATGGCGCAGTGCGGGAAACTGAAAAAATACCTGCACCTGCCGGTCCAGTCGGGATCGGATAAGATTTTAAAGCTGATGAACCGCGGATACACAAAAGAGCAGTATTTAAAGCTGGTTGATGAATACAAAAAAATTATCCCCGAAGGCATGGTCAGCACGGATGTGATAGTCGGTTTCCCGACTGAGACAGAGGCGGATTTTCTGGAAACCTTTGATTTGATGAAGAAGGTTAGGTTTAACTCGGCGTATCTATTTAAGTATTCGCCAAGGCCGAATACGCAGGCCGAGAGCCTGCCGGACGATGTGACGGAGGACGAGAAGAAAAGGCGGCATAAAGTGCTATTGGACTATCAAAAGGAGCTGCACGCAAATTCACAATGCAAAATTTGAAATTAAATAACCAAACACCAAATCCCAATAACCAAATAATAAACAATAACCAATCAAACAATACTCAAACCAAATTTTGTTTTGGTTATTGGTTATTGGGTATTGGAATTTATTTGGTGTTTGTAATTTGGTTATTGGTGATTGACATTTTTATGTTAGCTTGCGCGCCTTCCTGGGCCGCGCTTGATATATTTGACAGGCCGAGAGATATAGCGATAAAAACGAAAATAGAAAAGAGACAGAAAGAGGTAAATTTCCTGGATTATCCTAATGAATGCCTGCTGAAGGGCGACTACAAGGAGGCCTTTAAAGCATCAGAGAAATTGTTTCAGGAGCCGGCCGCCGCGAAATTAAAAGGGGATATTGCTTATCTGGTGGGCTTAAGCCTTCTTAAGCTGGACAGGTTCCTTGAGGCGAGACGGTATTTCAACGACGTGCTGTTGATAGAAAACGCAAGCGAAGAGCTGAAGAGAAGCGCCCTTTTGGGTATAGCTGATTCTTACATGGTAGAGCAAAGATATGATAAGGCAAGAGAGGCGTATAAAAAAATCCTTTCTGACTATCCTGACAGCCCGATAAGCTGTGCCGTATATTTTAAATTGGGCGAGGCCTTGACGAAACTGGGAGAGGCCGCGGAGGCAAAATATTATTTGGATAAGGTGCGGACTGAGTTCCCTTTCAGTTTTGAGGCTCGCCTAGCGGCGAAGCCGCTGGCTCGCCTCGCAGATACCTCAGCGGCCCCGGAGGCCAAAAAATCCGAACAGGCCATTTGTGAAACACCGGAAGTTTTCTCTGCCGGCAATGATTATCATGTGCAGGTAGGTGTTTTCAGCGGAAAGAATAACGCGGAGGGGCTCTGCGAAAAACTGGTAAGACAGGGATTTGACGCCTACATCTCAAAGTCCGCGGCCGGTTATAAAACCGGATACCGGGTAAAGGTCGGAAAGCTGAATTCCAAGGAAGAAGCGCTGCAACTTGAGAAAAAATTGAAAATAGCCGGATATTCCACCAAGGTTTGCCCATAGATAGTGAGCACACTCCGAAAAAATAAAATCATATTCCTCGTAGGCCCCACGGCTGTCGGCAAAACCAATGTTGCCCTCAAGCTTGCCAAGAAACTGCGCGCCGAGATTATCTCCTGCGACTCCATGCAGGTCTATAAGGGCATGGATATCGGAACGCAAAAACCCTCTGTCGCGGACAGGAAAAAAATAAAGCATCATATGATAGATATATTGACGCCTGATAAGGAGTTCAGCGCGGCCGATTTTAGAAAAAGGGCCTTAAGGATTATCGGCGCCCTTCATAAAAGGGGCAAGATACCGCTTTTTGTGGGCGGGACAGGGCTGTATATGAAGGCCTTACTCGACGGGCTCTTTCCGAGCCCACCTAAAGATGAGGCCCTGCGCAGAAGGCTTTATAAGGAGGCAAAAAAGTACGGAAGCGGGCGGCTGCATGAAAAGTTAGAAAAGATCGACCCGAAGGCGGCAGGCAAGATACACCCGAATGATACAAAAAAGATAATAAGGGCGCTTGAAATCTGTTATATAACGAAGAAGACGGTTTCCGAGATGAGGGCCGGGACGCGGCCGCTCTCGAATAAGTATGATGTCAGGATTATCGGGCTAATCAGGCCGAGAGAGGAATTGTATAAGAGAATTGATGAACGTGTTGAGGAGATGTTTCAGCAAGGATTTCTTGATGAGGCAAAAAGATTCGTCCGCAGGAAATTAAGTATTACCGCAAAACAGGCCATCGGATACAGGGAAGCCTTTGATTACCTGAATGGCAGGATCAGCCTCGAAGAGGCGAAGGAGTTAATCAAGAAGAATACGCGCCGGTACGCTAAAAGGCAGCTTACATGGTTTGGGGCGGATAAAAGGATAAAATGGAAAAAGCTTTACTAATTACGGTTGATTCGGGAAAGAACCGCGCCTGGAGCGCGCAGGACGCGGCCCAGGAACTAAGGGAGCTGGTGCGTTCGGCAGGGGCCGAGGTCAAAGAAGAGATTATCTGCCACCGCGACAAGATCTCGCCGGCCTTTTTTGTAGGAAAGGGCAAGGTTGATGAGATCGCCCTTATTGCCAGGGAGCTTAACCTTGACGCTGTTATCTTTAATAATGACCTCTCGGGGAGCCAGCAGAAAAATCTGGAAGAGATAATAGGCATAAAAACGATAGACCGCACGCAGCTTATCCTTGATATATTCGCCAGGAGGGCCAGGTCAAATGAAGGTAAGGTGCAGGTGGAGCTGGCGCAGCTTTCGTATCTGCTGCCGCGGCTGGTCGGGAAGGGTATTGAGCTGTCGCGGTTGGGCGGCGGCATAGGCACCCGTGGACCTGGCGAAACAAAGCTTGAAGTGGACCGGCGCCGCATCCGCGACCGCATCGCGAAATTAAAAAAGGACCTGGAGCGCCTTACCGCTCAAAGAAGGATGCGCGGCAAGTCCCGCCAGAAGATCCCCATACCGAGTATCGCCATCATAGGCTACACTAACGCGGGAAAATCCACCTTGCTGAATTCGCTCACACGTTCCGATGTGTTTGCCGAGGATCGGCTCTTCAGCACGCTGGACCCTACGATAAGGCAGTTTACGCTACCTACGAATCAGCGAGTTCTGTTCGTGGATACGGTCGGGTTCCTGCACGACCTGCCGCACCACCTCATAGAGTCCTTTAAGGCGACACTGGAAGAGGTCCTTGACGCGGACATACTCCTGCATGTCCTGGACATAACGCACCCGAAAGTAGCAGAGCAGTCCGAAGCGGTCTTTAAGGTATTGGCTGAGCTCGGGGCGCATAATAAGCCGGTCATAACGGCCTTAAACAAGATAGACAGGATGGAGGAGGCGGCAATTGAAAGGCTTAAGAGGACGTTTGAGGACTCAATACCGATATCAGCGCTTAAAAAACAAAATTTCCAGGAGCTGGTTGACAGGATAACTCTTCAACTGGCCTCTCTGATAGATATTATTGACATAAAGGTGCCGCAGGCGAGAATGGATATTATAACCGCGATCTACGAGCACGGCCATGTGCTGTCCAAGGATTACAAGGGCCAGGATATACAGATACGGGCTCAGGTGCCCATAAAGCTGAAAGAGAGAATAAAAAGAGAACTTGACAAAGATTAAAGATATGGTAAAATAGCGTTTTGCGTTAGCACTCTTGCCATTAGAGTGCTAAATTGCGGGGGGAAAATGATTCTACGCGATATTGTTGAACGGCAGAATAAAATACTGGAGATAATAGTATCTTCCTACGTGGGCACGGCGCTGCCTGTGGGCTCAAGGGCGGTTTCAAAGATGGTCGGCTTATCCAGCGCGACCATAAGGAACATAATGGCCGACCTTGAGGAGCAGGGTTATATCATGCATCCGTATACCTCTGCCGGCCGCGTGCCGACCGACAAGGGCTACCGGCTCTACATAGAGTATCTCATGCGCGCGAAGGAAATAAATAAAAAAGAGGCGCAGCGTATAGAGGAAGAGTACCATCTCAGGATGAAGAGCATAGAGGATATAATAAAGAAGAGCGCCGATCTTATAGCCGGCATAACGCACCAGACCGGTATTGTCCTTTTTCCGAAATTTCAGAAATCGAAGTTTAAACATATTGATTTCGTATCGGTAGGGAAAAATAAGCTTCTTATTGTCCTGGTTACCTCAAGCGGCATAGTGAGGAGTTTCATTATAGATACAAAAGAGGACCTGAGCCAGGACATGGATGTAATTACCAATCTCTTAAACAGCGATTACTACGGCCTGACCCTGGATGAGATAAAACAGCGGCTTTTCATGCGGCTTAAGGAAGAGAGGAATTCCTATTATAATATCGTAAGCGAGGCCTCCGAGATTATTGATTCGATGCTGCAGCTTTTCTCCGAGGACGAGCTTTATCTGGGCGGGGCCTCCAGAATACTGTCCCAGCCCGAGTTTGAGGACGCCCATAACGTCAAGGACCTGATGGAGATCTTTGAGGATAAAGGGGCCCTCTCAAGGCTGCTTGAGGAAGACCTCGGCGAAGAGGGCATAAAGATCTATATCGGCAGGGAAAATAGGCATAAACAGATGCGAAACTGCTCCCTGGTTACATGCGGGTACCGGATCAAGGGCGATCTGACCGGCAGGCTCGGCATAATCGGCCCCACCAGGATGGATTACGACCACCTGATACCGATTGTAAATTATATTTCCGGGAAGATGACCAGGGCGCTGGATTCGCTTATGGAGTGATATGGAAGAGCGCGAAGAACTGGAAAAGAAATCAGACGAGGCGGCGCAGCTCAATGACCGCCTGCTCAGGCTCGGCGCCGAATTTGAGAATTATAAGAAACGCGTCCAGCGCGAGAGAGAGGACCTGATAAAATACGCGGGCGAATCATTCCTTATGGAGCTCCTGAGCATCGTGGATAACTTTGAGCGCGCCTTCCAGGCGGCCGATACGACGCAGGATTTCAAGGTCCTGCACCAGGGCGTTGAGATGATCTTAAAAGAGGTTGAGAATTTTTTAAAGGAAAAGGGCGTAAAGAAGATGAATACGGTGGGCGAGCAATTCGACCCGCATAAACACGAGGCGATAGAGCAGGTTGTGTGCGCGGACAAACCCGAGAATATTATTGTGGAAGAATTGCAGGCGGGGTATGAACTGAACGGCAGGGTCATAAGGCCCGCAAAAGTGAAGGTTAGCAAGAAAATTGACGCACAATGTGGAAAATGACCAATGACCAATTGGAAATTGGGATTTGGAAATTAATTTGTCATTGAGATTTGGTAATTGGACATTAGCTTGTTGTAAAATGGGAGGTTTACTATGGCAAAGGTAATAGGTATTGATTTAGGGACTTCAAATTCCGCGGCGGCTCACATGGAAGGCGGCAGGCCGACGATTATTCCGTCCGCCGAAGGCGCAGGTGTGGCAAGCGGCAAGGCGTTTCCGTCTTATGTGGCTTTTACGAAGGACGGCCAGCGGCTGGTAGGCGAACCCGCCAGGAGGCAGGCGGCGGTGAATCCGGAAGGGACTATACAGGCGGCCAAGCGCAAAATGGGCACGGATCATAAATTTAAAGTATACGGCAAGGAATATACGCCTCAGCAGATATCAGCGTTCATACTTCAGAAGATAAAACAGGACGCGGAAGCATATCTGGGAGACAAGATTGAGGAAGTGGTAATTACATGCCCCGCCTATTTTGACGACAACCAGAGGACGGCGACAAAGGACGCGGGCGAGATCGCCGGCCTTAAGATATTAAGGATAATCAACGAACCGACAGCGGCCTGCCTGGCATACGGGCTTGAGAAGGCCGGCAAGGAATTGAAGATTCTTGTATTCGACTTTGGAGGCGGCACACTTGACGTAACAATCATGGAAATGTGGAAAGAGGGCGGCTTCAAGGTCATGGCCACAAGCGGGGATACGCAGCTCGGCGGAACAGACATGGATAATACGCTCATAGATTATATTGCCAAAGAGTTCAAGCGCGAGACCGGGATTGATCTTAAGAACGACAAGATGGCCGTACAGCGCCTGAGAGAAGCCGCCGAGAAGGCAAAGGTTGAGCTTTCAAGCACGCTTACGACGGATATAAATCTGCCGTTTATCACCGCCGACTCTACAGGGCCAAAACATTTGACGATGACGATTAACAGGGCTAAGCTTGAGGAGCTCATAGGGCCCATTATTGAAAGGTGCCGCGGGCCGCTTGAGCAGGCGCTGAAAGACGCAAAGGCGGCATTTGAAAAAGAGGGCCTTAGTTTCAGCGACAAAGGCGTTGATAAGATTATCATGGTGGGCGGCCCCACGAGGATGCCCATTGTCCAGAAGTTTGTCGAGGATTATTTCGGAAAAAAGATAGAGCGCGGGGTTGACCCGATGGAATGCGTGGCCCTTGGCGCGGCGGTTCAGGCCGCTATCATAAAGGGCGAGGTCAAGGATGTGCTACTCCTTGACGTTACGCCGCTTTCACTCGGCATTGAAACTCTCGGCGGCGTCAATACGAGGCTCATCGACAGGAATACGACCATCCCGACGAGAAAAAGCCAGGTGTTTTCAACAGCGGCGGATAACCAGACCGCTGTGACCATCCGCGTGCTCCA
>CAYQVM010000023.1:7520-10212 GCA_964421145.1 uncultured Planctomycetia bacterium
GACAATGTGGAGCTGGGAAGGTTCGATCTCGTAGGGCTTCCTCCGGCTCCGCGAGGCATTCCACAGATAGAGGTCGCGTTTGATATAGACGCCAACGGCATCGTGCACGTATCAGCCAAGGACCTGGGGACCGGCAAGGAACAGTCAATAAAGATCACCGCGCCCAAGAAACTTTCCAAGGAAGAGATAGACAAGATGGTCAGAGACGCGGATAAATTCGCGTCTGAAGATTCAAAACTCAAAGAGCAGGTTGAGATCATAAATCAGGCGGACAACCTGATGTACGCTACGGAGAAATCCCTTAGGGAATTTGGCGATAAGGTAAGCCAGGCCGAGCGCGCCGATATAGAGGCGAAACTAAATGGCCTGAAGTCCGCAATAAAGGACAAAAATGTTGACAGGGTTAAGTCGGGAATGGAAGACCTGACAAAGGCCGCGCACAAATTGGCAGAGGAGATTTACAAACAGGCAGCGAAGCAGCAGCAGGGCGCGGGGACAAGAGCGCAAAGTCCGGGGCCAGAAGAGGCTGCGGACCGGGGGCCCACCTCCGAAGGGAAAAAACCCGACGATGTGATTGATGCGGAATTCCGCGAGGAAGACGACAAGAAGTAATGAGTACAAAGCGTGATTATTACGAGATACTTGGAGTTAAGAAGAGCGCAAGCCTTGATGAAATAAGAAAGGCATACCGCGAGATGGCCCTGCGGTTTCATCCTGACAGGGTGCCGCACGAGCAGAAGAAGGACGCGGAAGAAAAATTTAAAGAGGTCTCCGAGGCCTATGCGGTCCTGTCCGACGCGCAGAAGCGCGCGCTGTACGACCAGTATGGCCATTCCGGAATAGACCAGAAGTACGCGTATGAGGACATATTCAAGGGCGCCGATTTCAGCAGTGTCTTCAGGGACATGGGCGATTTCGGTTTCGGCGGCGGGATATTTGATGAGATTTTTGCCGACTTGGGTTTTGATATTCTCGGTGGGAGGAGGCGTTCCGGTTCGGGCTCAAGGGGCAGGAGGGGAAGGGATTTACAGATAGCGGTAAATATTACATTGGAAGAGGCGCAAAAGGGCACACAGAGGACTATAACAGTGCCGCGCTATGAGATATGCCCGGTCTGTTCAGGCAGCGGCGCCAAACCCGGAACTAAAAAGTCCACATGCCCTCAATGCAAGGGCAGCGGCCGCACCGTCGTCTCAAGTGGATTCTTCCAGCTGGCGCAGACCTGCCCGCGCTGCGGTGGAGAAGGAGTGATTATCCAGACGCCCTGCGCGGAATGCCGCGGCGAAGGCAGGGTCAAGGAAACCAAGAAGCTGAAAGTAACCATACCCGCCGGCGTTGATACGGGCTCCCACCTGAGGATGCGCGGCGAAGGAGAGGCCCCGCCTGCGGCGGGACAAGCCGGCTCCGCGGGCAGGGGAGATTTATACGTTATAATAGAGGTAAGCCCCCATCCTGTTTTCCAGCGGCATGATAACGATATAATTACAGATGTAGCCGTAAGTTTAAGCAGGGCGGTGCTTGGAGGAGAGATAGAGATCCCGACGCTGGACGGCAAGGTCAGCATGAAAATCCCGCCTGGCACCCAGAGCGGAAAGGTTTTCCGCTTAAGGGGGAAGGGTATCCCGGATGTGCACGGCAGGGGCGAAGGAGACGAACTGGTCAGGGTTGATGTGGAGATCCCGAGCCGCTTGAACGCCGAACAGCGCAGGATAATTGAGGAATTCGCCAGGGCCTCAGGAGAGCCGGTAGAGAAAAGTAGTTTTACGGAGAAAATAAAGAAAGCGTTTAAATAAAATGCCTACATACGAATATGAGTGCCAGTATTGCGGACATAAATTTGAGCTGTTTCAGAGCATGACCGCCGAGGCGATTAAAAAATGCCCCAAGTGCCGTAAAAACAGGGCAAGGCGCCTTATCAGCGCCGGCGTCGGGCTGATTTTTAAAGGCAGCGGCTTTTACGCGACAGATTATAAGAAAAAGAGTACAGAGAACAGAGTACAGAGTACAGAAAAAACCGCGGGAAAATGCAAGATGGCGGGAAATAAAAAAGAGTGCTCCTCCTGCCCCGGGTCTGCGGGGGCAGGATAGTTTCATGCCGCGCATAGAGCCCTTTAAGGGAGTATTGTACAACGCAAAAAAGGTCGATATAGAAAAGGTGGTTGCCCCGCCTTACGATATAATCTCGCCCGAGATGCAGGAAGAGCTTTACCGTGCCGACGAACATAATATTATCCGCCTTATCCTCGGCAAAGAGGAGGCAGGCGATTCAGAGGCAAATAATAAATATAAGAGGGCAAAGGAATTTTTTAATAAATGGCTCAGGGAAAATGTAATGGCGCAGGATGAGGCGCCCGCGATATACGTTTACGCGCAAGTGTACTCCACCCAGGGCAAAAAGAAGGTGCAGCTTGGATTTATAGCATTGATGAAGATAGAGGATCCCTCAAAGACAAAGGTGAGGCCACACGAGAACACATTCGCAAAACCAAAAGAAGACAGGCTGAACCTGATAAGAGAAGTACGCGCTAACCTCAGCTGTATATTTACCCTGTTCCAGGATAAAAATGGGGCGGTTGGAAACATACTGAAATCCACGGCTAAAAAGAAGCCGTTGTTTAATATTGTGTATGACAACGTAAGGCATAAATTATGGCGGATGGACGATAAAAAATTAATAAATAGGATACAGAAG
>CAYQVM010000023.1:10222-11791 GCA_964421145.1 uncultured Planctomycetia bacterium
AAGAGGTCTTTATCGCCGACGGCCACCACAGGTACGAGGTCTCGGTCATGTACAGCAAAGAAAGCGGCTACGGCTACGTGATGATGTATTTTACCCCGATAAACGAAAGGGCCCTTACAATACTTGCGACGCACCGGCTGGTGAAAAATATTTATATGGACCCGGCCTTGTTCATTGAAAAACTAAAGGCCCATTTTTATGTTAAGGAAGAGGTCTCTTTAAAAGGGCTCTTAAAAAAGATGGCCGCGGCCAAAAAAAATGAATATTTGTTCGGCATGTACTTAAGGGGCGGGAAGTTATACCTGCTTAAGCTCAAGAAGCCGAATAGCCTGGATGGGCTTATAAAGGAAAACTCCTCAGGCGCCTGGAAGAGGCTGGACGTATCCGTGCTACACGGAGTCATATTGAATAATATCCTTGGCCTGAAGAATAAGATCAGGGACGAGGACAATATCGTTTACACGCGCGATCCAGAATTCGTTACAAAAGAGATCAAAAAAGGAAAGTTCGACGCGGCGTTTTTGCTCAATCCCACCAAGGTAGAGCAGGTCAGGCAAATCGCTGAAATCGGCGACCGCATGCCGCATAAATCCACTTATTTCTATCCCAAGCTGGTGACAGGCCTGGTAATAAATAAGCACGTCCGGGATTGAAAATACCCCCCAATTTTTTTACATTCGGTGTTGACCCCGCCCCTTGTATATGTTATAATTCAAAAATATCCATGTAAAATGATATTTGAATATTTACAAGGGGCGGGGTTGACAACTCAAAATCTATATATTACAATAATACAATATATAATTATAATAAGGCTATAATATGCCAGAAGAGATTAATGACCTCATAAAACAGAGAATCAGCAAATTAAAGGCATTGAAAGACATGGGGATAGAGCCTTATGGGCAGGCTTTTCCTAACTTGTTAAGCATTAAGGAGTTAGTGGATCGGTCCACGGTCAAGAGTCCAGAGCGAAGCGAAGCGAAGCCTCCCCGCAAGGGACAGTCCGCAGAAGAAGTAATGGTAGCGGGCAGATTGATGGCGATAAGGCTGCACGGCAAGAGCGCGTTTTGCGATATTAAGGACCAGGCCGGCAAGGTCCAGATTTATATTAAAGAAGACATCGTGGGGAAAGATAAGTTCGCCATATTCGAGAAACTTGACATCGGAGATATCGTCGGGGTCCGCGGCGAGATTTTTAAGACGAGGACAGGCGAGCTTACGATAAAGGTTGTAGAGTTGACACTGCTTTCAAAGTCATTGCGGCCGCTTCCCGAGAAGTGGCACGGCCTTAAAGACGTGGAGACCAGGTACAGGCAGCGCTACGTTGACCTGATCGTAAACGACGAGGTAAAAAATATATTTTATGTCCGTAGCAAGATCATCTCCAGGATCAGGCAGTTCCTTGATGAGCGCGGGTACCTGGAGGTGGAGACGCCGATGATGCATTCAATAGCGGGCGGCGCGGCGGGCAAACCATTTAAGACGCATCATGAGGCGCTGGCAACGGACCTGTATCTAAGGATAGCCCCTGAGCTTTACCTTAAGAAACTGCTGGTTGGTGGCTTG
>CAYQVM010000024.1:0-2256 GCA_964421145.1 uncultured Planctomycetia bacterium
GTTGTATCAACGGGCGCGATAAATCGCGCCCCTACAACGCGATAGGTTACAATATGAGGATGTTCAGCCTAAAAAAAGTAAAACAGATTATCTCAAGATTTAACGAGGCAAAGGTGCTCGTCGTGGGCGACGTGATGCTGGATGAATTCGTGTGGGGCTCTGTATCGCGCATTTCGCCTGAGGCGCCCGTGCCGGTTGTCTGGGTCACAAAGGAAAGTGTTATGCCGGGCGGCGCCAGCAACGTGGCGAACAACCTGGCCACGCTGGGCGCCAAGACCGGTATAAGCGGCATCATAGGCGATGACCAGAAGGGCAGGGTCCTGATGGAGGAGCTTTTAAAAAAGGGCATAGACATAGAGGGATTGGCGTCGGATGAGGAACGGCCCACCACGATAAAGACGAGGGTCATCGCCAATCACCAGCAGGTGGTCCGCATTGACAAGGAAAAGACAGCAGAGATCTCTGATAAGGTATTGGCCAGGGTGACCGATTTTATATATTCCAGGATTAAAGGCGTGGACGCTGTCATTATCGAAGACTACGGCAAGGGGCTCATCTCGCCAAAGCTGCTTAAAAAAGTCGTGCCGCTCGCAAGGCGCCTGAAGAAAATAGTTACGGTGGACCCCAAAGAAGAGCATTTCTCCTATTACAGGGGCGTGACCTCTCTTACGCCGAACAGGTACGAGGCGCAGAATGCGGTAAATTTCAGGATAAAGGATGACGAGTCGCTTTATAAGGCGGGCTGGGCGATACTGAATAAATTAAAATGCGAGAGCGTCCTGATTACTTTGGGTGAGCAGGGCATGGCCCTTTTTGAGAAGGGCGCCAGAAAACCGCTTCACATACCGACCCTCGCCCAGGAGGTGTTTGATGTCTCGGGCGCGGGCGACACCGTCATAAGCGTTTTTACATTGAGCCTGTGCTGCGGGGCAAGCATGGTTGAGGCGGCGCACATAGCCAACTGCGCGGCCGGCATAGTTATCGGCAAGGTTGGCATTGCAGTAGTTAATAAAAAAGAGCTTCTAGAACGCATAAGCGCCGAATGTAGAAAAGCAGGATAGCAACTCTTCGGCACCCCGAAGAAGTTCTAAAGAAGTTTCTGCATTCGGGGAAAGAAGTGGAAGGATAAATATGGATGCTATCGGAATAATTCCGGCGCGGTACGGCTCAACAAGATTCGAAGGCAAGGTCCTCGCTGACCTTGGCGGCAAACCGGTGATACAGCATGTCTATGAGAGGGCCAAACAGGCAAAGCTCCTGGATGACCTGATAGTAGCCTGCGACGACGAACGGGTCAAAAACGCCGTTATAAAATTCGGCGCAAAAGCGGTGATGACCTCGGCGGACCAGCCCACAGGCACTGACCGGCTGACCGAGGTGGCGAACCCCCTTGACGTCAAGGTGGTGGTGAACATCCAGGGCGATGAGCCGTTTGTCCAGCCGACCATGATCGACCAGATCGTGCTCGCGCTGTTGAATAATAACTCAAAGACCGGGATGGCAACCGTTATAAAGAAAATAGAGGACGAAAAAGAGCTGTACGACCCCAATTGCGTAAAGGTGGTAGTGGACAAGGACGGCAACGCCTTATATTTCTCAAGGAATTGTATCCCGTTCGTGCGCGACAAAGAGGGCCTGGGCTCAAAATCAATACTGGAGGCAATAACCTTTTATAAGCACATAGGCCTTTACGGCTACACAAAGGATTTCCTGTTTACTTTTAAGAACCTGCCGAAGTCCCGCCTGGAAGAGGCGGAAAAGCTTGAGCAGTTAAGGGCGCTTGAGCACGGCTACAGGATAAAGACCATCGTGACAAAATTTGACACAGTGGGTATCGATACGCCGGGCGACCTGGAGCGGGCAAAGGAACTGCTGGGAAAATTATGACCAAAGAGATAAAAATAGGAAACGTAAAAATAGGCGGGGGCAACCCGATAGTTTTAATCGCCGGGCCGTGCGTGATCGAGCCGGGGGATACCACCCTCAGGCACGCAAGGCAGCTTAAGCAGATCACAGACGACGCTGGCGTGCCGCTAATATTTAAGTCAAGCTATGACAAGGCGAACAGGAGCTCCATAGACTCATACAGGGGGCCGGGCCTGAAAAAAGGCCTCGCCGTCCTTAAAAAGATAAAAGAGGAGCTGGGTGTTCCGATATTAAGCGATGTGCACTGCTGCTGGGAGGTTAAAGAGGCCGCCAAGGTCCTGGACGTTATACAGATCCCGGCGTTTTTATCAAGGCAGACCGACCTTCTCA
>CAYQVM010000024.1:2266-2831 GCA_964421145.1 uncultured Planctomycetia bacterium
GTTCCTGGCGCCGTGGGACATGGAGAATATTATCAAAAAGATTGAAAAGAGCGGGAACAAAAATATCCTGCTTACCGAGCGCGGGGTGAGTTTCGGATACAACAACCTGATAAGCGATTTCCGCTCGATACTCATAATGAAAAAATACGGCTACCCTGTCATTTACGACGCCTCCCATTCGGTGCAGCTGCCGGGCGGGCTGGGGAACAGAAGCGGGGGCGAGAGAAGTTTTATACCGAAACTGGCGCTGGCCGCGGCCGCGGCAGGCGTTGACGGAATATTCATAGAGGTACACCAGAACCCTGATAAGGCACCGTGCGACGGGCCGAACATGCTACATCTGAAGGACCTGAAGGAATTACTGATCCGGATAAAAAAGATAGAAAGAGCTATCAAATGATCATCAAGAGGGCAAAAGAGGTGCTGAAGATAGAGCGCGATGCCATAAACAGCCTGATCGGCAGAATAGATAAGGACTTTAAGAGGGCCGTTGAGCTCATATATAAGACAAAGGGCCGCGTCATTGTGACCGGCATGGGCAAGCCTGGTTTTATCGCCCAGAAAA
>CAYQVM010000024.1:2841-4687 GCA_964421145.1 uncultured Planctomycetia bacterium
TTTGGAAAAGGTTCAATTTTCCTTTAAGATTTCAAACAGTGAAAACCTCCAGCTTCATAAGCGCGGCATCCTATTTAAATTTCTTTTTTGTAATGAATTTAATCAGTTTGGTAATTGCAATCGCCCAGAAAATTTCAGCTACGCTATCCTCGCTTGGCACGCCGAGCCTATATCTGCACCCGGCAGAGGCCCTGCACGGTGATCTGGGCCGCGTGACGAAGGAAGATGTAATTATTGCCCTTTCAAACAGCGGCGAGACAGAAGAGATAGTTAAACTGCTGCCCGTTATAAGGCGCATAGGGGCGAAATTGATTTGCATAGTGGGCCGCATCAAGTCAACGCTTGCCAAAAACAGCGACTTTGTGCTTGACGCGACGATAAAAAAAGAGGCGTGCTCGCTTAATCTGGCGCCGACAGCCTCCACTACCGCGATGCTTGCGATGGGAGATGCGCTGGCAGTGGCGCTCCTTGACAGGCGCGGTTTCAAGGCAGAAGATTTCGCGCTGTATCATCCGGGCGGGATCCTGGGCAAGCGGCTTTTATTGAAGGTAGAGGACATAATGAGAAAGGGCTCGCTAAGCCCGCTTGTGAGGGAAAATACGCTGGTTCGGGACGTATTGCGCGCGATAACAAAGGCGGCCGCCGGCTCGGCCTGCGTGGTGGATAAAAATAAAAGATTGATCGGAATTTTTACGGACGGGGATTTAAGACGGCACGTTGAGAAGACGCCGAATATTGTCGCCAAAAGGGTGAAGGACGTAATGACAAAGACGCCCATAACCATAAAGAAACAACACCTTGCCGCCGAGGCGCTTGGCATCCTGCGCTCCAAGAAGATAGACGAGATCCCTGTTGTGGACCAGAAGGGCAGGCCCACAGGCCTGGTGGATGTGCAGGATTTATTAAAGGCAGGATTGGTATAATGGAACAGGCAGTAATTGAAAAGGCGAAAAGAATAAAATTGCTCATTCTCGACGTGGACGGCGTCCTGACAGACGGCAAGATCTATTACGGCAACTACGGGGACGAGTTAAAGGCGTTTGACGTCAGGGACGGCATGGGCCTGGCGCTTATGAGCCGCGCCGGCATAGAGACGGCGATCATAACAGCGAAGAAGGCGAAGATCATACGCCTGCGCGCGAAGGACATGGGCGTTAAAAGGGTGTACGAGAACCATTCCAAGCTTAAGATATACACCAAGCTCTTAAGGAAATTCAGGCTCCAGAAAGAGGAAGTATGTTTTATCGGGGATGACCTGCTGGACATCCCTGTCCTTAAGGATGTTGGCCTGCCGGCTACGGTGCCTCAGGCCGCTAAAGAGGTAAAAGCGGCCTCTTCTTATGTTACTCAGGCCGGCGCCGGCAGCGGCGCTGTGCGCGAACTCTGCGAATTCATCCTCAAGTCCCAGGGCAAGTGGGACGAGGTTATTAAGAAATATATATAAACCCTCCTTATGGATAAAATAGCTGTCAGCAACAGGCAGGCAAGGTACAACTATCAGATACTGGAGAGTGTTGAGGCCGGCATTGAGCTGAAGGGCACAGAGGTGAAGTCCTTAAGAGAGGGCAAGGCCTCGCTCAAGGACAGCTTCGCCCGCGTGGACGAAGGAGAGCTCTTTTTATACAATTGCCATATCAGCCCTTATGAGTTCGGCAATATCGCCAACGTTGAGCCGCTCAGGGTGCGCAAGCTCCTACTGCACAAGAATCAGATAACCCGCCTTGCGGGCACTGTCGCGCAGAAGGGGATGACATTAATACCGCTTAAGATTTATTTTAAGCGCGGCCTTGCTAAGGTAGAACTGGCCCTGGCAAAAGGCAAATTGCTCTATGACAAACGGGAAGCC
>CAYQVM010000024.1:4697-9794 GCA_964421145.1 uncultured Planctomycetia bacterium
AAGAAGTAAATTTGCTTCGCAAATTCGGGGGTGAAAGGTATCGACTTGAGTAGATTGCGGGACACGTGGCATGTCGAGGCAGTCGGGAGGCCTCGTTAAAACCCGGCACAAAAACAAATGCTAAGAACAGTAATGTTCCAGCAACAGTGGATGCATTGCTTTCTGAGATCGGGAAAGGCATTGCCGATCCTATCTCAGTGAGGCCGATGTTTTCACTGGCCAGTCCGGTTATTTAAATAACCGGCCGTCGCTTGGTCCTGCCTGTGGGATCAATACCGGCGTCATTAAGCAGGCTGGTCCCGATAGTTAGCCTTTGAGCTCGGGACAAGATCGTAAAAGGATAGTCCCGCCCAAATCCCTCTTATCGGAGAGGGGCGGGACGAAAACTAATCGGTAAGATAAACATGTAGAGGCGGTCCGGCAGTATTCAGGGACGGCGGTTCGAATCCGCCCACCTCCATTTTTGCCTTAATTTACCACCAAGCAAAAATGATCCCGAGCTTTCCGTGTTTTACTACTTTGAAGCGAGGGACACCAGAAATTTTTACTTCTCTCAACCCCTCTCGGGGCTGTGCCTCCGCGGGAACGTCAGGTTTTCCCCAGCGAGGAAAACCTGACTCGGAAAAATCGCTCGCTCTTTTGCCGCCTTCGGCGGCAAAAACCATGCCCGCTCGCGATTTTTACGTCCCGCTCCGGCACGAACCCCTCGGGGGACCCCAAAATCGATGCCCGTAAAAATTTCCGAGTAGGATGTATGTACCCACCCCGGGGGTGGCGATAGCCTCCCCCGGGGTGGGTTATTGGTCGCTCGCATCCCCTTTCTTGGCTTGCTAACCTCATGTATATATGATATGATTATATCAATTAGGAGCTCCAAAATGTGCAGCACTTTAACAACAATTTAGGTACCGAATCAACCGCGTTATAATACGCGGTTTTTTTATTTGTAGGGTGTACCAAAAAGGACGTCTGCGAAAACCAGAGGATAAAGACAAGATCAAAAAGAAGCGGAGATAGTAAATGAAAAAATCTAATTTAAAAATTTTGATATTGGTTTTTGTATGTTTAATTGCTTTTACACTGAGTAATTTTAATTCAATAATCTCAGCCCAAGAAATGAAAATTGATTTTGAAAAATATTCTGTTATTGTCCCTGGAGGTGGGTGGAAGATTACAGCTAAGGATGAGGCTCATCAGATTGTAGGACTTAGCAAAAAGGCAACCAATAAAGAAAATTCACAGATAATGATAAATTATGTCCCTGTTCTTGAGCCTACGCTTTGGGGACTTAGCAAAGAAGATTTAGCTAAAAATTTTATAGCCAATGAGAAACTCATAATGGTATTGGAGGGTGAAAAAAAAGGACTTTATAAGTTAGCAAATGTTGTTGAGGGGGTGGACAATATAAATGGTAGAAAGTTTTACACTATGTCCTATCAAAACCTTGTAAAGGATTATATAGTAGATGGCCTGCTTTACGTCTATATTCCTCCAGCAGAAAAGCATAAAGAATTATTTGCGGTGGTATTTACAAATGGGCATCGTAAAAATCAACCTCCTGCGAGTAATTTGGAAGAGTTTATTGAGGTACTGAAAAGTTTAGACATAAGATAAAATAGCAGAAAAGGAAAAGCAATGGTTAAAAAACAAGTTGTTTGGTTTGCTATAATTTTGTTTTTTGTTTCCGGTTGTGCTTCTGCGAGCAGAAAGACTTCAATTGATATTTTGACATCTTCTCCAAAATCCCGTATTGCTATTTGCGCAGTACCATTTTATTCCTATGAAAATGACAGGCTGGTACCTATTAATCCTGATAAAAACTTTGCTTCGGTAATGGTATCTAGACTAGAAGAATACCTGCAGGAAAAAGGTTATGCCGCTTTTTTTATAGGAAACAGTAAGGGTTTATTAACAGAATCAGATATTGCTTTAATTAGAAAAATCAACTTATTGAAAACAGTAGAAAACCCAAATGATCGCGGGAAAGTATTTGACCCGAGCTATGTTACTATTTCTTTCAGTGGTGAAGTGCCCTGGATTTTATTTCCAGCGTTTGTTCGTAAAGAAGGGCATGTGATGTCAAAAATTTTTGGAGGTCCTGGAGTATTCGAGGCTAACTTCTATGTATTTTTGGTGAACACTCAAACTGGGGATATTGTCTGGAGTAACAGCTATAAGCAAATAGGAACTTACAGTGCAATAAATTTAGATCTTAGTACGAGATGGGGTCATGGTACTATGTGGAGATTGATTAATACCATAGATGAGGCTATAGAATAGACACCTTAAGTCTAAGTGGTGGTGGCAGGCCTGGAGCTGCCACCCCCGGATAGGGGGACGTTCCCCAAGGGGACACCCTATAAGTTTGCGGAGGACTAGCGTCCGTTTCTGAAAGTAGCAGGTCTCAAGTTGCAGGGTGGGTCAAAATAAGATATTTGTAATACATGGCTAAACAAGTTGTTACACGAAGACAAAAGGATATATCGCGGCTCTTGCGCGAGAGGAAACAGGCGTATCCAGATAAACTCAAGGCGAGAAAGACTGGAAGGATAGGTAGAGAAAGTTATGGAGTGCAAGGTTAAGGAAAACAAGTCAAAATGCAATTGTACATATGAACCATGCAGCAGAAAGGGGAACTGTTGTGAATGCGTGAGGTATCACTTAAGCGCAAATGAAGTTCCCGCATGTTTTTTCTCAAAAAGCGCAGAGCGGACGTATGACAGATCAATTAAGAATTTTATAGAGTCGCAGCGAGTTTAAACAGGTAAATTGAGATCTAGTACTTTAGGAAACGGACCCAAAAACGCGGCCAGTTCGTTTTACTTATCGGGATGGCCTGATTAGAATATTTGGGGCCGGATATTGGAGAAAGGGGAAGGTACATTATGAAAAAGAAAATAAATGATGCAGATATGCCAATAGGCAAACTCACGAGAGTTAAGGATATGCTGCCATCGCCTGAAGAACTCACAGCGTCAGGGCGGACAGTAAAAGTTACTTTACGCCTCAGTGTGGGCAGTATCAAATTCTTTAAACAATTTGCTCAAAAATATAATACCAAATACCAAAAACTGATCCGAAATCTTATTGATGCCTATACCGAAAAATTTAGTCTACCGCATTAATAAGGTAGTGTACAAATGCGAACGTGAACGCGCAGACATCCTAAAAAGGTATACCCTATAGGTTTGAAAAGGGAAAAAGGGTCAGGTCTTTACATTTGACACTTCAGGATATCTGTCAAGAGTAAAGACTTGACTCCAGCAGAACCAGCAGAACTGGTTCTTAATTTAAAATTATGAAAAAAGAGTGGATTAAAGACTTAGCCAGGGATTTGATTGCGTTGGGCGGTGTGCCATTTTTGGTGCTAACAATTGCGCGAGTATCCATGGGGCCTGCTTATTATCCTCTGGAATTTATCGTAAGCGCTGCCCTGTTTTTTATTTTAAAAATGATTTTTAAGGCTGAATCGCACGCGGGGATAGGGGTTATTCTGTTAATCTTTACCTCCATTTATTATAATCATGTACTTTTTACAGTTTTTGCATTGATTGTGTATATAGGCATAGTAATTTCCTTGTTTTACCTCAAAAAGAATAGAGCAGAGATACTCAAAGGTATTTTGCTGGGATTAGTAAGCGCAGGAATTGGGTATTTTACCATCGGGTCAATTTTCTAATATAGCATATGCACAGACGTCCTAAAAAGGTAGACCCGATAAGCTTGCAGGGCGTACCAAAACGCCGGCGCCGGTAATCACAGAGAAAATAATTGAGGATTGTAAGGAGATTGGGATCAAAGAAATCTGGATGCAGCCCGGCTCTGAGTCTAAAACAGCAATTGAAAAGGCGAGGGAATACGGCATAGCGGTTACATATAACGCCTGCTTTATGGTTCAGCATGGAATTTGGTTTGGTAAGTGAGGATCTGTTAAAGGATGGTTGAATATGACTAGACAGATTATTACACGAAGACAAAAAGATGTATCAAGATTGTTGCGGGAGAAAAGACAGGCATATCCAGATAAGCTTAAAGCCGGGGAAGGCAGCGGCAGGGTGAGGAAAAGATGAAGTTATTTTTATGGTTAATTATTTTTATTATCCTTTTTCTAATCTGGGTAAGGTATCTTGAAAGACACAGCATATATTTTCCAATGCGGGAGGTTACCGCTACACCTGCTTTACTGGCGTTGCCTTACGAAGAAATATATTTCCAAACATCAGATAACAAAAGATTAAATGGATGGTTTATTCCTAATGATAGATCAAAATTTACAGTTATCTTCTGCCATGGCAATGGCGGGAATATCGGTCATAGGTTAGAGAAGATACAGATATTGCATAATCTAGGAGCTGATGTCTTTATTTTTGATTACCGCGGTTATGGAAAAAGCGAGGGAAGTCCCTCCGAGCCGGGGTTGTATCAAGATGCAGCCGCGGCCTATGATTATCTGACCAAAACCCGCAAGGTTTCAAAGGATAATATCATTCTTTATGGAGAATCTTTAGGCGGGGCTGTGGCAATTTACCTTGCGCAAAAAGTAAATGCGCAGGCGCTTATTACGGAGGATGTCTTCACCTCAGTTAAGGATATGGCCAAGATAGCATATCCGCTTATGCCTAATTTTATATTATCAACCAGATTTGATTCCATTTCCAAGATAAAAAAAGTAACCTGCCCAAAATTATTTATACATAGCATAGATGATGAGATTGTCCCTTTTTATTTAGGCGAGCGATTGTATAATGCAGCAACCCCGCCTAAAAAATTCCTTAAGATAAGAGGCGGACACAACACTGCCTTTTTGGATTCCAAAGAGCAGTTTAAGGAAGGCATAAAATCTTTTTTGGACAGTTTATGAGACATTATGTCATTGCCGCGATTTTATTTTTAGGCATGACTCATTTGATAGGAGGGGGCATCGCCATGGCTAAAAACGAAATGATTCAATTGCCGGCGCCTGTTCGCAAAGGTACTGTCTCGCTTGAAGAAAGTATACAGAAAAGGCGTTCCCAAAGGGCGTTCACCGATAAAGAGCTGGATCTAGGCCAGATAAGCCAGCTTCTCTGGTCGGCGCAGGGTATAACCGGAGGGAGA
>CAYQVM010000024.1:9804-11365 GCA_964421145.1 uncultured Planctomycetia bacterium
TTTATATCCGCTTGAGATCTATCTTGCGACAAAGGAAGGGTTGTTTCATTATGTACCTGACGGCCATGCGCTTGAGGTTATCAGCCGTGAGGATATGCGCGGTGGGCTTGCGCAGGCCTCGTTTGGACAAGGTTTCGTAGAAAAAGCGGCGGCTGATATAATAATCTGCGCTGAATATTCGCGCGTAACGGCGAAATACGGCAGCCGGGGGGAGCGGTATGTTCATATAGAGGCAGGCCATGCTGCGCAAAACATCCATCTTCAGGCGGTTGCGCTGGGACTCGGCTCAGTGCCTGTGGGCGCGTTTGACGATAAGGCGGTAAAAAAAGTTTGTTTATTGCCGGAGGAATACGAACCTTTATATATAGTTCCAGTTGGTTATGCGAAGTAAACAGATGTTGGTGAGTTGTGAGTTCAACCACCAAGGGAAGAAAAGAGGAGCGGTTATTTATGTCTAAAAAGATAATTAGGAAAGAAACAGTTTCAAGCCATTGGGCCTATAAGGAGCCACAGGGGCAAAAGGGATTGCTTGTCGGTAGGGAATCAAAGGGTCAGAAGGGATTGCTTATTTGTCAGGGCTGTGGAAATATTTATTTTGACAAAGAGTGGTTTAGCAAAGATAATTTTTTGAAACACCATGCCCTGCAGGGAGAAATAAGATACACAAACTGTCCTGCCTGTAAATCAACGAAATCAAATTCTCCCACTGGCATAATAAAACTCTCTGGAAATTTTTTATTAGTTCACAAAAAAGAGATTATAAATTTGATAAAGAGTGTTGAGAGGAGACTATGTAAAAATAATCCACTTGATAGAATTATTGATGTTAAAGAAAATAATGGCCAAGCAATTATCACGACTACCTCTAAGGAACTGGCAATCGCAATCGGCAAAGACATAAAGCGCGCCTTTAAAGGCGACTTGAAGATAAAGTGGACAAAAGATGAGGATTTGGTTAGGATAGGGTGGGAGAGATAAATAAACGAATCATAGTGCCATCCTAGTGTGGGCATTAGGGACGTTTTCAAAATCTGATTTAGGACCGCCCCCATTTTTATATTCAGACCTGTCCCCAAAAAAATAATAGTTTCCAACCGCCGCCTAAAAATGCTAAAATAAAAACATGCGTGTCTATGATATCGCTGTAGTCGGCGGTGGCGCGGCGGGAACGATGGCCGCGATACGCGCCGGACAATTAAACAAAAATGTTGTTTTGATAGAAAGAAACGCCTCGATAGGCGCGAAGATTCTTCTAACGGGCGCGGGGAGATGCAATGTTACGAATACCGCTTCCATCGATACCTTTATAGAAAAGTTTGATAGGCAGGGAAATTTTTTAAGGTCGGCATTTTATAAATTTTCTAACCAAGCCCTGATGGATTTCTTTGATTCAAAAGGCCTTACGCTAAAAGGCGAGCGCCAGGGCCGCGTTTTCCCTGTCACCGACCAGGCCCGGTCGATAATAGAGGTGTTACAGAAATGCCTCCACGATTACCAGGTGAGCATTCTTTATAAAACGGTTGTGTCTGATATAAGAAAAAAAGACGGCTTATTCGAGCTG
>CAYQVM010000025.1:0-313 GCA_964421145.1 uncultured Planctomycetia bacterium
CTTCAAATTCTCTCGTTACGGTTTGTTGCGCAAAATCAGGAACCATCTGATCGGCTCTGTTAAACTCGACGTCCACGTGACGCAGCATCGCCCCTATTTCATGCACTACAACTTTCATCTCTTCCCTTAGTGCTTTAACCTTGTTAGCCGTCCACTCATTGTCTTCGGTAGTAGGTCTTTCTGCGTAAGGCAGGGGCCTTAAAGAATGATCAAGCGCATATGAATGCGCTCCTGCTAAAGCCAGTATTATTGCCAGAACCAAATTAATACCCATCATATGTTCCCAAAAAATTTATGCCGGAGAAGGGATTTG
>CAYQVM010000025.1:323-8907 GCA_964421145.1 uncultured Planctomycetia bacterium
TTAAATTCTAACAGCTCTCTATCGTGTAATAGTAGTGTGGATTGTTTTATGAGGGTCCAAATTTTTATACGGGATTTAAAAAGGCGGGATATTTTTTAGGTTTTTCCTGTGGTAAGCATGGTGCCGAGGGAGGGAGTCGAACCCTCACGGCCTTGCGACCACCGATTTTTGAGACCGGATCGTATACCAGTTCCGACACCTCGGCTTTAAAAATTAACCTTCGCTAAAAACCCCCATCTTCCTGAACTTTCCGTATCGCTGCTCTATCAGTTTTTCCTTGGGGATGTTTTTCAGCTCTGCCAGATATTTTTTTATTACAGCCTTTATGTTTTTCGCGGCCTGCTCGGGATCCCTGTGCGCGCCGCCTAACGGCTCCTTTATGACCTCATCTATGACGCCTAATTTTAAAAGTTCCTCGCCTGTCAATTTTAAAACGGTGGCCGCCTCGGGCGCCTTTTTTCTGTCCTTCCACAGTATGGCCGCGCAGCCCTCCGGAGATATGACGGAATAATACGAGTTCTCAAGAACACATACCTTATCGCCGATGCCTATGCCCAGGGCGCCGCCCGAACCGCCCTCGCCTATCACGATAACAATGATGGGGACCTTCAGTTTAAACATCTCCTGGAGATTATACGCGATGGCCTCTGCCTGGCCCCTTTCCTCCGCCCCTATGCCCGGATAAGCGCCCGGCGTATCAACAAGGCATATTATGGGCGCGTTAAATCTGGCCGCAAGCTCCATTACCCTTAGCGCTTTTCTGTAACCTTCAGGATGTGCGCTGCCGAAATTCCTTAACAGGTTCTCTTTTGTATCCCTGCCCTTCTGGTGCCCTATTATAGCGGCCTTTTCACCATCAATCTTGGCGAACCCGCAGATAATCGCTTTATCATCCGCAAAGGCCCTGTCTCCATGGATCTCCAAAAAGTCCGAAGCCATCAAACTGATATAATCCAGTGTGTAAGGCCTCCTTGGATGCCTTGCTATCTGGACCCTCTGCCACGGAGTGAGATTTGAGAAAATCTCCTTTTTGACCTTGTCCAGTTTTTCTTCCAGCTTGCTTATCTCGGGGTTGATGTCCAGCTTCTGCGAAGACGAGAGCTTCTTAAGCTCCTCAATCTTGCGCTCCAGCTCTAAAATCGGTTTTTCAAAATCCAGCCCCGTGCTTGTCATATTAATCTACTACTGTGACTTCCGTTCCCGTCGACACAATTATATAGAGCTCCTCCACATCTTTATTCAGCATTCTCATGCAGCCAGCGGTAATCTGTTTTCCGATGGATCCCGGTTCGGTCGTGCCGTGGATGCCGTATCCCTGCATAGACAACCCGAGCCACCTCGTGCCCAGGATATTTTTCGGGCTTCCTGGCGGGACAATCGCGCCCGCCTTATACCATGTAGGATCCATTAATTTATTAATAACCTTGAATGCCCCTATCGGCGTTGAATTATCAAGTCCTGTGGAGACCTGGTAAATCTTAAAAATCTCATCATTCGCCTTAAGCGTCAGCGTATTTTGGGATTTATCAACCAGAATGCTGAATTTGGCCGTTGAGACCTTCAGCTTCATCCCGGGCCTTATCAGGTCGCTCTTTAGGTTGTTCGCCTTCATTATCATCTCTACCGTCGTGCCGAAATTTTTCGCTATTTTGCCAAGCGTATCCTGCGTCTGGACCTCATAAACTTTTGAGTCGGGCGTCGGTATGGATGAAAAAAGCAGCTTCACATTCAGGTCCCAAGCCGCCTTTTCGCTTTCCATCACATTTTTACCCTGAGGATAATCCCTGATAAGCCTCTGGTACGCATCCCTGGCCTTAATGAGATTCCCCGCGGTTTGCTCTGCCTGGGCCTCTTTAAACAGGGCCTCCTCTGAAGCGCTGCCTATAGGCCGCGCGCTATTCCTACCGGACCTCACTAAAAAAACAACCGATAAAATTACTAGCGCCGATACCGCTACCCCCGCAACAACCACTGCAATCCTTCTCACCTAATCCGCTCCTTTCTACCACAACCCATACGCGATAATAGAAATCAAGATGCCTATAAGCGCCCCGGCAAAAACCTCAATGGGCGTATGGCCCAAAAATTCTTTTAATCTCTGCTCCTCTATCCTCTTGCCCCAATATATATCATCCAGGAATTTATTCAATATTATTGCCTGCTTGCCGGCAGACCGCCTTACACCTTGCGCATCAAACATTACTATCAGCGCCACCACTAGGGCGATAGCAAACTGATATGAAGAAAAACCGGCTACAAAACCTACGGATGTCGCAAGAGCCGTCATGCCCGCCACATGGGAACTGGGCATTCCTCCGGTGCCTATAAACCACTTAAAATTAAACCTCTTTTCCCTCCAGATGCCCAGCGCCACTTTAATAATCTGGGCGATTACCCACGAGATAAGCGAGATTACAAGAACCTTATTTGTTATAATCTGAAAAAATACGTTTTCTTCCATAAATTATTTTTTTATCAGCGCGAGCGTTTCGGCGCGCGTCTTTTCATTCGTCCTGAATATGCCTCTTACCGCGCTGGTCACGGTAACGATGCCCGGTTTTTTGACCCCCCTCATACTAAGACAGAGGTGCTCCGCTTCTATTATCACCATCGCGCCCTTGGGCTTTAATTTTTTCATTATGATATCCACTATCTCGGTGGTAAGATGTTCCTGCACCTGCAGCCTTCTTGATAGTATTTCAACAACCCTTACCAATTTGCTTAATCCCGTGATCCTGTTGCCTTTAGGGATATACGCCACGTGGGCCTTCCCAATAAATGGCAAGAGATGGTGTTCGCAAAGAGCGTACAGCGGGATATCCTTTAACAGGATTATCTCGTCGTGCTCCTTTTCGAACACAACCTCAAGCTCTTTTTCCGGATTCAGCCTGGATCCGGCCAGGATCTCCTCATACATCTCGGCTACGCGCTTAGGCGTATCAACGATGTCTTTTCTCCTGAGGTCCTCGCCCACCGCCTCCAGAATCATCTGCACCGCTTTTTCAATCTTTTTCTTATCCATACTTTCCTACTTTCCTACTCTCTTACTTTTTTTACTTCCCTACGCAAAATTGGCTAAATATCCTGTCCAGAACCTCCTCTGATACGGACTCGCCCGTTATCTCGCCCAGCGCATTTATCCCCTCATTTAAACTAATGGCAACTATCTCCTCAGGCTGCTTGCCTTCCAGGGAGGCCATGGCTTCTTCCACCGCGCCGCAGGCCTTAAACACGGCGTCCCGGTGCCTTGCGTTCGTCAGCATGTTATAATCGTTTGCGAACACCTCGCCCTTATAAATCTTGCTCAGTATCGCCTCCGAGAGCGCCTTAAGATTCATTTTCTTTAAAACCGATATCTCTACGCACCCGACCTCTTTACCGAACAATCTTTTTAATTCCGCCCGATTGATTGTCATGCGCCTGGTCAGGTCAATCTTATTGATAACGCAGATAACCTCTTTGTCCTTTATGAATTCTAAGATCCGCTTGTCCTCTTCCAGAAATCCGTCATTTGCGTCCAGCATGAATAAAACAAGGTCCGCCTTCTCAAGCCACAGCCGGCTGCGCCTGATGCCTTCTTTATCCAGAGGGTCTTCGCTTTTTGAGATCCCGGCTGTATCTATAAGATTTATCGAAATACCGTCGATGTTAATATATTCGCAAACTGCGTCTCTTGTTGTGCCGGGTATAGGCGTCACAATCATCCTCGGTTCTTTCAGGAGTTCATTCATAAGGCTGGATTTTCCGACATTGGCCTTTCCGCAAATAACGCAATTAATGCCTTCCCGGACGATCTTGCCTTTCTCAAACGAATTTAAAAAATCCCGCATCGCGCCCCGGACAGAATTCAGCTTATCGTTTATATCTTTTAGCGAATCTGCGTCCAGCTCCTCGTCCGGGAAATCTACCGATGCCTCAAGGTGGGCCTTTATGTCAACCATCCTCTGCCTTAGTTCCTTAATGGAGTCTGATACCCCACCCTTAAGCTGAAGCAGCGCCGCCTCAAGGCCTTTCTCTGTCTTGGACCGTATTATATCCAAAACCGCCTCTGCCTGCGCCAGGTCGATCCTGCCGTTTAAAAAGGCCCTTTTTGTAAATTCGCCCGGTTCCGCGAGCCGGGCGCCGTGCATCAGAACCAGCTCCAATACTTTTTTAAGCGGGGTTATGCCGCCGTGGCAGTTGATTTCTACAACATCTTCCTTGGTATAACTCTTCGGCGCCTTCATTACTGTCAGGATAACCTCGTCGATAACATTATCATTATTAACGATTTTTCCATAATGAGTCGTGTAAGTTTCATATTCCGGTGCTTTTCCGCCGTCTTTGGATACAAAAATCTTATCCGCAATGGCCAGGCTGTCCTTCCCGCTTAAGCGGATAATTCCTATGCCCGCTTCGCCGATTGGTGTGGCAATCGCCGCTATTGTATCGTCAAGATTTATCTTTAACATACCCCTGCCTCCTGAAATATCTCACTAGACAGCATTTCACCCAGAACAAAAAATGAGCCTGTCACTAAAATCAGATCCTTCGGCCCTGCAATCCTTTCCGCTAAATCCATGGCCTCCCGAACGCTGCCTGTGGTTTTCGCCTCACTGAAAAATTTCTTAATAGCCTCAGGCTCCTCGGCCCTCGGAAGTTTCGCCCTTGTCAGAATCACTTTATCGCTTACGGGCCCAAGTTCCTCGCAGATGCCCTTTATGTCTTTGTCATTTGATATGCCGAGGACCAGAATTAATTTATCGTACTCAAAATATTCCTTTACCGCCTTTGCCAGGGCAAAGGCAGAGGCCCTGTTCTGGGCGCCGTCTAAGACAACATAAGGTAATTTTCGCAGGACCTGCATCCTGCCTGGCCACACGGCATTTTTCAACCCAAGACGAACAGCATCAGCGTTGATCATTATATCATAAAACCTCAGAGACTCAATTAATCCGAGAGCGGTGGCCGCGTTCATGAACTGGTGGTCGCCCAGCAGCCCTATTTTCAGAAACGGGTACTCTCCAAAAAGGCCCTTCACTGAAAATACCTGCCTATCCTCTTTTTTGAAAATTATGTCCCTGCCTACCTCAAATAATCTGTTGTTCTTTTCTTTGCAGGTTTTTCGTATCACTTCGGCGGCGGCTCCTGCCTGTCCGGAGCTGACGCATATCGCATCCTTTTTTATGATCCCGGATTTTTCGCGGGCTATCTCGGGCAGTGTACTGCCCAGTTTCTGTGTGTGTTCATAGCTTATCTGGGTGATTCCGCAGCACAGGGGTTTCTCAATAATGTTTGTGGCATCTAGTCTCCCACCCATGCCGACCTCTAAAACACATAAATCCGCCTTTTTCTGCTCAAAATATAAAAACGCTATCGTGGTGTAGACCTCAAAAAAGGTCGGGAAATCATCACTGTTACTGTCCATGTAGTCGGTCACCGCTTTTACGCGCTCAATAAGGCCGCTGAGCTCCTCCTCGCTTATTAATTCATCGTTGATTCTTATCCGCTCCCTGAATGAAACCAGATGCGGCGAGGTGTACAGCCCGACCTTAAAACCCGCCTCTTTTAATATCGAAGCGGCCATCGCCGAGGTGGAGCCCTTGCCCTTCGTGCCGGTGATATGTATGCACCTTAGCCTGTCCTGAGGATTGCCCAGGGCCTCGGCAAGGCGCCTCATCCTGTCAAGCTGAAGAGATTCCTCATAGTTGAAGGAAGAGACCTTTTCGTAATTTATAAAAGAATCCAGATATTGAAGCGCTTCTCTGTAATCCATCAATGCCTGAAATGCCTTACCCCTGTAAATATCATTGTAATGCCGGCCTTATCCGCCGCCTTTATAACCTCGGCGTCCCTGATGGAACCGCCCGGCTGGATAATGGCAACCGCACCCGCCTTTTTGGCCATCTGTATACCGTCCTCTTTCGGGAAAAAGGCGTCGCTTGCAAGGCATGAGCCCAAAGCCTTCTTGCCCGCCTTTCTTGCGGCGATGATTACGGACTCTACCCTTGACATCTGGCCTGCGCCAACACCAATGGTCTTCGTCCCTTTGGTAAGCACAATCGCGTTTGACTTCACATGCTTGGCGATCTTCCAGCCGAAAATCAAAGATTCAAGCTGCGGCTTTGTGGGTTTCTTCTTTGTCACAACTTTGATTTGTACATCGTCTTTGACATCCCTGTCCTGCACCAACAGCCCGCCCACAACCTTCTTCATATCCAGGTCCGTTTTTCCGGCCTTGCTCTCAAAATTCGGTATCTCAAGCAGCCTCAGGTTCTTTTTTGTCTTTAACATCTCGAGGGCCTCCGGATCATAGGCGGGCGCGATAATACACTCAACAAAATCCGCCTCATGTATAATCGCCTTCGCGGTCTCAACGTCTACATTCTTGTTTAAACCGACTATGCAGCCGAACGCGCTTAATCTATCGGCATTCAGCGCATCCATAAACGCCTTCTTGAGCGTGCCGGCTGTGGCCGAACCGCATGGATTTGTATGTTTTATAATAGTTGCTGCCGGTTCGCTGAACTCTTTAACTATCTCTATTGCAGCATTTAGGTCCAAAATATTATTAAACGACAATTCTTTCCCGTGCAGCTGCCTTGCGTTTGAGATGCTGGGCTCATCCAGGCCAGAGTCCCTGTAAAACGCCGCCTTCTGATGCGGGTTCTCCCCGTATCTTAAGTCCTGCGCCTTTTTAAACTCCAGATTTAATTTTTGTGGGAACCCGGAAACTGTGGACTGTGGACTGGGGACTGGGGACCCAAGTTTTTCACTCAGATATGCCGCAATTGCCGCGTCATATTTTGACGTATGTTCAAATACCTCTACCGCCAATCTCTCAAGCGTCTTATCGCCGACAGTGCCTTTATTCTTCTTCATTTCATCCAGGACCTCAGCATACCTGTCCGGATTGCATATCACGGCGACAGACCGAAAATTCTTGGAGCCGCTCCTGAGCATCGAGGGGCCGCCTATGTCAATATTCTCTATCGCCTCCTCCAGCTTGATGCCTTCTTTTTTTATCGTTTTTTCAAACGGGTATAAATTTACCACTACCATATCTATAAGGCCCATGCCTTGTTCCTTCAACTGATTCATGTGCTCCGTATTTTCTCTGAGCGCCAGTAACCCGCCATGGATCTTGGGATGGAGCGTCTTTACCCGCCCGTCCAGCATCTCGGGGAAACCCGTATAATCCGAAACCTGTTTGACTGGGATGCCGAGATTGGCTATCGCCTTCGCCGTCCCGCCGGTCGACAGAATCTCGACCCCGAAATCATTCAGCCCCTTTACAAGATCATCCAAACCCCTTTTATCCGATACGCTTATAAGTGCCCGCTTTACCTTCACCATCCGCCCCCCCCTTATTGCCTCAAGGCAATCAGCTTAAGCCTTAATATTTTCAATTTTTCTTCCAGTTCACTGACTTCACCGGCGATAGGCTCTATCTGTTTGTTCAGGTCCCCAAGCCTTTCCTGCCATTTCTGCATATCCTGCGCCGTGACGCTCACCGCCTTCTGCTGATTAATGAGGTTGGTAAGATTTCTCCTTGTGTTCTCCAGATTCTTGAGTATCTCCTTCTTGCTGGTAAGCGCGGACCTTAACGACTCCACCTCTGTCCTGATCTCTATGCGCACCGGGTCAAGTTCGCTTTTCAAAGATGCGATCTTGCCGTCAACATCCATCTTTTGTCTGTTAAAATTATCCTGAAGCGTCCTGATCTTGGCATATGCGTCGTTCTTGGCATCACGCAGCTGATTTGTGAGAAAGGCGGCTTTTGAATCAAGCTCCTGTTTCTTCTCCAAAACCGCTTTAAACGAAGGGTCTTCCTGGGTTATCTTATTGAGCGTCTCGGTATCCACCTGCTCGCAACCCGATAGTCCAAAAACAAAAACTAACAACATGCAGAGTGCCAGCAGTCTAACCATTTGCCCTCCCATTTTACCCTATTTTTTCTTAATATGTAAAATGATCCCGAGTTTCCCTCGCATTACTACTCTGAAACGAGGGACTTCTACACACTGAACTTAAAATTTATTATATCTCCATCCTGCACTACGTAATCCTTCCCCTCAAGTTTGAGCAATCCGCGCTTCTTGGCCTCATTAAAATCTCCGCACTCCATAAAATCTTTATAGTTTATAACCTCCGCCTTGATAAATCCCCTCTGCATATCCGTATGCACCTTGCCCGCTGCGTCTATCGCATGCGTCCCTCTTCTAATTGGCCAAGCCCTTGTCTCGGCCCCCTTCACCGTAAAAAATGAGACCAGGTTCAATGTCTTAAATGCCATCTTTACGATCTTATCCTCGGAAAGCTCGCTTATCCCCATGCCTTTTAAGAATTCCAGGCGTTCGTTCTCCGCCAGCTCAAGTATCTCCTCTTCTATTTTCGTACAGAGTTCAAGGATCTCAATATTTTCCTTACTTGCGAGATCCGTTATGCCCGCATCAAGCCCCTTGCCTATCCGGTCTTCGGGTATATTCGCCACAAAAAAGGAGCGTTTCATGGTCAAAAACTGGTATCCATGCAACAGCTTTTCCTCTTCTTTCGCAAGCGGCAGCTCCTTGAGGGGGCGGGTTTTCCCAAGCTGCGCCTCGCA
>CAYQVM010000025.1:8917-10862 GCA_964421145.1 uncultured Planctomycetia bacterium
CACTTTAAAAGCAGGTTATATTCTGTCATGTCCTGAAATTTTTTACCCGCCTCTATCTCTTTCTTCATCCTAGGCAGCCTGTGCTCAATAATATCAAGGTCCGAAAGTATCATGTTTGTCAGGATCTCTTCGGCGTCCTTCTTGGGCGGTGCCTCTGAAAAAACGCCCAATACGATGATAAGCCCATCCGCCTCTTTTGAATGGGAAAGGTCCAGACCGTGCGTATCCAGGAATGTTATCTCAGTATATGTAATCTTATTCGGCTTGATTATCTTGGCGAGGTTATCGAGGCGCTCATCCGGCACAAATACGGTGCCGAGATGCGGTTTCAAAACATCTTTCTCATCCGGATATGACATAAAACCTAAAATTGAATATCTAGGAGGGGCGGGGTTCATTATTTAACTCTTTCGCATCTTGCGTAATGATACAGGTATTGCTGGGCGTACCCTGCGTATTCCCCGAAATATTCCCGGGCGAATGCCCGTATGTTATTCTCGCTCGCCTTTTTGCCTTTAAAATAAAGGCATTCCATCACTCTTTTTATCCACACATCAACCGGAAAAGCCTCAAACCTGCGCGCGGAATACAAAAGGACACAATCGGCTACTTTATCCCCTATACCGTCGAGGCCTATCAAAATATCTTTTGCCTCTTCATAGGGCCGGTTATGTAAATCTTCCGCGGTAATACTGCCGGTTAAAAAGGCCCTTGCCGCCTTTTTTAAATAAGGCGCCCGAAAACCCGCCCCGCAGCCCTTTAGCCTGGAAATACTTAAATCAGCTATTACCTGCGCCTCCGGGAACGAATAATTTACTTTTCCGTTTAAAATCAGGGGCCTCCCCGAACACCTAGAGAGATTGTAAACAATCCCTTTGATTCTGGGAATATTGTTGTAAGCGGAGATTATAAAAGAGGCTGTGCATTCCCATAGCGGTTGTCTTATTATGCGCAGCCCCTTAAACTTGGTGATAGCTGCCTTTATATGTTTATCTTTACATATTCTATTATAAATATATGCTAAGTCAAGGGTTAAATCAAAGTAGGATTTTATATAGGAGGGCCTTAGCCGGGGGCTGGAGGTCTCTATTAACAGGCCTTCTTTTTCGCCGCGGACCCTGAATATTTCTGGCCCGACAACGCCTTCGTACTGGGAGGGTGAGATCTTGTCCCATCTAAAGACCTGGCCACACTCAAGTGTGTGGCCCAGGTTAAAATCGGGCGCGGATACGCGAAATGTCCTCACGTAAACCCCGTTAGAGACCATAGTTCTCTAACGGGGTAAAGGTCAACATTTGGAATAACCGCAGGATCTGCAGACCACGCACCCTTCTTCATGGCGCAGCGCGCTACCGCAGTCCGGGCAGACCCCGACAATATTCCCGCTTATTTTCTTTGTGGAAAAAGAGGCCGGCGGCTCGCTTTTCTGCTCCTCGGCCGGAGCCTGCACAGAGGCCTCTTCCTTTTTAGAAAGCCGCTGCTCAATCACCCTGGCTATGGCGTCGGCGCAGGAGAATATCCTGCCCCCTTTTTCCCAGCTGGGGGAAGGGCATCTGATGCCCCTCAACTGCTCTATGATGGCGTTTATATCTATGCCGCTTCTAAGCGCCAGTGAAACCAGGCGCGCGCACGCCTCAAGCTGGCTTGAGGCGCATCCGCCGGCCTTGCCCATCTGCGTAAATACCTCAAACGGCAGGCCTTTGTCATCTTCGTTAATAGTAACATATAAGTTGCCGCAGCCGGTGCCGACCTTTGTGGTAGTGCCTTTTGTAACAGTCGGCCTCGGCCTCGGGGTAACCTTTTGAACAAGTGCCGTCTCTTTTTCCGACGTGGCATCCTTGCCTTCTATGTTTAATACCTGCTCCTTGCGGCTTTTGTCCCTGTATATTGTAATGCCCTTGCACCCAAGTTTGTAAGCCAGCATGTAGGCCTTTTCCACATCCTT
>CAYQVM010000026.1:0-2634 GCA_964421145.1 uncultured Planctomycetia bacterium
CCAGTCGCCCTCCAATAGGAGGGGCTGGGCTCATTTCTGTTTCTGCCTGTATAGTAAATTTGTCAATACCCTGCCCAGCGATTCTCCGGGCAAATCCCTTGTAAGTTTACCGCCTACAACAATTGATATCGCGCCCGTCTCCTCTGACACCACTATGACTACCGCATCCGTTTCTTCCGTGAGCCCTATTGCGGCGCGGTGCCTGGTGCCCTGCTGTTTCGCTAGCTGGGAATCCTGGGCGAGCGGAAAAAGGCATCCTGCCGCCGTCACCCTGTCCATTTGTATCACAACGCCACCGTCGTGCAGGGGGGTGTTAGGCATAAATATGGTTTCCAATAGCTCGCTGTTTACCTTGCTGTCCAGGTTGACGCCGCTTTCTATATAGGAACCAAGGCCGACCTCTCTCTCTATCGCGATAATAGCCCCGTATTTTCTCTCGGAAAGCCACTCGGCCGCTTTTACCAGCTCATCCACTATCTGCTCCTTAGCCGTAAATATGCCGAACTGGCCTATCCTCGCAAGGCCGCGCCTGATCTCGGGCTGAAATATAACCAAAAAACCTATGACCGACAGGGCGAGAATCTTCGTCAATATCCAGCTGACTGCGTTCAGGCCCAGCTTCTCAACAAGGAAAAATAACAGCGCGATGACAATAAGGCCCTTTAAAAGCTGAACCGCCCTTGTTCCCTTTATGAACACAAGGACGGCGTATATTACCCACCACAGGATGGCAATCTCAAAGGTGATTTTTAAAAATATCAGAAACTGGTTCATCTTTTGAAAATGGCGTCAATCAGCCTGCAGACCTGGCTGATCTCTTTTACGTCATGCGCCCTTACGATGTCGGCGCCGTTAATAATGGAGGCGGCTACGGCTGCGGCCGTACCCATGAGCCTTTCGCCAGGAACTTTTATCCCGAGCAATTCTCCTATGAAGGACTTGCGGGAGGGGCCGATCAGTATGGGCTTATTCAATACCTTAAGCTCCCTCAACCTGCGTATTATTTCAATATTATGTTTCGCGGTCTTGCCGAATCCGATACCTGGGTCAATAATAATCTTTTTTGGATCTACGCCGCATTCTTCGCACACAGCAATCGCTTTTTTAAGTTCGGCAGAGATCTCTGACATCACATCTTTGTATGAGGGGTTTTTCTGCATGTTGCCGGGCTCGCCTTTTATGTGCATGAGGACTATCGGCGCACCCAGTTCGGCCGCGGCGAGCGCCATGTTTTTATCGACTGGTGTGCCCATTACATTATTGATGATTGAGGCGCCTGCCTTTATCGCTTCCCTGGCAACCTCTGGTTTGCTGGTATCTATTGATATCGGAATATTTATTTTTGAAGCAGTTGCCTGAATTACGGGGATTACCCTGTCCAGCTCCTCTTGTAAGGAAACAGACTTGGAACCGGGCCTGGTCGACTCGCCGCCTACGTCTATAATATCGGCGCCTTCGCCCGCCATCTGAGCGGCCCTCTCAACCGCTTTTGCCTTGTCAAAAAACATGCCCCCGTCTGAAAAAGAATCAGGCGTAACGTTGAGGACCGCCATAAGATAGGTCCTGTCAGGCTGTAACCTGAGGTCCATCTTGGCTTAACCCCAATAATTTTTTAACCTCTACTGCCTCCATCACCTCTTTTTCCAGGAGGGCATCGGCCAGCAGTTTCAGTTTATCTTTATTTTCCTTTATATTGGCCTTCGCCGTATTGTAGCATTCATCTATGATGCGGCGGATCTCCTGGTCTATTAGGTAGGCGGTCTGGTCGCTGTAGTTCTTTTCCTCGATAAGATCCCGCCCCAAAAAGATATGTTCCTGAGGGTGGCCGAAGGTCAGCGTACCTAATTTCTCGCTCATGCCGTAGCGGGTCACCATATCTCTCGCGATATCAGTGGCCATTTTCAGGTCATGGCCGGCCCCGCTTGAGACCTCATTTAGCATCAGCTCCTCGCTCGCCCTTCCCCCGAGCAGCCCCGTAATCTGCGTCAGCAGAAAATTTTTCGTAAATATTGTTTTATCCTCGGTCGGAATCTGTATTGTGTATCCGCCCGCCATGCCTCTGGGCAGTATCGTAACTTTGTGCAGAGGGTCCGCGCCGGGCAAGATAAGGGCCAGAATCGCGTGCCCTGACTCATGATATGCCTTTATCTCTTTCTCGCGTTTTGAGATAACCCTGGATTTTTTTTCAGGTCCCGCTATGACCCTTTCTATGGATTCCTGCAGTTCTGATATGGTCACCGCGTCCTTGTTGCGCCTCGCAGCCAGAAGCGCGGCCTCGTTCGCCAGATTGGCCAGGTCAGCCCCTGAAAAACCGGGCGTCTGGCGCGCAATATACCTTAAGTCCACCTCTTTTGCCAGCTTGATGCCCTTTACATGAACCTTTAATATGGCCTCGCGGCCGACTATATCGGGCCTGTCTATGACTATCTGGCGGTCAAACCTTCCGGGCCTTAAAAGCGCGGGGTCCAGCACATCAGGCCGGTTGGTCGCCGCTATAAAGATAACACCCACCTGCGTATTAAAACCGTCCATCTCGACAAGAAGGGCATTCAGCGTCTGCTCCCTTTCATCGTGCCCTCCGCCGATGCCGGCGAAACGCTGTCTGCCTACCGCGTCTATCTCATCAACAAAAAT
>CAYQVM010000026.1:2644-8082 GCA_964421145.1 uncultured Planctomycetia bacterium
AATAGCGCCCCTTCCGCCTTGTTTCGCGGCGCGCTTTGCCTGTTCAAAAAGGTCGCGCACCCTTGAGGCGCCCACGCCCACAAACATCTCAACAAAATCCGAACCGGAAATACTCAAAAATGGCACGCCCGCCTCCCCGGCCACCGCCTTGGCCATAAGGGTCTTCCCGCACCCGGGCGGCCCTAACAACAATACGCCTTTCGGTATCTTGCCGCCCAATCTCTGGAATTTCTTAGGGTCTTTTAAGAAATCTATTATCTCTTTTAATTCCTCTTTTGCCTCGTCCACGCCGGCCACATCATCAAACGTTATCTTAACGTTGTCGCTCGACATCATTGTTGCCTTGGATTTTCCAAATGACCATATTCGGCCGCCCATCTGGCCTGCCCCGCGGTACATATACCATAAAAAGAAGATAAACAAAAGAAGCGGCCCGAAGGAAATAAAAAGATTCATAAAAAATGTCCTGGGCGGCCTTATGTCAAAATCCTTCACCGTCTGCCTCAACAGCTTAAGCACCTCCTCGTCCCGCTCCGGGACATTTACGATAAAAGCTGATCCGTCGGACAAGCCGCCCCTTATGATATTATCCGTGAGAACAGCCGATTTAATAGCGCCTGTTGCGACGTTGGTGGAGAGCATCTCGTAAAATTTACCGTATGTTATGGGCACAGGGACCTTATTCAAAGACATAGGCCCTATCTGGAAGAGATACGCGATACCCAGAAACACCAGCATCCAAATGATAAAATTCCAGTTACCTTTGGGGAGATTAGTCTTTTTCTTTTCCATAGCGTATATATAGTATCAATATTAGATTAATAATGTCAATTGTTTTAATCAATGTAGTGGTTTGCGGGGTCAGAAGGGCATTTCGGCTTTTCTGAAACCGTTGTCAGCGTATAGCCCTGCTTTGCCGAATCAAAGGGGCAGTACGGGGTCGTCTTTATATAAGTTGGGACCAGATCCTGCATTGTTGCGGCATCGGTACCTGTCTTGCCGTTATTTATGGCCCAAAGAGATATATTATTGTAGATTTCTTTTAGATTCACCTGGCATGTATTCTTTGTGGCCTTGTTTCTGTAACCTTGTACATTTGAAAATGCGATGGACGCCAGTATCCCTATAATGGCGACCACAATCATGATCTCTACTAAGGTAAAACCTTTATATGCTCGCTTCATATCAGCTTCACTCTGAGAATTCTCTTTGTGACTCTTTCCACTTTTGCTCCATCAGACCTTTTGACTCCGCACACCCAGATAATTTTCCCTCCGGAAATAAGCAACGGCGTTTTGGCCCTGGCCTCAAGCGCGACCTTTTCGTCGACAAAAAGCCGCTTGAGCCTTTTATTGCCGCTCATCCCTATGGGCCTTATTATATCACCTGCCCTTCTGAATCTCAAATAAAGCGGCAGTTTCAGTTTTTCAAAATCAAAATATTCTTCTTTTTTGGTTTTTTTTGAACGAAAATCCGCTGGGGCCTTTACGAAATCGGCTTCTAAAATTTTTCCGGCTTCGGTTATCTTCGTCCTGCCAGGAATTTTTAACTCGTAAACCAGGCCTGTAAAATCTGCGGCTTTCTTCGCGGCATTCCTGGTAAAGACCAGCGCATTCCCTGCGTGTCTGATAAAAAGTCCTCCGGGTAAAGTCATAGACCATCTTGCCTTTTTCTTCAGCAGCCCGTTCAGGTCTTCCCAGTGGCCATATGTAACCGAATTTAAATCGCCCTTGGCCCTTTTTATGCACTCGCGAATAATCATCCTTTGTAAGGCCGTTTCCTCTTTAAGAAAGTCCAGCCTCAACTTAACAGAGCCGTCCAGCAATTTGGCATAACGCTTAAATTTAGTCTCCGCTATATTGGCAAGATAATCATAATCAAGCCGTAAATTCCTGGCTATCTGGACAAGTGTCTCTTCTATGGCAGGATTAAATTCTTTCTTTAAAAAAGGTATGGCCTTCAGTCTTATTTTGTTTCGCGCGTATATTGGCCTAGCATTAGTGCTATCCCGTCTGAAAGGAATCTTTTTCTTTGCGAGAAATGCCAGTATCTCTTCTTTGGATACATCTATCAGCGGCCTGATAATTAATTTATCCTCAAATGTTCTTACCGGAGGGATACCACTTAGGCCCAGAAGCCCGGAACCCCTGACCAACCTCATTAAAACCGTCTCCGCCTGATCATCTTTGGTGTGGCCGAGCGCGATCTTATTGGCATCATACTCTCTGGCTACCGCAAGATAAAAATCATAGCGGCAATTCCGAGCTGCTTCTTCGACAGAAAGTTTATTTTTTCTCGCGATTCGCGGGACATATTCGGACTTGATGACCGCGCGCAGGCGCATCTTTTTTGCGGCCCTCTCTACGAACTCAGCGTCCTTCTTTGCCGCGCTTCCCCTTATCCCGTGATTGAGATGGGCGACAATTAAATACAGCCTAAGCTGTCTCTTGATAGAATTTAAAAAATAAAGGAGGGCCATTGAATCGGGCCCTCCTGAAACAGCCACCACCACCCTATCGCTTTCTTCAAGCATGTTGAACCGGGAGATGGCCTGCCTTGCCTTATCTAGAAACATTTATTCCTTGCTTATGTTATAAACATCCAAAAGCTGCAGTCTCGTCGCCTCCAGCCGCTCGGCCAGGATATTGACCATCCTCTTTAAGAATTCGTAGCCAAGCTCGGAATTCTTCTCGCATTTTTCTCTGAGGCACTTTCCATCCAGCGCTACAACCGTCGTGGCCTCCGACGCCTTGGCGCTGAAACGATATTTATAAGGCGGGATCAGCCACGACCATCCCAGAATATCGCCTTCGCGAATGGTCTGTATGGTAATCTGCGGCTTTTCTATATAAATAGCTATCTTCCCTTTGCGGACAATATAAAACCTGTTCGCATCTTCGCCTTCTTTTAGAATAGCCTCTCCCGGCTTAAACACTACGTTTGAACTGCAGCCCACAAGAAGCCCGATATATTTCTCCGGAAAATTCTTAAAAAACGAATGCTGCCTTAAGATCGGCTCAAGTGCTTCCATGACGCCTCCTTGTTAACCCAAATTTTTATCAATATAAAACGGACTATTTACTGCCGAACGACTCTTCCAAAAAATAACGCCCTTTCTGTCAACGGTATGCTCCAAATTAAACATAACAAATTTCAGGTAATCATCCATTGACAACTGTTTTTTTGCCGGCGATACCCCTTTAAAAATAGGCAGATTTAGTTTTTCCATTTCTATACCTTATGATGAAACCCTCTCTAATATTTTATTGTAAATATCCTGTGTGCCGTACTTCAAGCATAAGTCCTTAAATTCTTTGCTTGTAAAATCTATTTTATTTACCCTGATTAAATCTACAATATCCGGTAAATCCCTATTTTCTCGAAACCTTAGATTGTATTTTAGGGAATGAAGTTTAAGGGCAATCAAAGTATTAAGCGAGGGTATGAGGAATTCGCATCTATCAATATTTGTCTTTTTGCCGTCTTTAATAACTTTAGCAAGCGTCTCTTTGTCCACAAACATAAAATCGACATCCATTAAATATGCATTTGAATCGTTCTTAAGCTGGATGAACACCTCCTGACTTAAATCGGGCTTATACCCTGCCCGCTCTAATGCCGGCTCTATTTTCACAAAATCCTCTCTGGTGATCAAAAAATCAACATCTGCTGTCTGGCGTGTAACCTTGTAATAGTTGACGGCGAATCCGCCGATTAAAACACATGCTACGCCGTTTTTCTTTGTCACATCCGAAATTAAACGAAAAACATTCGGGTATTTCATATGATATATTGTTTCAAATCCATCGTGGTACCGGCGTGTGGATTTGAACCACAGACCGAGCGGGTATGAGCCGCTTGCTCTTCCAGGCTGAGCTACGCCGGCCTAAACCTACCTCTTAACTATTCATGGCCAAGTCCCGAGTCACCCCTGTATTTAAATAAGCTGTGACGAGGGGCGCCGGCCTAAACCTACCTCTTTGCTATTCATGGCCATGTCCCGAGCCACACCTGTATTTAAATAAGCTGTGGCGAGGGGCGCCGGCCTAAACCTACCTCTTCACTATTCATTATCCCTTATACGACAGCTTAAGTCAATTCTAAACATTCATACTGCCGGTCCGGTAACCCTCTAAATCAACAGTAGTATGTTTAAAGCCGAGTTTCTTGAACTCCTGGCTTATCCGTTTGATGCTTTTTGGCTCTATTAATTTTTTTATATCTTGCGGGTAAACCTCGATCCTGGCAAGGTTCCCGTAATGTCGCACCCTGACCTGTTTCACCCCGAAACCTCTTAAAAATTCCTCCGTTTTTTCAACAGTTGAAAGTTTTTTTTCCGTAATCCTGGTTTTATGCGGGAATCTTGAGGCAAGGCAGGCGAATGACGGTTTATCCCACGTCTTTAAACGCATCTCCTTAGAGAATTTTCTTATGTCCTGCTTAGTTATCTTCGCTTCTACAAGCGGGCTTCTTATCCCCAACTCCTTGGCCGCCTTTCTGCCATAACGAATATCCTTTAAATCGTCATAATTCGTCCCGTCTATACAATTCCTTAATCCTTCAGTTTTCGCGATCTTTTTTAATTTTGAAAATAATTCCTTCTTGCAATAGTAACAGCGGTTTACCGGGTTATTCTTGAATCCTTTTATCGCAAGTTCCGAAGTATGGATAATCTTATGCCTCGCTCCTATTTGCCGGGCGCACTCTTTTGCCTCTTTAAATTCGCGAAGCGGGTAGGTCTCTGACCTGGCCGTAACAGCCAGCACATTTTCCCGCGACAGCGTATCAAGGGCCGCCTTAAGTAAAAGCGTGCTGTCCACTCCGCCCGAGTAGGCGACGACAACGCTTTTAAGCCTCTGTAAAATTTTTCTTAATCTTGCTTGCTTATCCATCCGCCGCCTATTACCAGTTCTTTATCGTAAAATACGACCGCCTGCCCGGGTGTCGGCGCTTCCTGTGGCTCGTCAAAAACTACTTTGACGTTATCCTCATCCGGCACAGAAATTTTCGCGCCCGCCTTCCTGTGTTTATACCTTATCTTCGCCTGCGCCTTAAATGCCTTGGGCGGCTCCTCAAACATAATCCAGTTTAGATTCTCGGCTGTTAATTCTTTTTTATATACATCTTTTTTTGCGCCTACAACAATCTCATTCCTGGCAACGTCTATCTTAATGACATAAAGCGGCTCTTTATATGCGATCCCGAGTCCTCGGCGCTGGCCTATCGTGTAAAACGGCGTCCCTTTGTGCTGGCCAAGAACCTTCCCGTCTTTATCCAGTATGGGCCCGGGCCTCACTTTTATCTTTGCCTTCTTTGTTTTTTCGCTTTCATCTTATTGCTAGGTTTATAATCTCACGCAGCGTCTCTCCGCCTAATCAAAATTGCATTTTATCCCTGTCTTTTTATTTAACCTGTAAAATTCCCTCTTTATTTATGCT
>CAYQVM010000026.1:8092-10857 GCA_964421145.1 uncultured Planctomycetia bacterium
TCTTCAACAAAACAGATCTCCTGGCTATCTCTTTTATCAAACACCATATCAAATTTCAAATCCTTCGCGAGCTTCCTGATTTTATCTTTTGTAAATTCGCCGACTGGAAATCTGGCGCAGCTCAATTGCTCCTGCGAAAGGCTAAACAGCGCGTATGACTGGTCCTTGGATTTATCCGCGCCTTCTTTTAAAACATACCGCTTTATTTTTTCATCATAATAACTTCTGGCATAATGGCCCGTGGCTACTAAATCAGCGCCTAAATTTTTCGCCTTATCCAGAAGCGCGCCGAATTTTATCATCTCGTTGCAGGCGATGCACGGATTAGGTGTAAAACCCTTTGTGTATTGGCCGACAAAATAATCTATGACGTATTTTTTAAACTCTTTGTGGAAATCTACGACATAAAAAGGTATGCCCAGCTTCTGCGCGACATACCTGGCGTCGCGTATCCCCTCAAGCGAGCAGCAGCTCTTCTCGCGGTGCGCTCCGCACTCCGATTTGGGCCACAGCTGCATAGCGATGCCAATGACGTCATAACCCTGCTCCTTAAGCAGCGCCGCCGCCACCGAGCTATCCACCCCGCCGCTCATGGCAACTACTATGCGTTGTTTCATGATATATTAAGATACTACGTTATAAAGGCGGGGTCAATTTAAAAGATAGGGGGGCGTTGAAACGCCCCCCTACGATTGCGGATAACTTTATTATATCGCGCCAAGAAGTGCTGCGGGCTGAATTGGCGGAGCTACCGGCCGCGGCGCTGCGGCGGGCTCCCCGCTCAAAGATAGACCCAACTCAGGTTGTTCAAACGAGGGCCTTCTGCCTTCCTTAGCCCCTTTCGGCTCAATCCTGCTCTCTTGTTCAAGATTAATTTGCACTACTTTGCTCCCTAGATATGCCGGCGCTGCAATACGAACTACTTGGGCTTTTTGCTCTTCCCTGTTAACAGCAAGAAGCTTAATTCCTACTTGCGCTTCTTCTGAATATAGGACACCCCCTATATTGACGCTGTCAGTTAGTAGCTGCTGTCCGTCCTCTGATACCGTATGCCCCAACGCCAGAATAGCATCTTTATCTGCGGGATGGGTTACTTGTCCTTCTCTACCTGTACCCTTTATCTTCGTTACTCTTGCAAAATATTCATCTCCTATCTTTAAGTCACTGTTAAGCCCAACCCATTCCGCCTTTCCGACTTCAATCCATTTTGCTGCTGCCTTCGGCGCCGCGGCGGCCGGCTCACCCGCCTGCCCCTCAGGCCCTGTTGCCATGGCAAGCGGCTGGGTGGCTTGTATTATCCAGGCGTTAACAACACCTGGATTTATGCGTAACGCCGATAAAATTTCTGACAATCGGCGGCTTGCTTCATCTTTACTGATTCGCCCCATTCGCAAGTCAATAATTGTTGATTTGGCATCAATGTTGCCTGCGGGACTTAGCTTACCAATAACATCATCAATGCTTTCAAACACAGGCTGCACCAAGGCGGCTGCTTGCTCATGAGTTATGAGTGGCGCTGCGGTGGGAATCCTATCTTTTGCCGACTGCGGCCTAAGCGCAAACGACACATTGGAGCATAAAAAAATCCATAACGTCACAAGGGCTATGGAACGTCTGAAAATTAAAACCTTTTCTTTTGTTTTCATTTTTCCTCCAAAAAAAATCGCGATTCCAAAAGTATATCATATTAAAACAATATGTCAAGAAAATAACTAACTTTCTATTTATTTACTCTTAACATCATCTTTAGTTATGATAATCGCCCTTACTCCTTTTAAATTTCCTATTAATTTCGTGCCTTTTTCTTTTCCTAAAACTGTTACGGCTGTAGCTAAGGCATCTGTCGTTGTGCAATCTGGCGCGATTACAGTAACGCTCAGTAAATCGTTTTCAACAGGCATGCCTGTCCGTGGATCAAAAATATGGATAAGCCTTTTGCCTTTGGCCTCAAAATAATTCTCATAGCCGCCGGAGGTGGATATTGCCTCATCCTTCAGCTCTATACTCCTGATTGTCTTATTTTTCTTGGCCGGATTTCTTATGCCAACAGACCATTTATTGCCAGACGATTTTTCGCCCATGCAGTAGATGTCTCCGGCGGCGGCCACCAGCGCGTTTTTAACTCCATTTTCTTTAAGTACGGCTGCGGCCCTATCAACCGCATAGCCCTTGCCTATCCCGCCAAGGTCTATCCTCACGCCCTCAACCAGAAATCTAACCGATTTTTTCTGTTTGTCCAAAACCATCTTATCGCTGCCTACTTTGGTCAGCGCTTTTTTTATCTCTTCCTCGCCAGGCACAGAAAAATTCCTATTATGGAACCCCCAAAGTTCCAAAAGCGGCAAAACTGTTATATCAAATGCCCCGCCCGAGATCTCATAGAAATATTTTGCCCTCTCAAGAACAAAAAAGGTATCGCTATCCAGCGGGACCTCGCTTGTGCCGGCGCTGTTAATCTTCGCGATAAGACTATCTTTTTTGAAACTGCTGAGTAGATCCTCAAGCCGCTTAGCTTCTCTAAACGCCTTATCCGCGGCCTCTTTTTTCACCGCTGACGACTTGTCCGCGTCATGTATTTTTACGGTAACGTATGTCCCCATCATTACGCGGGTTTCCTGGTAGGGTAAATTCTGCGCGGCGCAGCCGGAGGTAACAATTAAGCAGATTAAACCCAAGAAAAAGGTTTGCTCGCTCAGGAGAAAATTTTTAACGCCTTTTATTTCGCATTTTGTCGGGGGCGGCGAACTCGCCGGCACATAAAGTGC
>CAYQVM010000027.1:0-3951 GCA_964421145.1 uncultured Planctomycetia bacterium
CGTTGTAGCGGGGCTGCATCCACATCCCTCCTAAAATCCAGTTTGGCTGGATATCCGCAGGGGACGCCATCGTCCCTCCTGCTCTCATGAAAACCAGCTGAGGGTCACCGACGACCGTACCGGCGCCATAACCTTTTAGCGCCATAAGGTGAGCGTCGCCTGGGGCGGAATCTTGATAAGCTACTTCCAACTTTGCATAATTTGGGTTCGTCGTCCCGATGCCAACGTTGCCCTTAATCCAGACATCGCCTGGTTTGGCAGCTGGATCCGGCGCATCGCCGGTATCAATTGCGCCTGAAGCATTATTATCCCCAACCCCAAGCGTCTTCGTTACTACCCTCTTATACTCCCCATACGGCGCGGGATAATAGGTGGTGAGTTTCACCTCTCCCGCGTAGGCGTAAAACGCAACGACCAACAACACAAGAAAAACACCAAACAAAATTTTTCGCGCCATATTCTTATCCTCCTTATGTTTTACAACTCGCCGTCCCTCGGCTCAGAGTTACAATATCAAGAGAGCCTCGGGACAAATTTTCATAGTTATAAATTCAAGAGAAAATTTGGAGCAGATGAGATTCGAACTCACGGCCCCCACGTTGCGAACGTGGTGCTCTACCAATTGAGCTACTGCCCCGATTTTCCTTAGCCTTACTTAATGGGAAAATCGCCCCGAGCTTCCCTAGTCTCGCTACTCTGAAGCGAGGGGCGCTACTTCCCCAACGCCGACTTAATTTTCGCGATAACGCTTTTGACCGGCATCGCCTTGCTTACATAACCGGCGGCGCCAAGCCCCAGCGCCTTTTCGATCTGGTCCTTTTCGTATCCCAGGCACGTCAGTATGACGACAGGGACATTGGGTTTTAACTCTTTAAGCTTTTTTAAGACGACAAAACCGTCCATTTTCGGCAGGTTTATATCCAGTACAACCGCGTCCACATTGTTTATTTTGAAAGAATCCAGGCCGATCTCACCGGACGGGGCCCTCAGGCATTTCCACCCTGTCTTTTCCATCATCTGGCCCAGGGCATTCAAAACAACATCGTCATCGTCTATTACCAGAACCGAAACCTTTTCCTTTGCCTCCATATTAACCTCCGATTTTTACATAGTCTTACTACTCTTAAAAATCATCCCGAGTTTCCCTAATTTTTCTTAACATGAAACGAGGGACAATTTTTACCTAGCACCTCATCAAACCATCCCAGATACTCTTTATTTCCGTCAACAATCGGCAGGGCTATTATCTCCGGCACTTCATAACTATGGAGCCTGCGTATTTGGGCCGCCACTTTTTTAAACAAATTCTTCCTGGTCTTAAATATGACCAGCACTTCTTTTGCCTTATCTATTTTACCTTTCCATATAAAGGTTGAATCAACCCCGTTCAATAAATTCGCGCACGCCACAAGGCGTTTTGCAATCAGGGCCGCAATAATGCGCTGGGCCTCTTTCTTAGACGGCGCCGTCATTAATATCGTTATAAACTTACCTGGCATTTTTCAGGCCCGCCTTTATCGTATTATAATGAATTTTAGCGGTATCCTCTTTTTTTAACGCATATCCGCCTGCTAAAACAACCGCGGTGGGGACGTTGTATTTGCCGCACATATTGAATATCAGCTCGTCCCTCTCACTTAACCCCTCTATAGTCAAACCCAGTTTTCCAACCTGATCTTCTTTATAAGGATCAGCGCCGGCGACATAAATCGCGAAATCCGGCTTGATTGCTTTCAATATTGACGGAACATGCCTGCGAAGTTCGGATAAATATCTTTCGTCGCCCGCCCCGTCCTCAAGCCCTATATCCAGACTGCTGGGCGGTTTTGGAAACGGGTAATTATTCTCCTGATGTATGGAAAATGTAAAAACGTCTTTATCCCCCTGAAACATAAAGGCGGTGCCGTTGCCCTGATGCAGATCGCAGTCTATGACCATCGCCTTTTTTATAAGCCGCTCTCTGAAAAGCCGCCTTATCGCTATTGCAATATCATTGAATACGCAAAAGCCCTCGCCGTGATCGGGAAAGGCGTGATGAAACCCTCCGCCTATATGAAGACCGACCATATCCTTAAGGGCAAACCGCGATGCCATTATTGTCCCCTCCACGCATAAAAGGGACGCCTCAAACAATTCTCTGGAATAGGGCAGCTCAAGCTGCAGCTGTTCTTCAAAAGAAAGCCTGCCATTCTTCCATTTATCCAGGTAGTCCTTTGTGTGCGCCAACAGGACATCTTTATCCTCCGCCGGTTTAGGTTCGATAAAATCCTCTTTCCTTAAACCGTCATTTTTAACAAGGAGGTCTTTAACCAGCTTATATTTTTCTGTCGGGAACACATGATTGCCTATGTCAACCATATAGGCATCGGTGTAAACCAACCTTCTATTTTTGAGCATTATCAAAAATTATCCGAGCTCGGACACCAGGCTCTCTACTGCGTCGGATATGATACTCCAGTCCTCCTGGCTGTGTATGGCAAACTTCTGTTTCCTGGCCCATCTTGTGCCTTTTCTCTGCCAGAGATACAGACATACCTGCTTCCTGCCCCAGGACTCAACCAACGCCACTACTGACCACCAGCCGAATTTTTTGTTTATGGTCGTATAATCCAGCGCCTTTAGCGGCGGGATTATCGGCAGCGGCTCATCTGTCTTAATGTGTCTCTCGATATGTCTCTCCATTACTTCACTCCTTTCCTTATCGCTCCCTCAGCCAAACCTTGTAATCGTTCCCTTCTTTTTCCACAACCACATGGCCTTCCCTAGCAAGCCACCCCACGCTCATCAAAGCGAGATCTCTGGGTTTATCGATCCCCCCCAATACGTCCTTCAGGCTGCTTTTGTTATGCGTATCCAGGTAATGCCAAACATCGCCCGCCGTAATGCCTATCTCGGTTATCACGCCTTCTCACCTCCTTTTTTTCTCGAATTGTAGCTTCCGCACCGTGGACAAACGGACAACTCTTCATTCTGACTGTCTACGTAAAAATATGTGCATATGGAACACTGCCATACAAATTTTTCCTCCGGATTGATCCCTCTTATCTTTTTCTTCTTTTCCAGAAAAAACCAGACTATTAAAATCCCTATTACCGAAAGGACAAGATACAGAGACACTGCTAATGATAACTCTATCTTTATCACCCCGTTAGATACCTCACTTCCGCCCCATTAGAATACAACAGTATCTAACGGGGATCATTACTGGCTTTTTATGCTCATCTTTATCTTATCCCAGACCGCCTGGCCGTTAATATCACCGGAGGAAAACCGGAATCCTTTTATATAATTAATAGCCGCCAGGTCTATGTCCGGGTACCCGCTTGAAGCCAGAAGGTCCGCCTGCTCGACCTTCCCGTCGCCGGCCACCTTGATCTTAAGCTCGACAAAAAAATTTTTTTGTTCAACGCCCACCCTTTTTGCCGCGACCGGCGCCTCCGGCTTTAAGACTATATCGCGCTGCGCCAGCGGGCCTTCTATCGAAAAAGTATCGTCTCCTTTGGCGGTAGACGGCGGTGAGGCCTTCTGTTCATTGGTTGAGATCTTCATTGAAAATGCCGGGATAATCTTGTAGCCGCCAAAAAGATCGTTGGCGCTGACCTCTGCGGGATCGGCCTGCCCCTTCAGGGCAAATCCATTAAACTTTGTCTTGCCAATCCGGCCTTCCTCATGCATCAAAAAGGCGTTGTTAGAAAACATGGGTTCCTGGTAAGTGGCCTGCTTGGGTCGTGAATTTTTGTCAAGCATCAATTCAAAGGCGGTCTTCTCCAGCAGCGGCCCTAAAAAAGAGACATTTGATATAGTGGACATAGGCAGGCTGATCGGCAGAATAACTATCGTAAACAAAAACATGCAGATCAGGTGCCATGATGTCGAAATCAGAAATGCTATACTGAACGTTTTATCTCTGAGCATAGATCCTTCGTCGCTTCGCTCCTCAGGATGAAATCA
>CAYQVM010000027.1:3961-10214 GCA_964421145.1 uncultured Planctomycetia bacterium
CTTGCCGAGCGAGGCGCGCCTGTCCGCCTTAATAAGCAGCGGCTTGTTTTCCTTGGCCGCGATCCTCAACCTGGATGCCAGCTCGGACATTGTAATCATCCTGTCATTCAGGTATATATAATTATTCCCCGTAACCAATATTATCAAACTTTTTTCATGGATTACCTCGCTGGTAACCGCCTTCGGCAGGTTGACCTGTATGCCGGGTTGAAATATAAAGCTTGAGGTAAGCATGAAAAAGATCAGGAGTTGAAAGACAATATCAATAAGCGGCGCGATGTCAAGCTGGCCCTTTTCCAATTCGACGTGTCGCTTAAACTTCATTCCTGCCTCCTTGTCGCCAAAAGGTTCACCAGGCCTGTCGCGCTCTTTTCCATCTCAAAGATAAATCCGTTTACCTTGTTAACAAAATAATTATAGGCCACATATGTGGGTATCGCAACACAGAGACCAAAGACCGTGGTCAGCAATGCCTCCCATATACCTCCAGCCAAATCTTTAGGATTCACCGGTTGAAGCGCGGTCGCCTTCTGCTCAATAACCTGAAAAGCCCTTACCATCCCCGTCACAGTACCCAGGAGCCCTAAGAGCGGGGCAATGTGCGCAACGGTCGCCAGCATGCTTAAATTCTTCTCCAATATAGGTATCTCACTGACCGCCGCGTCTTCTATCGCCTCCCTTATCTCGGGTTTGGACCGGTCATGCTTCAATATCCCCGCCTTAACAACCTGTGAAATAGGGCCGGGCGTCTGATTGCACATATCAATGGCTTCCATGATCCTGTTGCGTTTCAACAGGTTGGAGATTTCGCTCATAAATTTATCGGTATCTATCCGCGCCTTTCTTAATTGAAGAAATCTTTCTATGACTACGGCAAACGCCACAATAGAGCATAGAAGTATAACATACATCACCGGCCCGCCCTTTTGCATAAATTCCAACATCTTATAATCCTCCCATTTTCCTAGTTTTACTTAATCTAAAAATGATCCCGAGCTTCCCTAGTTTTGTTTAATTTGAAGCGAGGGGCTTTAGTTCTTTTATTTTCTTTTTCGCGAATGCGGCCTCTTCGGCATCTTCAGCCGCAAGTTTTTCATATAACTTTATAGCCTCTTCGTATCTTTTTAACTTTTCCAGGCATCCGGCCGCCTTAAGCTCTGCCCTGAATACCCAAAATTTGAAATCCGGATACAGATACACCACCTTCAAATACTCAATAACGGCGCCTTCAAGGTCATCTTTACCCTGTAGCGCCTCTCCTATCTGATATTGTATCTGCGCGTTCAGCTCCGTCTTCCTGTCGGTCAACGCCTTCCCGAAATAAAGCAGCGCCCTGTCGAACAGGAAATTCTCTACCAGCAGGTTCCCGATTTTCCTGTACGCTATCTTTTCATAATTCGTCCCGTGGAATCTAACAATGCACGCGTTAAGCGCGTCATATGCCTCCTGGATCATGTTCTGTTCCTTAAAAATATCGGCTAATTTCAATAAGGCCTCTCCAGACAGGTCACCCTTCGGAAAATCAGTCACTACTTTATTAAACTGTGCCTTCGACGCCTCCAGATCCCCGCTTTCATAATAAACCCATCCAAGCCAGTAATGGCTGTCATCGCATACATCGCTTGAGCCAAACTCGGTTACTATTCTCTCAAAATATTTTTTCGCATCCTCAAATTTCCCCTTGCGGTAGAAATATTCCCCGAGCCAGAAGGCCACATTGGGGCTAAGATCGATCTTGGGGTAAGCAGCCAAAAACTTCTCAAACTCCAAGACGGCCTCTTTTTCCTGCCCCTTCTGAAACAGGCACCAGCCGATCATATAGCGGGATTTTCTTGTCAGATCCTCATCGGAAGCCTTTGAGGCCAATTCCGAGAATTCTTTCAACGCCTTCTCGTAACGGCCAAGCGCGTACAGTGAATTCGCTATATAAAAAAGCGCTGTCGGCCTGGAAACCGTCTGGGAAAAATTATTAAGCAGATTGTTAAATTCCTCGTATGCCTTTTGATATTCGCCTTTTTTGTAATAGGACAGGGCCAGCTTAAATTGCCCCTCGTCCAGTAATTTGCTGTTCTTAAAATTTACCAGCAGGCTCTGATAGGCCAGGATAGCCGTATCATATTTCTCGGTCTCAAGCAGTATGTTGCCCACCTGATACTGGGCGTAGTCGGCATAATAACTGCTGGAATGATTATTCAACACTTCCTCATAACTCTCAAGGGCATCCTCAAATCTCTTGCCCTCAAAATCGATATCGCCTAGCATGCACAGGCTCCCCACCTTAAGCGCCTCATCCTTTGCCTTATCCTTTACGATCTCAAATTCCTTAGCCGCCTCCTCATTTCTGGAAAGTTCCTTATACAGCCATCCTAGATTATAACGCGCCTCATACTCAAGTTCGCTGTTTTTGAGCATCGCAATCGATTCCTTATACAGGCCTATGGCATTGGCGGCATTGCCCAGCTGATAACTGAGTTTTGCCATTGCCAGTTTTACCTCGGCATTCAGTTTATCATCGCTGGAAAACTTAAGACACCTCTCAAATTCCTTACTTGCCTCATCCGGCTTGTTTAAATTAAGATACGAAACCCCCAAGTGGTAGTGGGCCAAAGGGATCCATTTTGAGTCTTTCGCCCCGGCTATCGCACTGGAATAATTCCTGACGGCGTTTTCAAAATCGTTTTTCTTGTAATCTATTTCGCCCAGCAGGTAATAGGCCTCTTTTGAGTTGGGCGCCCCGGGATATTTATTTAAATACGATAAAAGCTGTCTCTTCGCCTCTTCGAAATTCTTCGTTTCATAAAAAATAGCAGCCAGTTTAAACTGGCTGTCCTGCGACAGATTTCCGCGCGGGAACCTCTTCAGGACCAATTTAAATACATCTTTTGCCGATTCAAAATCCTTCAGATTGAAAAGCGAGCAGCCCTTGGAATACAGGGCATAGTCGTAAAGATTTGATTCCCGGAAATTAACTACTATTTTCTGATAAAAATTTAGGGCCGTCCTGTAATCGCCTGTCTTAAAATAAACTTCGCCCATCCAGTAAGTGGCATCGGCCAGAAGTCTTCCGGGCGGATTCTTCTCCGCTATAATGCTTAATTCTTTTAATGCTTGATCCATCCTACCTAAATAGAAATAGGTCTCGCCGAGCAAGAGGTGAGCCTCCTCCCTTTCAGGATACTCCCTTACTATTGTCTCCAGCTTCTCCTTTGCCAGGTCATAGAACTTGTCCTCGAAGGCCTTCCTGGCAAATGTAAAATCCTCATCAAAAGAAGACTCTTTACCATATGATAATATTGTTAGCAGTATTAGGCCTAGTATAAAAGCGGTATAATACAGAGATTTCCTCATTAATTATAATATTATCATATAATAGTAAAAAAGCAAGCAGGAATTAAGGGCTAGGCGGTGGTATTCAAAAATTTCCTAAGATACTGGCCTGTGTATGAGGAGGCATTTTTTGCGATCTTCTCGGGAGGGCCCTCGGCTATTATGCGGCCGCCTTCGTCCCCGCCCTCGGGGCCCAGGTCTATTATATAGTCGGCTGTCTTTATGACATCCAGATTGTGCTCTATGACAAGGACGGTATTCCCGGCATCCACCAGGGCGTGAAGGACAGTCAGCAATTTATCAACATCGGCAAAGTGCAGGCCAGTCGTGGGTTCGTCAAGTATATAGAGGGTCTTACCCGTTGCGCGCCTTGATAATTCCGTGGAAAGTTTTACCCTCTGCGCCTCACCGCCTGAAAGCGTGGTGGCCGACTGGCCCAATTTGATATACCCCAATCCGACGTCCATGAGGGTCTGCAATTTCCATTTTACCGCCGGGATGTTCTGAAAAAGTGAGAGCGCCTCTTCCACGCTCATGTCGAGACAATCGCTGATCGACTTACCTTTATATTTGACCTCAAGCGTGGCTTCGTTAAAACGCCTTCCTTTACATACCTCGCACTGGACATACACATCGGGAAGAAAATGCATCTCAATCTGTTTTATGCCGTCGCCCATGCAGGCCTCGCAACGGCCGCCTTTCACATTAAAGCTGAACCTGACGGACCTATAGCCGCGCATTCTTGATTCCGGCAGCTTTGAAAACAGGTCCCTCACCGGGCCGTATAAACCGGTATAGGTGGCGGGGTTGCTGCGCGGGGTGCGGCCTATCGGCGACTGGTCTATTACAATCACCTTATCTATGTGGTTTACCCCTTCTATCTTTTTGTGCCTGCCAGGTTTTTCCTTTGCGCGGTACAGCTTCTTGGCAAGGGCGCGGTACAATATCTCATCCACAAGGGTGCTCTTGCCCGAGCCGGATACGCCGGTTATGCACACAAAGAGCCCTAATGGAATACTGACATCTATGTCTTTTAAATTATGCTCTCCTGCGCCTATTATTTTTAATTGCTTTTTATCGTCGGGAAAATGCCTCTTTTCGGGAATTTTTATCTTAAGCCGGCCGTTCAGGTATCTTGCTGTAAGCGACTTGTCGTTTTTTAAAATATCATCTATTGTTCCTGCAACTATGACCTCTCCCCCGTGCTCGCCTGCCCCCGGCCCCAGATCAATTATATAATCGGCCTTCCTTATTGTCGCCTCGTCGTGCTCCACAACCAGCAGCGTATTGCCCAGGTCACGCAGCGCCTCTAATGTCTCTAAAAGTTTTCTATTATCCTTCTGGTGCAGGCCGATGCTGGGTTCATCAAGGACATACAACACGCCCGTGAGGCCCGAACCGATCTGTGTGGCAAGCCTTATCCTTTGTGATTCTCCACCTGATAATGTCGCGCTTGCCCTGTCAAGCGTCAGGTAATCCAGGCCGACATTCATCATAAACTGCAGCCTGGAATTTATTTCCTTTAATACCAGGCGGGCTATCGTCTCCTCCGTCTTGGTCAATTTCAGATTCTTGAAAAATCCCCCTGCCTCCTTTATGGACAGGGCGCATAAGTCCATGATATTCTTATCCTGCATGGTAACGGCGAGGCTTTCTTTCTTAAGGCGCTTGCCGTTGCATTCCACGCACGGCAGGACGCTCATGTATTTATTTATCTCCATCTTCATGTATTCGCTCTGCGTTTCTTTAAAACGCCTTTCCAGATTTGGGACCACGCCTTCAAACCAGCCGCCCTTGTTCTCGTCGCCGTAGAAGACAACTTTCTTCATTCCCGCATCCAGATTTCTGTATGGCGCCTGGACATCAAAATTGTAGTCATTGGCCAAAGAACGCAGGAGCCGCCTGTAATACATCCATATGCCCTTTCCGCCGCGCCGCCACGGCTCAATTGCCTCTATGACAGGCCGCGATTTGTCCGGCACGACAAGTTCCGGGTCTATCTCCATCCTGTTGCCCAGGCCGCCGCATTTGGGGCAGGCGCCGTACGGGCTATTAAACGAAAACATCCTGGGCTGGGGCGCCTCAAAGTTTATATCGCAGTCCACGCAGGCGTAGAGCTCGCTGAATAGTTGGTCCTCCACGCTGTTTATCACAACCAGGCCCGCTCCCGCTCTGAGGGCAATCTCAACCGAATCGGCGAGGCGTTTCCTTGTCTCCTCATTATCCGCTACAGCCAGCCTGTCCACAACCGTTTCAATTGTATGCTTCTTATATTTATGCAGTGTAGGGGGATTCTCCACCTCTATTATTTTGCCGTCAACGCGCGCGCGGATAAAGCCCTCCTTCTGCATCTGTTTGAATAATTCCCTGTATTCGCCTTTTTTGCCCCTTACAAGCGGCGCCAGGATTGAGATTTTCGTATCTTTGGGCATCTTAAGGATCTTTTCCACTATCTCCTGGCTGCTCTGGCGGGTAACGGGTTTGCCGCAGTTCGGGCAATGGATCTTCCCGATCCTGGCATACAATAACCTTAAATAATCGTGAATTTCTGTCTGGGTGCCGACTGTTGAGCGCGGGTTCCCCGACGCTGTCCTCTGCTCAATGCTTATCGCCGGAGACAACCCTTCTATATATTCCACATCCGGCTTTTGCATCTGCTCCAGGAACTGCCGGGCGTAGCTTGAGAGGGACTCCACATACCTGCGCTGCCCTTCGGCATAGATGGTGTCGAACGCCAGCGAGGATTTCCCAGAACCGCTCAGACCCGTGACAACGGTCAGGCTGTTCCGCGGGATCTTTACATCAATATTCTTTAAATTATGCTCCTTGGCGCCCTTTACAAATATATATTCTTTTTCCATAGCGCCTTATTATAGCATACGGCGAAATAAAATATTTAAAAATATTTAAAACAAAATCAACATTT
>CAYQVM010000027.1:10224-10772 GCA_964421145.1 uncultured Planctomycetia bacterium
TGAAAGGACTATAAGTTATCCACAATGTAGCCCAAGAGGCTATCTATAAGCAGTAGGCACAAAATTTGCGTAGCAAATTTTGTAGCCGACGTTTAAACGTCGGCTACTGCTCTCGAAAATCACATGAAACGGAGGTTTTATTTAAATGAAAAAAATTATAATAGCAATATCGGTTTTGGTATGCTTGACCGTAACCGCCAGGGCCGGACAGGCCCGCCTGCCGGACGGGCAGGCAGCAAAGTGGGAAAATATTAATAACGGAATTGACGAAATAGACTTAAGAACGGTTGCGGTAAATCCGAACAACCCGGATTTAGTCTATGCCGGCTCTTCAAGAAGTATATTCAAAAGCGCGGATGGCGGAAAGACCTGGCAGAAGGTATATATGGTCCGCGGCACTTACACCGCGGTTAACGTAATCTGTTTTGATCCGAGAAACGCGGATATCGTATACGCGGGGACCCAAAACGGTTTGTATAAAAGCACGGATAACGGCGCGTCCTGGAAAGATGTCTTTGCGGGATTAAGCCAGCAGGAAAAAGACGTAA
>CAYQVM010000028.1:0-1453 GCA_964421145.1 uncultured Planctomycetia bacterium
CTTCTGCCGCCGGCGAGGCGGCGAGGCAGCCCGCACCAGCCGGGCAAAGGCCTGCTCGCGCTCAGGCAGCCATGGCCGGTTTGACGCCCAAAGAGATACGTGCGAAGATACGGCAGTTGGAGGCGTTGAGGGCCGGCATGGAGCGTAATCAATTTGGCCGCGAAGCAATGGTTGGCGACCAGCATGGGCAGAATACTGTTTTAAGAAGAGTAAAAGAGGCCGCCGCAAAAGGCGAGCTTGACGGCGTGATAGTTCACGGTGACCAGTTTGACAGAGGAAGCGAGAATATCGCGAATTTTGAGGACCTTAAAGAATTAAAGAGGATATTGGGTGACAGGGCCGTATTCTGTTTCGGAAATCATGATATCTTTTTTATCCAGGCTATTCTTCTTGGCGATCCGGCTGCGGAAGAAATGTGGCTGGGTAATGGCGGCGCTAATTTAGCGATGGAATTACGGCAGCAAGGCCGCGACCCGCGCGAATTGGCCATGTGGATGCTTCAGAATTTCAAGTTATTTCATGTGGACGAAAGAGGATTTTTGCATCTTCATGCGGGAATACGCATGGATGATGAAGGCAACCCTCTTATTTCAATGGAGCAGTTAGAAAGCTGGCAGCGGGAATTAGAAGCTATTCAGCAGGAGTTAAGGGAGAACCCAGACTTTTTAGAATCTCCGCAGAATGTTAGGCGGCTAGCGCGGTTATTTGATAGAGATGAAGGCGCCGGCAATATTGTCTGGGACAGGATGAACCAATGGGTTAATAAATTTAAAGGAAAAATTATTATAGATGAGGCGAATAAAAGGAAATTTTTTGCGTTTTTGAGACAGTTTGGGATGGATAGGGGAAATATAGAAGATAACTGGGAACGGCTATTGCTTGAATTAGGCCCTCAATCTAATATTGAATTTAGTATTGATAACGCGGTTGACGAAAACAAACTCAGGATGATGGATCGCTTCCTGGCCAAGCTCGGCGTAAACGGCGTCATCTTCGGCCATGAGTGGCAACCGGAGGTACTGAATGTTGATGATAGGATACTGTGCCTGGATGTCCATAAGGGTGACAATGGTTTCCTTATATTTAACGGCGACGGCATGAGGTTTGAGGCCCTGGCAAACAGCCAGGCGCGCCCATTGGCTTCAAATATGCAGCTGGCGGCAAATATAGACGGGCAGTTGATACGCCTGAAGGAGGCCTTGGGAGAAGATACGCACGCGGAAGAACAGATGCTTGTGGCTGACAGCTCTCGAGTAAAAGAAGATTCGCAGAGAATGAAACAGAAACTTGCGCAGGCAAAACCACAAAATCCAGAATATGAAAAGGCCGCCATGCGTTATAACAGCGGCCTGCGGATAGGTTGGGGCGAAGGCACGTTTGAACTTTTCGCGAGGCAGTCCACGCAGGCGCCGGGCGCATTAAGAATAAGTGATATAAAAGGATTAGATTTAAA
>CAYQVM010000028.1:1463-1924 GCA_964421145.1 uncultured Planctomycetia bacterium
TAGCGTAGGAAGGGTTGTTGATATTGACGGCAACGTCGGGGACAGTCTTCTTGTTGAGGAAGGACAAGGCTTAAGAATCGGTCCTACAGTGCCTTCGGGCAGAGCATTCGTGGTTCTGCAGGATACGACCGGCACTCCTCTTGGCTACGCTTTGGTGATAGGAAATAGGAGTTTTCACTTTAAGTTAGAAGGAAACGAGATAATGCTTGTTGAACAGGCTGTCCCGGTTGTTGAGGGACAGAATTTTGTCATGAGCAGGCAGATTTCTAACAGGCCGGACAGGGTAAGCGTTGAATTTGGGAGAGGATCCGCTTCGCAGACCACAATAAAACAGGAACAGCTGACGCCGGTAACCGAGCAGGATCTTACGAATCGTCTGTTAGAAGTCGTGAGGTTGATGTCAATCGCGCCGGCGGCACAAGGGCCGTTTCGCGCTTCAGCGCAGCAAGTGCCCGGGAGGA
>CAYQVM010000028.1:1934-4815 GCA_964421145.1 uncultured Planctomycetia bacterium
AACGTTAGTTACCGGAAGCCCCGGGCGCGTTATTATGCCAAAGACTCCCGAAGAAATGTATGAGCGGGAAATACGGCTTGTTGTGGCTATGGTCATTGCCGGCGAACGTTGGGCAGGCGGCCCAAGCATGGGAATAGCCGCAGGTATAATCCAGGGGGATGTTGATTGGAGAAGCATTATACAGCAATATAACATTACCTTTGAGCAATGCTGTCAGCGTTATCAGGGTTTGCGAGATAGGGATATGCATAGTTTTAGGGCAATTCGTACTAAACTTGCACAGGAAGTGCGCGCAATAAACCTAGACCTTTACGCAACATATTTTGGCAGTGCCCCCGCATCCGTAATGAATTTGTTAGCGGCCAGTAGAGGAGATTTTAAGCAACTGATCGCTACGGCGCAGCCACTACGCGCTTCAGCGCAGCAAGTGCCCGGGAGGATACAAAATTTCCTCTTGACACAAATATAAAATTATAGTATAAATATATTACCATTTTTAAAAGGAGAAAGGTGGGTAGTGATACCCATTTTTTTTTGGCCAAATGGAAATAGTTGAAAAAGTAAAGGAATTGATTTCTAACCTGTTGCAAGGTAAAGAGATAGAGCTGGTGGACCTTGTTTACCGCAAGGAAGGGCCTAAGATGGTCCTGCGGTTGACACTTGATAAAAAAGACGGTATTACGCTTGATGAGTGCGGCGCGGTGAATGAGCAACTGGGTGAATTGCTGGACAAGGAGAGCGTCCTGGCTGAAGGTTATATCCTTGAAGTTTGTTCACCCGGGCTTGACAGGCCGCTTAAGACAAAAAAGGATTTTGACAGGGTAACGGGCAAGCTTGTTAAGGTCAATACCTACGGCCCTGTAGAGGATAAAAGGGAGCATGTAGGCAAGGTTGTCTCCTGAGATGAAGAGCTTGTAGCGATTGAACTGAAAGGCGAAAAAATAACCAGGAAGATTCCGCTGGACAAGATTTCAAGGGCGCGTCTTGAAATTGAATTCTAAAATAGAGAGGTGATTTTAAATGAGTAATAACGAGGAACTGCTTTCAATACTGGATTACATAGAGAGAGAGCGCGGCATCGACAAAGAGGTGCTGTTTAAGTCGCTTGAGTCCGCATTGGTGAGCGCTGCCCGCAAGATCGTCGGCAAAAAGACAGAGGATATCACCGTCTCCATAAGCAGGACGACGGGTGAGATAAAGGTCAAGGCCGAGGGCAAAGAGGTGAAGAGTGATGATTTCGGCAGGATAGCGGCGCAGACGGCCAAGCAGGTCATCATACAGAAGCTAAGAGAGGCCGAGAGGGACGTCATATACGAGGACTTCCACGCCAAGGTCGGCAATATCGTCACCGGACTGGTGCACAGATTTGAGAGGGGCGATATCATTGTTGATCTCGGTAAGACCGAGGCGATACTGCCCCGGAATCAGCAGTGCCCGCATGAAAGATACAAGCAGGGCGAGAGGCTGCGCGCGTACGTCCTTGAGGTAAGCAAGGGCCAGAGGGGGCCGCAGATTGTCCTGTCAAGGACCAACCCGGGATTTGTAAAAAAGATGTTTGAGCTTGAGGTGCCCGAGATAATGGAAGGCATCGTTGAGATCCGCGCCATTTCAAGAGAGCCGGGCGAAAGGGCGAAGATAGCGGTCTATTCCAAAGAAGAAAAGGTTGACTGTGTGGGCGCCTGCGTAGGCGTAAGGGGCCAGAGGGTCAAGGGCATAGTCAACGAGCTGCACAACGAGAGAATAGACATCATAAGATACAGCGATGATATAAAAGAGTATGTCAGGTCCGCGCTTTCGCCGGCCGAGGTCGGCACGATAAATGCGGACAGGGATAATCATAAGCTTGAGGTTATCGTAGAGGACGACCAGCTTTCGCTTGCGATAGGAAAACACGGACAAAATGTAAGGCTTGCCTCCAGGCTGGTCGGCTGGGAAATAGATGTAAGAAGCAAAACCCATATCGCCGAGCAAAAAGGCAGAGCGGCGGCTGAAAAGCTGCTGGGCCCGATAGGGGAAGGCGCAGAAGCCAGGCAGGAAGAAGGCTCATCCGGCGTCTCTGTGGAAAAACTGGATGGCGTCGGAAAAAAGACGGCCCAGACGTTGATAAAGGCGGGCTTTGATACTGCCCAGAAATTAAAAGAAGCAACGGTTGAGGACCTGGTGAAGCTGGACGGCATCGGCAAGAAGACCGCCGAGAAAATAATAAAGTCCGCGAGGGAAATAAAGGAATGAAGGTAAAGAAAAAGACGGAAAAAACAAAAAAGACCATAGGCCATAGACCAAAGACCAAGGTTATAAAGGCAGCTAAGCCAAAGGTTGCGAAGGTCAGGGCGAAGGCTAAGCCTATCGTTAAGGCGAAGCCCGCCGTTAAGCCAAAGCCCGCGCCGAGGCTGGAAGCGCTTAAGCCCGAAATAAAACCCAAGGTTGAACTTAAACCAAAACCCGAACTTAAGCCGAAGATTGAACCGGTAAAAAAGGTTGAGCCCGTAAGAGTTGCGCCGCAGGAGCTCCCAAAAGTCGCTGTAAAAGAGGTCGTTTTAAAAGTTATAGAAGTTCCGACGCCGATCACGGTCAAAGACCTTGCTATTAGGCTTTCCATAAAACCCAATGACCTGATCCGGACGCTGATGAATAAAAAGGTTTTCGCCACTATCAATCAATCGCTTACAGAAGAGGTAGCAAAAGAGATTTCCAAGGAGTTTGGTTTTGAGATAAAAAGGCCTCCGACGATAGAGGAGGAACTACTTAAGGAGCACAGAGAAGAAAAGACGGCTGATAAGTCAAAGCTGGTTTTGCGAGCGCCGGTCGTTACATTCATGGGGCATGTTGACCACGGCAAGACCTCGCTTCTGGATTATATCAGAAAGACAGATGTCGCGGC
>CAYQVM010000028.1:4825-10086 GCA_964421145.1 uncultured Planctomycetia bacterium
AAGTTTTCTCAGTACTTTCAATCTTTTCCATCCTCATATAATCGGCAATATCCCCTGAAGTAAACGTTTCAATATCCTTAACAATGAATTTCACAAAGTTCGATTTCCAGGTTTTAAATGTATATACCTGGAATTTCTGGATTGTATCAGAAAGACAGATGTCGCGGCGAAAGAGCACGGCGGCATTACGCAGCATATAGGCGCCTACGAGGTGGTGTTTGATAAGGGGCGGGTTACATTCCTGGATACGCCGGGCCACGAGGCGTTCACGGCAATGAGGGCAAGGGGTGCGAAGGCCACAGACGTGGTCGTGCTGGTCGTGGCCGCGGATGACGGCATGATGCCGCAGACCATAGAGGCCATGAACCACGCAAAGGCGGCCGGGGTGCCGATAGTCGTGGCGATAAACAAATGCGATCTACCCTCGGCGAATATAGACAAGGTAAAAAAACAGCTTTCCCAGCATGCGCTGTCTCCCGAAGATTGGGGCGGCAAGACGATAGTTGTTCAGGTGTCGGCCAAAACGGGCCAGGGTGTGGGCTCGCTTTTAGAAATGTTGTTGCTTGAGGCAGAACTGCTTGAGCTGAGGGCGAATCCGCATCTGAAGGCAAGAGGTGTTGTTATAGAGGGCCATTTATCAGAGGGCAGGGGGCCGGTGGCCACAGTACTGGTTAAGAACGGCACGCTTCGAGTCGGAGATGTTGTTGTGACAGGCCTTTATTACGGAAGGATAAGGGGTATGCTGGATGACAAAGGCAAACGCGTCACCGAGGCGCCGCCTTCAAAGCCCATTGAGATCATGGGGCTTTCGGGCGTACCGCAAGCGGGTGATGAATTCTTTGTGGTAAAGGATGAAAAGAAGGCCAGGACGCTCTCGCTTTTAAAGCAGGACGAAAAACGCCGGGCGAGGCTCGCGGGCCAGAAGAGGATTACACTTGAGGATATTTATGCCCGGGCGAAAGAGGGCAAGATTAAGGAATTAAAGATCATATTAAAAGGAGATGTGCAGGGCTCAATAGAGGCGCTAGGGAAATCTTTGGAGGACCTCAGCACGGACCAGATAAAGCTGAACATCATCCACAGCGGCGTAGGTAGCATAAATGAGTCGGACGTGATATTGGCCGCCGCCTCAACCGCCGTTATTATAGGGTTTAACGCTAAGACCGAAGAGAAGGCCCAAGAGACCGCCCAAAAAGAGGGCGTTGAAATAAAGCAGTACCACATAATTTATGAGGCGATAGCTGATGTGCGCGCCGCGATGGAAGGGTTGCTTGAACCTATCGCAAAAGAGGTATTCCTCGGCAGGGCTATTGTGAAGCAGGTATTCAGGATTACAAAGGCGGGTGTTATCGCGGGTTGCTTGATGCAGAAGGGCAGCATAAACAGGCAGGCAAAGGTAAAACTTGTAAGGGACAAGCAGGTGGTATACGAGGGCAAGGTAGGCTCGCTTAAGAGATTTAAGGATGATGTCAAAGAAGTGGCCGAGGGTTTTGAATGCGGTATCGGCCTTGGGGGCCACGATGATATAAAAGAAGGCGATGTGATCGAGGCGTACACTATAGAGATGGTCGCGAGACGGCTATGAAAAAGCGATTACTTAGCGGGATGAGGCCGACAGGGCCGCTGCACCTCGGGCATTTATTCGGCGCGCTGAATAATTGGGTGAAGCTGCAGGAGGAATATCACTGCTTTTATATGGTCGCCGACTGGCACGCCCTGATGAGCGAATACGAAAATCCGAAAGACATGGCCAAGAACGCCCTGGAGATGGTCAAGGACTGGGTCGCCTGCGGCATCGATCCCGAGAGAAGCGTTATATTTCTGCAGTCGGCAATGCCAGAACATCTGGAGCTGGCGATGGCCTTCTCTATCATTACGCCTCTTGCGTGGCTTGAGCGCTGCCCCACATATAAGGAGCAGCTGAAGGAATTAAAAGGAAGGGATATTACGACATACGGCTTTCTGGGATACCCCGTTTTACAGGCGGCAGACATCGCCATATACAAGGCGCACAGCGTCCCCGTTGGCATGGACCAGCTGCCGCACCTTGAATTGACAAGAGAGATCGTGCGCAGGTTTGGTTCTTTATACGGGAAGGAAATTTTTCCAGAGCCGGACGCGCTGTTGACCAAGGTGCCGAAATTACTCGGCCTTGACAACAGAAAGATGTCCAAGAGTTTCGGAAATACAATAGCGCTTTCGGATTCACCAGATGTTATAAGAAAAAAGGTCCCGCAGATGATTACGGACCCCAAACGCATAAAGCTGGAAGATAAGGGGCATCCGGATATCTGCAATGTGTTTTCATATTACAATGTTCTTTCCGACAAAAAGAAGATTGAAGAGGTAAGGGATTATTGCACGCTCGCCAAGAAGGGCTGCACCACGTGCAAAAAAGACCTAGCCGAAATTATTATAGAATTTTTAGAGCCTATTCAGGCAAAGAGGGATAAACTAAAAAGTTCCGACGCAAGGAAAATATTGGAAGAGGGCAACAGCAAGGCCCGTGAGTTTGCGCGCGAGACGATAAAAGAAGTAAAAGAAGCGATAGGGATATGAAAATTAAACTGGAAGTATTCGAGGGCCCGCTTGACCTTTTATTATACCTTATAAAGAAGGAAGAGATAGATATTTACGATATACCCATAGCCAAGATAACCCAGCAGTATCTTGACTATATGGAATTCATGAAACTGCTGGACCTGAATATCGCTGGCGAGTTTATAGTGATGGCGGCCACCCTGATGCATATAAAGTCAAAGATGCTGCTTCCGCCTGACCCCAACGAGATAAAGGAAGCCGAAGAGATGGACCCGCGGCTTGAGCTGGTCCAAAAACTCCTGGAGTATAAGAAATTTAAGGAGGCGGCCGGCGACCTATTTACGATGGAGGTCAGACAGAAAGACGTGTTTAAAAGAGGCGCGGGCCCTTTTGACATACAGGAAGATTCTTCCGGTTCATGTTTTGAGGCGAGTCTGTTCGATCTTATTACCGCCTTCAACAAGATATTAAAGGATATACCTAAAGAAGTTTTTTATGAGGTAATAAAAGATGAGTTCACCGTTGAAGGCAAGATGCACGACATATTTCATATGCTGGTTAATAAGCCGTTATTGCTTTTTAGCGAGCTGTTCGCTAACGCGAAGACCAAGTTTGAGGTAGTAACTATTTTTCTGGCGATACTGGAACTGATAAGATTAAAGGAGATTGTTGCCGTCCAGGAGAAGGTGTTCGGCGATATAAGGATCGGTAGAAATCCCGAGAACATAAAACCCATAGTTCACCAGGTGAGCCAATGACAAGGGAAGAGGCAAGAAGGATTATTGAGGCGCTACTGTTCGCCTCCAGCAAGCCGGTTACGGCAAACGAGCTGGCGCAGGCGCTTGAGGATTTTGATTCAACCGCCATAAAAGAGCTGGTCAATGAGTTGAATGCGGAATATCAGGCCCAGAACAGAAGTTTCAGCGTTACCGAGATCGCCGGCGGCTTCCAGCTGGCGGCAGATTCGTATTACGCGCCATGGATAAAGAAACTGCTTGTTAGAGAGGAGACGCGGCGGCTTTCGATGCCGGCGCTTGAGACGCTGGCAGTGATAGCGTATAAGCAGCCCATTACCAGAAGCGAGATAGAGGTGATCAGGGGCGTTAATGTGGACGGGGTTATTGACAATCTACTGGTAAAACGTCTTATAAGAGAGAGCGGCAGGAAAGAGGCGCCGGGCAGGCCTTTTATGTATTCGGTGACGGATGAGTTCCTGGGCCATTTCGGCCTGAAGTCACTTGAGGATTTACCTAAATTAAAAGAGTTTACAGCAGAGGATATTGAAGCAGGCACAAAAGACGTGGTAATACAAAAACCCGTTGAAAATACTGACAATACGTTGCAATGACATTCACAGTCGGGACAGGTTCCGTCTCTAAAAGTACGCTATGCATAGGAACCTGTCCCCATAGGGATGGTTGCATTGAGATAACCGAAATATAATAAGGGAGTGGAGAAAATGGAATTAGCGAACCTACGAAAACAGATTGATAAAATAGACAAAGATATCATCGCGGCCTTAAACAGGCGGGCAGGGCTGTCTTTGAAGATAGGAAGCATAAAGAAAAAAAATAAACTGGGCGTTTATTCTCCGGACAGGGAAAGCGACGTGTATAAAAAGGTTACCTCGGGCAACAGGGGCCCTGTCTCAAATGAGGCGATGCAGGCGATATACAGGGAGATCATGTCGGCCACTTTAAGCCTTGAAGGCCCGATGAGGGTCGCCTATCTTGGGCCGATCGCTACATTCACGCACCTTGCGAGCATCAAAAAGTTCGGTTCGTCCGTTAAATACGTCCCGGTAAATTCTATAACCGAGGTTTTCGCCGAGGTGCAGAAAGGCCGCGCCGAGTACGGTGTGGTGCCGATAGAGAATTCCATCGAAGGCGCGATAAATCATACGCTTGATATGTTTATTGATTCCGACCTTAAAATCTGCTCCGAGGTAAGCCTTGAGATTACGCATAATCTTCTGGGCAATGGCAGGGGTAAGATAAAAAAGGTATATTCCAAACCGGAGGTTTTCGGCCAGTGCAGGATATGGCTTGAGGCGAACCTGCCCAATGTGGAGCTTGTGGAGGTTTCTTCTACGGCAAAGGCGGCGGAGATTGTGAAGAAAAAGAAGGCAGGCGCGTGTATCGCATCAAGCCTGGCCGCCAAGTATTATGATCTGAAGGTCATGGCGAAATCCATAGAGGACTACAGCCACAATGTCACCAGGTTTTTGGTTATCGGCAGGACAGAGCCGAATCCTACAAAGAATGACAAGACCTCGATTGTGTTTTCTTTAAAGGACAAGATCGGCGCCCTGCACGACATCCTGGTCCCCTTCAAGAAAAACAGGATCAACATGACAAAGATAGAATCCAGGCCTTCCAAGAAGAAGGCGTGGGATTATTATTTCTATGTGGATTTTCTGGGGCACCACCGCGACACAAATGTCCGCAGGGCCCTGGATGAATTGGAAAAAAACGCTAAATTTATCAAGATCTTAGGGTCGTATCCGGTGGGAAACGGCGCGTAAAACATGCTGGCAAGAAGAAATATACTCAATATCAAAAATTACGAACCAGGTAAGCCTATTGAAGAGGTGCAGAGGGAGCTCGGGCTTAAAGAGGTTATAAAGATGGCCTCAAACGAGAATTGCCTCGGGCCCTCTCCGAAGGCGGTTAGTGCTATCAGGAAGAATCTACAAAATTTAAACAGATATCCGGATTCCA
>CAYQVM010000029.1:0-9788 GCA_964421145.1 uncultured Planctomycetia bacterium
TCTTTAAACTGAATTTCCTTATCTGCGACGGCGATATGTAGATATCGTCGGGGCACGGCAGATAATTATAATTGGAGCTCCTTAAAAACCCGAAGCCGTCCGGCAGCACCTCCAGCGTGCCTTCGCCGAATATGAGGCCGTTTTTCTCGGTCTGCGCCTGCAGGATCTTGAATATAAGGTCCTGCTTTCTCAGGCCGCTGGCCCCCTCAATGCTGAGCTCCTTGGCAGCCTTGTTGAGCTCTGAGATTTTCATCTCCTTAAGTTTGGCGATCTCTAGATTCTTTTTTCCCGAATTGTTTGTGGTCGAATTCGCTCCCATATTTTCCTTACCTCTCCTTTTGTCCTTTCTTTGCTTTTGCTGTTATCTATTACAAAATCAGCAAACCTGATTTTTTTTCTGATCGGCATCTGCGAATGTATTCTGGCCAGCGCCTCATTCCTGCAAAGACCGTAACTCTTCCGGCAACGCTCTACCTGCTGCCTTGAGCCTGCCTTAACAACGATAACTTTATCAACGAGACCCTGCAATCCCGCCTCGATAAGCAGCGGGACGTCCAATACTACAACTGTTTTGGTTTTTAACCTCCTTATCTTCTTTACACCCTCTTTGATCCTTTTAATAACATAGGGATGGACAATGCTGTTCAATGTGGTTAAAAGCTCTCTGTTCCCAAAAACAACTTTTGCTAATTTCTTTCTATCAATTTCTTTATCTTTTTTTAAGATCCCTTTCCCGAAAATCTTTACTATCTTTTTATAACGAACAGAAAGCGCCTCATGCGCTATTTTGTCCGCGTCGAATACGCGGGCCCCCTGTTTTTTAAAAAAGCCCGCTACCGTGGACTTGCCCGTCCCAAAACTGCCGGTAACGCCGACTATCAGGCACCCACCCCGCATCTTGCCTCGCTTCCTGCCAATTTTTTGTACAATTTTATATAATCCCGCGCCGAGCTTTCCCATGAAAAGTCGTAGCCCATCGCCCTCTTTACCAGAAGGCTCCATGCCTTCTTGTTTTTGTAAAGCTTAAGGGCCCTATTGATGGCCGCCGACAGCTCGGACGACTCATAACTCGAAAATACAAAACCGTTGCCTTCGCCCGTCTTGGGGCTGTATTCCTTGATCGTATCGCTGAGGCCGCCTGTCAGACGGACTACCGGTATTGTGCCGTAGCGTAGGCATATCATCTGGCCCAAGCCGCACGGCTCAAACCTGGAAGGCATAAGAAACATGTCTGAGCCCGCGTATATCTTCTTGGCCAGTACCGCGTCAAACTTCAGGTTAACAGAGGTTTTTTTGGGATACAGCTTCGCGATCTTCTCAAGAAGAACCTGATACTTATCATCCCCCGTCCCCAGAACTATGAACTGGACGTTACCCTTAAGCATGTCCGCGATAATGTCGGCGATGAGGTCAAACCCCTTCTGGTCGGCCAGCCGCGAGATTATCCCTATCAGCGGAATATTTTTATCCACTTTTAGCCCGCTGGAGCGCTGCAGGTCCTTTTTATTTATGTTTTTGTCTTCTGAGGTATAGGCGTCATATGTCTTGGCGATATTTTTGTCCCTCTTGGGATCCCATGTTTCATAATCTATGCCGTTTAAGATACCACGTAAATCGGACGATCTTTTCTTTAAAACTCCCTCAAGGCCGTAGCCGAATTCCTGCGTCTGTATCTCGCTTGCGTAGGTAGGGCTCACCGTCGTTATAATATCCGTAAAGAGTATCCCCCCCTTTAAGATATTGACCTTGTCGTAAAATTCCAAGCCGTCAATATTAAACAGGTCTCCGCCAAGCCCGGTTTGCGGAAACTGCGACCTGTCAAAAATTCCCTGGTACGCAAGGTTGTGGATGGTGAGCATGGTTTTTATTCCAGTGTAAAAAGGGTCGTTTTTGAAAATGGTCTTCAGGTATACCGGGATAAGAGCGCTCTGCCAGTCATTGCAATGTATAACATCCGGTTTGTAGTTTATCTTTTTTAACAGCTCAAGGCATGCCCTTGAGAAATAGGCGAATCTTTCAAGGTTGTCGGTGAAATCGCCGAATCTGTCTCCATAAAGCTGGCCCCTGTCGAAATATTTCGGATTGTCAACAAATAATACCTCTATATTCTTCCCGGTTACCCCCTTCGGCCCCTGCATTTTAATCGTCTTGTACTTTGGCATGGCAATCTTGACTTCCAGCCCGAGTTTTTCCAAAAATATCGGCAGGCTGCCGGCTACATCCGCAAGGCCGCCGGTCTTCGCAAACGGGACCACTTCACTGGAGACAAACAGAATCTTCACTATTAACCCCCTTATGCTTCGCTTATCTTAATGCTACTTCGTTTTTTCTAATTCCAGCCAGTTTTTACCGATGGATATATTTACTTTGATGGGCACTGAAAGCTTCATTATATGCTCCATCTTACCTCTTACTAGGGCCTTTAATTCATCCAGCTCTTCCCTCGGCGACTCAAATACCAGCTCATCGTGGACCTGCAGTATCATAAGCGATTTGTAGCCGCGCTTAAGCAGCTCATCCTCGATGCTTATCATGGCAAGCTTTATCAGGTCAGCCGCAGTGCCCTGTATAGGCGTATTTATAGCCGTGCGCTCGGCGAAATTCTTTATATTTATATTCTCGCTGTTAATTTCCGGGATGTAGCGCCGCCTGTTTAAAAGCGTTGTCACAAAACCGTTTGCCCGCGCCTCCTCTATGGAATCTTCTATGAATACCTTTACCTTTGGATATCTTTCAAAATAGGAATCTATGAAGGCCTGCGCCCTGTCAACCTCTATACCCAGGCCCTTGGAAAGGCCGTAAGCGCTCATCCCGTACACAATTCCGAAATTCACCGTCTTCGCCTGCGATCTCTGTTCTTCAGTAACCTTTTTTTCATCCACGCCGAATATTAATGAGGCAGTGTACCTGTGAATATCCAGATCCTCACAAAACGCCTCTATGAGCGCCTTATCCTTTGCAAGGTGCGCCAGGATCCTCAGTTCAATCTGTGAATAATCGGCCGAGACTATAAAAGAGTCCTTGTCCTTCGGTATAAACGCCTTCCTGATCCTGCTGCCCATTTCCGTTTTAATAGGTATGTTTTGTAGATTTGGGTCGCTTGAGGAAAGCCTGCCTGTCGCCGTAACGGTCTGGTTAAAAGAGGTATGCACCCTCTTTGTATTAGGATTTATCAGTTTCGGGAGCGCGTCCACATAAGTGGATTTTAATTTCGCGAATTCCCTGTACTCAAGAAGCGCCTTTGGCAAACTGTGTTTTGAAGCGAGTTTTTCCAGGACCTCTTCGTCCGTAGAGATCCCGGTCTTTGTCCTTTTTACAGGCGGCAGTTTAAACTTAACAAACAGGATCTCCTGCAGCTGCTTCGGGGAATTAATATTAAACTCGCATCCCGCTATCTCGTATATATCTTTGGTAATCTTATCTAATTTCTTCTGCATTGCCCCGGACATTTCTTCTAAATAATCCGCATCCAGCGATACGCCGGCGAGCTCCATGCGCGACAGGACATCCACAAGAGGCATTTCAAGCTCGGCGAATAATTTAAACAGGCCTTTTTTACCCAGCTCCTTTTCCAGGATATTCTTGAGCCTGAATGTGACATCGCTGTCCTCGCAGCAGTAATCGCGCACCCGCTCGACATCCACCTTGTCCATCGTGGTCTGCGCCTTGCCCTTACCTATGAGGTCGGTAATATCCATCATCTTGTGATTTAGATACTCAAGGGAGATAGCGCCCAGATTGTGCATCGCCTTTGAAGGGTTTAAGAGATATGAGGCGACCATTGTATCAAAATACATCCCTTTAAGCTCTATTCCATAATTTGCGAGCACCATCCGCTCATATTTTATATTCTGGCCTATCTTCTTTACGGATTCATTCTCTAATATTGCCTTCAGCCGCCCCAGGACATAATCCGCATCCAGCCCGGAGCTGCCAAAATCTATATATTCGGCGCGGCCCTCTTCCCAGCAGAAGGATACACCGACGAGCCGCGCGAGGAGCGGATCCGAGTTCGTGGTCTCAAAGTCGAAGGCAAACATGTCCTGTTTGGAAAGCCTTTTCAGGAAACCCTCAAGATCCGATTTCGAAACCAGGGTGTATTCGGCCTCTAGCTCTTTTCTTTCTATCACCTGTTCGAGCAGCGTTTTAAACTCCAGTTCTCTAAATAAAATAGCGAGTTTGCCTGCGTCCGGCCCTTTTAATTTAAGGTCATCAAAATCTATCTTCAGCGGCACTTCGCAGTCAAGGACGGCGAGCTCTTTGCTCATCCTCGCCTGGTCCTCATACTTTTTAAGGAGCTCCCTTTTTGATTCCGACTTTATTTTGTCCAGATTGGCCAGCAGGGCCTCGAGGCTGCCAAATTCCGAAATCAGCTGCACCGCTGTTTTTTCGCCGATGCCCAGGACACCAGGTATATTATCAGATGAATCGCCCATTAACGCTATCAGATCAATTATCCGCTCGGGCTCCACCTTGAACTCTTCCTTGACCTTGTTGGCATCAAATATAAGCCCTTCCTTGTGGGTGTTATAAACTTTTATATGTTCGCCTACAAGCTGGAGCGCGTCCTTATCGCCGGTGACTATAAAGGTGTCTATTGTCTTCGCCTGGGCCTTTTTGGCTACGGTGGCCAGGATGTCATCCGCCTCATACCCCTGCATCTCGAATATGGGGATGTTATATGCCTTCAGCGCCTCTTTTATCACCGGCATCTGGCTCACCAGATCATCAGGCATCGGTTTTCTTGTAATCTTATACTCCTCAAACTTTTTATGCCTGAATGTCGGCCCTTTAAGGTCAAATGCCACTCCCAGGTAATCCGGTTTTTCGTCTTTTACCAGCTTATTTAACATCGTAATAAAGCCGTAGACCGCGTTTGTCGGCTGGCCCTTTGAGTTTGCAAGGCTCCTGATAGCATAGTAAGCCCTATAACAATAAGAATTTCCGTCGATTAAGAACAATCGCTTATTCATTTAGGTTTAATTCGAATAAATTGAAGGGTTGTCAGTCTTCAACGGTAGTTAAACGATATTCGGAAAGATGGTCGTCAAGGTCCTTTAGGCTCTTTGCCAGTTCATCTACCTCTGACTTTACCACTTTAATATCGGGCAGCTCCCTGCCCAGTATCCGTCTTAGCCTCTCAAGTTCGAGGCCGGCCATATTGCTGATGCCTTTTAACTTCTTGACCCTGTTCTTAAGGTCATCCGTCATGTCATTTATCGCTTCGGCAAGCTCCTGCAGCTCATCGCCCTTGCGCAGGCGCAGTTTGCTGCTGAGGTCGCCTCTGGCGACGCCTTTTATGAATCTCTCCACCCTGTAAAGTGGGCCCGCTATCTTGTGCGAAAGAAATATCGATAATAGGATCACTAGCGGAGTAAGCAACAAAAGGCGCAGGATAAGCGTAAGGTCTATTATGCGCATGATAGAGACGAGCCGCCCCTGCGGGTAAACATTCGCGAGTTTCTCGCCCATCAGCAGCCAGCCCGTGTAATAAACCGTGGACCCAACTATCCAGGCGGTAATAAACATGAAAACCAGTATGATGCCCGCATATTTCAGCTGGAACTTTGTTTTTATTAGATATATCCTTCTTCTTATTTTTTTATCCTGGTCCATATCTATTTCCTCCAAAGTGTAATTTCTCTTTGAATTTCAAGATCTAGTGTTTTGCCTTTTATATTTTCAATCATCTTATAAACGGATTCAAGCGGCATATACCTTGTGGAGGCCGCATTGATCTTTGTTATCCTGTCGTCTTTTAAAATCCCCGCATTATCAAAAGGCCCCGCGGGCTTCACATCGCTGATGATCAGGCCGTCCAATTCCATTGACAGCCTCGCCCCTATCATGTCTTCGGCGCCTCCGAATAAAAATTTTCCTTTAATAGCCACCGACTCTTCCATCGCAATAGCAACACGGATTTCGCTTGCCTTGCTTGATAAAAACAGATCGTATACATTTTCCAGCGGCATGTATTTTATCAGTTTGCCCCATATGGACACAATTGTATCGCGGGGACGCATCCCTGCTTTGTATGCCGGCGATTTATCCATCACCTTGGCCACCTTTACATCCGGGCCAGCCTTTTCTAAAGCAATGCCTGCAGTTGACCATAGTTCGTCGGCGCCCTTCCTTAGAGCATTGATTTCTAACTGTTCGGCCGGCGGGGGTTTCTCCATATTCTCTTCCATATCCTGCCTCATGGCGATATCCTGCGCGACATCCGCCTCTTTTTTATTCATCATCATGTTGGTAACCAGCAGCGACCCTTCCCGGGCCTCTTTCAGATCGGGGTTAATTCTGCGCGCCGACTCATAATAATATAAGGCCAGTTTGTAATCGCCTTTATCTTTATAGAACGCGCCCAGCTTTACCAAATTTTCATCAGCGTTGTCATATGATATCTTGTCTATATTGCTTTTTACAACGCCGATTTCGCCCTTTTCGGTCGAAATAACAGCCCTGTCGTGATAATCCTCGACAATCACGCCCTTCAGCTCTTGCCCATCCCTCAATAGAATCGTATCGGCGCATAGAATCCGGCATGTTAATGCGAGAACAAAAGGCAGGACCAACGCATATTTCATCTTGTTATAATTATACCAAGATAGCCTAAATAAATCAACTTGATTTCTTTCTAGCTTCATCAAATACTGCCTTAAGGGATATGCCTGTTTTTTCGGCGATTTTTTTGCAATCTTCGTATTCGGGCGAGATTGTCTTAATGCTATCCGGCCCAAAATTTACTTTTACCCTGACCGGACCGTACTTTGTCTTTACGATTTTCGTAACTCTGTCTAATATTTTGCGGTCGGCAGTATAATATCGCACGCCCGAGGTAGTGGCCTCTTTCATTATTGTCTTTGCCAGCTCATCAAGCAGGCCCTCTTTTGCCAAAACAGTAAGCAGGACGCCCGGCCGCGTCTTTTTCATGTACACATTTGTAAGATATACGTCAAGCGCGCCCTTTTTAAAAAGTTTATCCATAAGATACTCATAATAAACAGGGCTCATATCATCTATGTTGGTCTCGATAACCACTATTTTATCCTGCGCCAGCGCCTCTTTTCCGGAGTCGCCTATGATAAGGCGCAGCATGTCCGGCTGGAGCTCGATGTCGTAAGAGCCGGCCCCGTATCCCAGCGCCCGGATATCAATTTTTGGCTTTGAATCGAAATCTTTTACAAGGGTTGTCAATATAGCGGCGCCAGTCGGCGTGATGAGCTCATGCTCAATGTCCGAAAAAGATACCGGCTTTCCTTTCAGCATTTCGAGTGTAGCCGGCGCGGGCAGAGGGAAATTGCCATGGCGTGTTAAAACATTGCCCTTCCCCGCCTTAAGATTCAGGCAATAAAATTTCTCTATGCCGAATTCGTTGGCGGCTATTGCCGTTGAAACAATATCTATGATAGAGTCCAGGTCCCCGATCTCATGAAAATGTATGTCGGCCTTGGGTTTGTTGTGGACCTTTGCTTCAGCTTTTGCCAGGGTTTCAAAAATCGAAAGCGCTATGGATTTTGTTTTTATATCGAGCTTGCTCTTATTTATAATATTTTTTATCTCTTTATAGGTAGACCTCTTAAGATGCCTTTTGCCGCTTATGCGGACATCGAATTTGGTCCCGGCTATGCCGTGGCAATTTTTCTTAAAAGCGCTTAATGAATAGCCCTTCAGGTTTAACAGGCCGAGCCTCTTTTTAAGGACTGATAATTTAAGTCCCGCATCCAAAAAAGCGGCCACTGTCATATCGCCGCTTATGCCGCTGAAACAGTCCAGGTACGCTATTTTCATCTGTTAATAATTGACGCGAAATATCCCGCGCCGAATCCGTTATCTATGTTCATGACCGCCACTCCTGGCGAGCAGCAATTCAGCATTGCCAGAAGCGCGGCGAGGCCTTTAAAACTCGCTCCATAACCTACGCTTGTGGGCACGGCTATGATGGGTTTTGAGACGAGCCCCGACACAACGCTTGCGAGCGCGCCTTCCATTCCTGCTACTACTATAATCACGCTTGCCTTATTTAGCAGGCCTTTCTTATCCAGCAGCCTGTGTATGCCCGCAACGCCTACGTCGTATAAAACCTTTACCGTATCACCCATTACCTCCAGCGTCACCCTTGCTTCTTCCGCAACCGGTATATCGCTGGTCCCGGCCGTAACTATAAGGACGAGCCCCTTTTTAGCGGGGTAGTGCCCTTTTTTTAGATAAATGGCCCTGGCAAGCTCGTTGTATTTCAATCCTGGATAAAGTTTCCTCAGGCGCTTGTAGCACTGCGCAGAGGCCCGCGTCAATAATAGCGGGCCGCCTTTTTTCATAAGGACCTTTACGATGCCCGTTATATACTTAAGGGATTTATTTTCGCAATAGACAACTTCCGGGAAGCCTCTCCTTATTGCCCTGTGGTTGTCGAGTTTGGCGAACCCCAGGTCCTTGTAAGGCAGGTCTTTTAAAAAATTAAACGCCTTATCAACAGAGATCCTGCCGGAATCCAGTTTTTTCAGGACTTTTTTAATGGAATCCTTATACATGAATTTTTACATCCAGAATTTAAAAATCGTAAAAATCAAAATCGCGGATATGGCTATGCCTATAATAAGGTAGATATCGTTTGCGCGGATAATCTCCCAGGCCCTCTCAAGGCCCTTGACCTCTGAAAACTCCTTATGAAATATCCTTTCGTCGCCCTCGAAAGGTACGTTTTCCTCCAGCATTTCCTTTAAGGTCGCTAGCTCATCCTTTTTGAAGCGCAGAAACTCCCCGGCTATCATATACGCAGGAATCGCTTTCTCGGAGACCAGATGGCTTAGCCTATCTTCGCTTATGCCGAGAAATTCCGCGGCCTCTTTCGCGTTAAGGAAATTATCCATTTACCTTATTTTTTCTGTCTTGACCCACTCATCTACTACGGTGCGCTCAAACCGCCAGCTGCCGCTTTCTTTCCTGCCGCGCAGCCTGCCGGCATCCGCCCAGTTGGTGACCGCGTTCACGTCCACTTCCAGGTACCGCGCCACCTCTTCGGCGGACATAACGCCCTTCTTGTTTTTGGAGCTCAGCCGGGAAATCTCCGCCTCGTCAAAAATCATCTGGCAGCTGCCCTGCAGGACAGCGCCCTCATCAACCATCAGGCTCGGGGACCTGATATCGCCTATCACCCTAGCCGGCGCGACCAGCCTCAGAGACCTTTCCGCGATAATATCACCCGTCACCTTGCCTGCTATGACGATATTCTCACCTATGATGTCGGCATTTACCTCCGCGCTTTCACCTATAGTGAGATTTCCTTTTGTAGTCAGGCTGCCTTCAAACGTCCCGTTTATTTTTAGATTAACGGGGTCTTTAAAAACCATATTGCCCTGCATGCTCGCATTAACATCCAGAATCTTTTCTTCAACCTCGACCTTTTTGACCTTTCTTCCGATCATTCTCCCCTCCCTTCTTTTCTGTCGCCTTTTAGAGCAAGAGCCGTCTCCATCTTGGAGAAAACCACAAGCGTGACAACCACCAACGCGGTGCTTATCACTGCCGCGGAATAAAATCCGCATCCAACCGCAAGCCCTATACCCGCAACCGCCCACAGGCTTGCAGCCGTGGTCAGGCCTTTTACTGTAGCGCCAGATCTTAGAATAGTTCCCGCCCCTAAAAATCCTACCCCGGTTATGACCTGCGCGGCGATCCTGGTCGGGTCCACCGTGGCAACACCTCTATATATATCAAACATGTAGATCGACGTCAGCATGGCCAGGGCCGAGCCGATACACACTAGGATATGCGTCCTGAGGCCGGCT
>CAYQVM010000030.1:0-5082 GCA_964421145.1 uncultured Planctomycetia bacterium
CTCACCGACTATCACAAAGGACGGCGTTACGGTAGCTAAAGAGGTTGAGTTAAAGGACCCGTATGAGAATATGGGCGCTGAGATGGTAAAAGAGGTTGCGTCAAAGACATCTGATAATGCCGGTGACGGCACGACCACGGCGACTATTCTGGCTGAGGCCATATATAGGGAAGGCCTGAAGAACGTAACCGCTGGCTCGGACCCTATGGCGTTAAAGAGAGGCATTGAGAAGGCGGTTGAGAGGGTATGCGAGGAATTAAAGAAGGTTTCAAAGCCTATCAAGGACAAAAAGGAAATCTTTCAGGTTGCGACAATCGCGGCGAATAGCGACACAAATATCGGGGAACACATTGCTGAGGCAATGGAAAAAGTCGGTAAGGACGGCGTTATCACTGTTGAGGAAGCAAAGTCAACAGTGACTACGTTAGAAGTGGTCGAGGGAATGCAGTTTGACCAGGGGTATCTTTCCCCGTATTTTGTTACAGACGCCGAGAGGATGGAAGCGGTATTGGAGAATCCTTACATCCTGATTCATGAAAAAAAGATTTCAACTATGAAGGATCTTCTACCCGTCTTAGAAAAAATAGCCAAGACCGGCAAGCCAATCCTTATTCTGGCGGAAGAGGTTGAAGGCGAGGCGCTTGCCACGCTGGTCGTGAATAAACTTCGCGGTACGCTTGCCTGCTGCGCCGTAAAGGCGCCCGGCTATGGCGACAGGCGCAAGGCAATGCTTGAGGATATCGCGGTATTGACTGCCGGAAAGGCGGTTACAGAGGACCTGGGGATCAAGCTTGAGAACGTAAAGATTGAGGACCTGGGCCGCGCGAAGAGAGTAACTATTGATAAAGAGAATACGACAATAGTGGAAGGCGCGGGCAAGACATCGGACCTTAACGGCAGGATCGCCCAGCTAAAAAAGCAGATTGAGGACACTGATTCCGACTACGATAAAGAGAAATTGCAGGAGAGGCTGGCGAAACTGGCCGGCGGAGTGGCGATTATAAACGTAGGCGCCGCTACCGAAACCGAGATGAAGGAAAAGAAGGCGCGTGTTGAAGACGCCCTTCATGCCACAAGGGCCGCTGTTGAAGAAGGCATTGTGCCTGGCGGCGGAGTCGTACTTTTAAGATGCATCGAAAAGCTTAGCGACTTGAAGCTAAAGGGTGACGAAAATATCGGAGTGGATATTGTAAAAAGGGCCCTTGAGGAACCCATCAGGCAGATTGTGGAAAACGCGGGGCTTGAAGGGTCAGTTGTCGTTAATAAGGTGAAGGAAGAGAAATTTAATGTCGGCTATGACGCGGAAAAAGGCCAATATACGGACATGATCCAGGCCGGCGTTATTGATCCGACAAAGGTCACCAGGACAGCTCTTCAGAATGCCTCCAGCATCGCCGCCCTGTTGTTGACAACAGAGGCATTGATTTCCGAGATCCCTGAGAAGAAGGAATCTGGCATGCCGCAGATGCCGCACGGCGGTGGCGGATACGGGGATATGGGATACTAAATTTCGCCATAGGCGAAATTTAGTAGAGCAATCGAGAATCGAAAATTGAAATTTGAATATGTGAGATTCTCGATTGCGGTCTATTCTCGATTTTCGATTGTTCAAAAAAGGGCCGTTTGAAAAAGCGGCCCTTTTCTATTGACAAAATCCTATATCTAATTATAATATATGTACTTATTAATAATCCCTCGGCGCGGATTAAGTTAAACAAAGGCGCCTCGGGATGATTTTTCAGCGTAGAAAGGCGAGGGAAAAATCATGGGTGAATATATAGGTATAGCGAGGAAGGCCAGGCGCTGTTACGGCTTTGATGAGATAGCGCTTGTGCCCGGCAGGGTTACGATAAATCCGAACGAGGTGGATACCTCATGGAGTATAGACAAAAAGAAATACAAGGTGCCGATACTTGCCGCGGCCATGGACGGCGTTGTTGACGTAAAATTTGCCATAGCCATGGGCAAGATGGGCGGCATAGCGGTCCTTAATCTGGAGGGCGTACAGACCAGATACGAAAATCCCGAAGAGGTCCTGGAAAAAATAGCAAAGGCCACGCCTGAGAAGGCCACAGAACTGGTGCAATCCATATATACCAATCCCATACAGGAAAAACTGATCTCAAAAAGGATAGAGCAGATTAAAAAGGCCGGCGTGGATCCGGTTGTGAGCACGATACCGCAGCGGGCGGAAAAATTAGGCGCCATAGCCCAGGAGGCGGGCTGCGGTGTATTCGTGGTCCAGTCCACGGTCTCAACCGTAAAGCACATATCATCCGAATATAAGACATTAAATATTGAGAAGTTCTGTAAATTGATGAAGATCCCCGTTATTGTGGGAAACTGCGTCACATATGAGGTGGCGTTGGACCTTTTAAATACGGGATGCGCCGGCCTGCTTGTAGGCATAGGCCCGGGCGCCGCCTGCACGACCCGCGGTGTTTTAGGCGTAGGCGTGCCTCAGGTAACTTCTACGGTAGACTGCGCAGCCGCAAGAGACGCCTATTTCAAGAAGACAAAAAAATATATACCTATAATTACGGACGGCGGTATGTCGAGGGGCGGAGATATCTGCAAGGCGTTCGCCTGCGGGGCCGATGCCGTCATGATCGGCTCGGCATTCGCGCGCGCAATAGAGGCACCGGGCGGAGGTTTCCATTGGGGCATGGCAACGCCTCATCCTAACCTGCCGAGAGGGACCCGGATCCGCGTCGGGACCACGGGAACCCTGGAGGAAATATTGTTCGGGCCGGCCAGGCTCGACGACGGCTCTCAGAATCTGATGGGTGCGCTAGCGACATCAATGGGAAACACAGGCGCAAAAAACGTCAAAGAATTTCATAAAACAGAGATTATTATCGCTCCATCCATACAAACTGAGGGAAAGGTATTTCAGGTTGCTCAGAGAGTGGGGATGGGGAAGTAAAATAAGAAGTTAAAATAAATGCACGCAAACTTTGCCCACCTTCACGTGCACACCCAGTACAGTTTGCTGGATGGCGCGTGCCTTATCGATGAATTATTAAAAACGGCTGTTGCCAATAAACTGCCCGCTATTGCCATAACCGACCACGGCAATATGTTCGGCTCCATAGAATTCTACCAACGGGCCATGGAGTTCGGTGTCAAGCCGATCATCGGCTGCGAAGTCTACATTGCCCCCGAGTCCAGGTTCGAAAAATCCGCGCACGGCATTCAGGAAGCCTCCTACCATCTGATCCTTCTGGCAAAAGATGAAACAGGATACAAAAATCTGGTTAAGCTCGTGAGCCTCGGATATCTGGAAGGATTTTATTATAAGCCGCGCATAGACAAGGAGATACTGAAAAAATATTCAAAAGGCCTTATATGCCTTTCAAGCTGCCTGAAGGGCGAGATACCTTATCTGATACAGACCGACAGGATAGACCAGATGCAGGCGGTTGCGGGTGAATTTAAGGACATGTTTGATAAGGGTGATTTTTATTTTGAAATAATGGACAACGGTATCCCGGAACAGAACAAGGTCAATGCCTGCCTTATGGAATATTCCAAGAAGATGGGTATACCGCTTGTGGCCACCGGCGACGTGCATTATCTGAAGAAGGAAGACGCCAGGGCCCACGAGGCGCTTTTGTGCATCCAAACGCAGACCAACTTGGATGATCCAAATAGGCTTAAGTTTCAAACCGATGAATTTTATTTTAAGACGCCCGGAGAGATATCGCAGGCATTTTCGCACTGCCCCGAGGCGATAACCAACACAATAAAGATTGCGGAAAAATGCAACCTGGAGCTGGACTTTACTAAAACGCACCTGCCGCAATTCCAGCCTCCGGAAGGAAAGACCCGCGAAAGTTTCCTGAAGGAGCTTGCCGTGGCCGGGCTGAAGGAGAGATACGGTGAGATTTCCGATGAGATCGCAAAAAGGCTTGAGCACGAATTAAAGGTAATAAACACAAGCGGATACACAAGTTATTTCCTGATAGCGTGGGATTTTGTTCGTTACGCAAAATCAAAAGGGATCCCGGTTGGGCCGGGCAGGGGCAGCGCGGCCGGTAGCATAGTGAGCTACGGGCTCGGCATCACAAACATCGACCCGCTGAAATACGACCTGCTTTTTGAAAGGTTTCTGAATCCCGAGAGGGTGAGCCTGCCTGATATTGATATAGACTTCTGTTACGAGCGCAGGAACGAAGTAATAGATTACGTCATAAAAAAATATTCAAAGGACAACGTCGCCCAGATTATTACCTTCGGGACGATGCTGGCAAAGGCGGCCCTGAGGGATGTGGCGAGGGTAATGAATTTTCCATACGCCGAGGCGGACAGGATAGCAAAGCTCGTGCCGAACGATTTAAACATAACGCTCAGCGAGGCGCTTGAGCGGGAACATGAGTTAAAATTATTGTACCAGAACGATCCGAGGGTCACCCGGTTAATAAATACCTCCAAGGCCTTGGAGGGGCTGACAAGGCACGCCTCCACGCATGCGGCCGGTGTCGTCATAAGCGACATTCCCCTCATAGAATACATACCGCTTTTTAAGACGGGTGAGGACCAGATCACTACAGGCCTGCCGATGACCTCGCTTGAGAAGGTCGGTATCCTTAAGATGGATTTTCTCGGCTTACGGACCCTGACCGTCATAGATGAGACGCTGAAAATTATCAAGAAGACCAAGAATCTTGATATTGATATAACACGGATCCCGATAGATGACGCGAATACTTATAAACTGCTGTGTGGCGCAGAGACGATGGGCGTGTTTCAGCTGGAAAGTTCGGGGATGCGGGATCTCCTAAAGAAGCTTAAACCGAGCAAGTTTGAAGACATCATAGCTGTGCTGGCGTTATTCAGGCCGGGCCCTATCGGAAGCGGCATGACAGAGGATTTTATCGCAAGGAAGAATAAAAAGGTCCCGATAAAGTATGACCACCTGAAACTTGAGCCGATACTGAAAGAGACATACGGCATCATCGTATATCAGGAGCAGGTCATGAGGATCGCAAGCGACCTGGCGGGCTTCAGCCTGTCTCAAGCCGATAACCTACGCAGGGCGATGAGCAAAAAGACGCCCGAGGTGATGGAACGGGTGAAGGA
>CAYQVM010000030.1:5092-9708 GCA_964421145.1 uncultured Planctomycetia bacterium
GACGATTTTATAAAAGGCGCGGGGAAGAGCGGGGTGGACAAAAAAATCGCGGAAAAGGTTTTTAATTTAATAGAGTATTTTTCCGGGTACGGCTTCAATAAATCCCATTCAACCGCCTATGCCATGATATCCTACCGCACCGCCTATCTAAAGTCAAATTTTCCGGTTGAGTTTATGACCGCCCTTCTGACCAGCGAAAAAGATAACATGGACAAGGTGGTGGAATATGTGGATGAGGCGGAGGAGATGGACATCAATATCCTCCCGCCCGACATAGAAGAGAGTTTCGCCAAGTTTACCGTTATAGATGCGACCGCGGGAAAGGGGATAATAAGGTTCGGCCTCTCGGCGGTAAAAAACGTGGGCCAGGGCGCGATAGATTCCGTAGTTGAGGCCAGAAAAAAGTCTGGCACATTTAAGGATATATTTGAATTTTTCAAGCACATAGATACGCGCCTGACGAACAAAAAGGTAATAGAGAGTCTTATCAAATGCGGCGCATTTGACAGGTTTGGCTATAAAAGATCCGCGTTATTCAGCGTGGTGGATAAGCTGCTGAATGCCGCTTCTAATTTTCAAAGAGACAGGCAGGACGGCCAGTATTCTTTTTTTGACATACAGGGCCAGACGGATGCCTTCAAGTCCTCCCTGTTCGCCGATATACCGGATATACCGGAATGGCCGGAAAGCCAGCTCCTGACGCATGAAAAGGAAATGCTCGGTTTTTATATAACCAAGCACCCGCTCACCAGGTATAAGGGCCTTTTAGACAGGATCTCCACCTGCTCTACCGGCAAACTTGCTAACAGAAAGGACGGAGAGGAGATTTCCATAGGAGGCATATTAAGTAAGGTGAAATTAACCGTTACAAAACGCGCGAATGAAAAAATGGCCATCACAACCCTTGAGGACCTGGACGGCACTGTAGAGGTCCTGTTTTTCCCGAGCAGCTATCAGAAGGCGGCCGGTTATATCAAAAAGGACGGTTTTATTTACATTAAGGGCAGGTTGAGCCTGCGTGAAGAAGAGCCAAAAATCATAGCTAATGAAGCCTCAGACCTTGAAGACGCGTTTGGTAAATTCAGCAAATCCATTACCGTGGTCATGCATAATCACGGAGGGGCGCTACAGAAAGAAAATTTTGAAGAGCTGAAAAAGATATTGAGCCACTATCAAGGCGATGTGCCCGTTTACATAGCATTTACTACCAAGAGCAACGAAAAGGTCCAGATGCGTATCGGCAAGGAGCTTTATGTGAAGCCGTCCCTGGACCTGATGAATGAGGTGGAAGGCTTACTTGGGGCAGGATCGGTATTGGTAAGGTGCTAGAAAGGTTAGGGAAAATCAATGACTAAGAAAGATATTGTCCTCGAGGTCGCGGAGAGGCCGGAACTGTCCGAACTTACGCAGACGCAGATAAAACTCGTTATTCAAGCAACATTGGACTACATCATAGACAGCCTTTTAAAAGGGCAGAATATAGAGCTCAGGAACTTCGGCGTATTTAAGGTCAGAAACAGGAAGGGGCGCATGGCAAGAAACCCCAGGACCGGCCAGAAGGTCCAGGTTTCGGACAGGAAGGTTGTGGTGTTCAAACCCGGTCTTGTAATGAAACGAAAAATTAGATGATAATAACCAATGACCAATTTCCAAACACCAAACAATAACCAATACCCAATAACCAAATTCCAAACATGTAGTCTGGTTATTGATAAATTGGTTATTGGAATTTGTTTGGTTATTGTATCTTGATTATTGGTGATTATCATATTAATATTAGTTAATTTGTGATATAATCATAAAATTTAGGATAATAAATATGAAGAATGAGATAAAGCTATTAAGAGGCATGTCGGATATACTGCCCCAGGAGGCGCTGAAATGGCAATATATAGAGGCGGCCACAAGGTCGATTTTTGCCAAATATGGCTATGAGGAGATAAAAACGCCTATAATGGAGGAAACGGCCCTATTCATAAGAAGCATTGGAGAGGAAACTGATATCGTCCAGAAGCAGATGTACAGCTTTAAGGACAGGGGCGAACGGGAAGTCTCCCTAAGGCCCGAAGGAACCGCTTCTGTGGCCAGGGCATACATAGAGCATAATATGGACCAGGCTTCGCCTGTTTCCAAGCTGTATTATATCGGTCCCATGTTCAGGAATGAAAGGCCCCAGGCGGGACGGCTGAGGCAGTTTAATCAGATAGGCGCCGAGGCAATAGGCTCATCCAGCCCGTATGCGGATGCCGAGATAATTTCGCTGATGATGAACCTGCTTAAGGCATGCGGCCTGCCAGATGCCGAATTGAAGATAAACAGCCTGGGATGCGAAACAGATAAAAAGGCGTTTGAGAAGGCCTTAAGGAAAGAATTTGCGGGGAGGGTGAACGCCCTGTGCGAGGATTGCAAAAAAAGGTATGAGAAGAATATCTTAAGGATCTTTGACTGCAAGAATGAATCCTGCAGGCATCTCCTGCACAGCGCCCCGAAGATTACCGAATGCCTGTGCAAGGACTGCTCGTCTGGTTTTGATGAGGTAAAAACGGCGCTGGATTCATCCGGGATAAAATATTCGGTCAGCCCGTTTCTGGTGAGAGGCCTGGACTATTATACCGGTGTGGTCTTTGAGGTATCGCATAAAAACCTGGGCGCTCAGGACGCGGTAGCGGCCGGCGGAAGATACGACAACCTCATCGGAGATATAGGCGGGCCGAAAATACCGGCCTGCGGATTCGCTATCGGCACAGAAAGAATGCTGTTGGCCGCCAAAGACAAGCTAGAGACACAAGAAGCCGGCGTAGAGATATTTTTGATCGGCCTGGGCCTGGAGGCGCAGAGAGAGGCATTTAGGATTCTCGGGCAATTGCGCGAAAGAGGCATTCCATGCCAAATGGGGCTTGATGAAAAATCATTAAAATCGCAGATGAGGTTTGCGGACAGAATAAAGGCGAAGCGAGTCCTTATCATAGGGGATTCCGAGCTTAAGAGCGGTAACGCGCTTATGCGGAACATGGAAAGTAAAGAACAGAAAGAGATTAAACTAAAAGATGTTACGGACACACACTTGTGGTGAATTGAGAGAAAGCGATATTGGTAAGACCGTGGCGCTTTGCGGCTGGGTGCATGCGAGGCGGGACCATGGCAAACTCATATTTATAGATTTGCGCGACAGATATGGCTTGACGCAGGTTGTTTTTATACCGAAGGCCAGCCCCGAGGCGCACAAGATTGCCTCAGACCTTAGGTCCGAATATGTCGTTTTAGTAAAGGGGGTGGTTGGCCAGAGGCCGGCAGGGACGGTTAACCCCAAGCTCCCGACCGGGACAGTAGAGGTGGCGGCCCAGGAACTGGTTATCCTGAACCCCTCAAAGACGCCGCCGTTTGAAATCTCCGACGATATAAAGACGCAGGAAGAACTCAGGCTGCAGTACAGATACCTGGATTTGCGCAAGCCCGGCTTTCAGAAGAATTTTATGTTGAGGCACAAGGTCTTTTGTGGCATGAGAAATTTTCTTGACCGGCAGGGATTCATAGAATTTGAGACGCCGATACTGACAAAGAGCACGCCTGAAGGCGCCCGCGACTATCTGGTGCCCAGCCGCCTGAGAGAGGGGAAGTTTTTCGCCCTTCCGCAATCGCCTCAGCTTTTTAAGCAGCTGCTCATGGTTGCCGGATTCGAAAGATATTACCAGATTGCGCGCTGCTTCAGGGATGAGGACCTTAGGGCGGACAGACAGCCCGAATTTACGCAGATGGATATAGAAATGTCTTTCATCAATGAAGAGGATATCTTCAGCCTGACCGAGAACCTGATGAAGACAACCGTAAAAGAGGCGCTTAACATTGACATAAAGATACCCTTTCCGCGGTTAAGCTACGATGAAGCGATGAAAAAATACGGCTCTGATAAACCGGATACGCGCGAGAATAAAAATTCGGATGCGCTGAATTTCCTCTGGGTAATCGGCTTCCCGCTTTTCAGGTACGACCAGGGCGAGAAAATGTGGAACATTGAACTCCATCATTTTACATCGCCGAAACCTACCAAAATAGAAGAGCTGGACAAGCCCCTGGACCAGGTTAAATCTAATTCGTATGACCTGGTCTTAAACGGCAACGAGATAGGAAGCGGAAGCATAAGGATACACGATAGATCGATGCAGGAAAAGATCTTTAATATTATAGGCTTAAGCGAAGAAGAGGCGCAGAGGCGATTCGGATTTCTTCTGGAGGCCCTTACTTACGGAGCGCCGCCCCACGGCGGGATCGCCTTCGGGCTTGACAGGTTAATGGCGATCTTCACCAAGAGCGAGAGCATAAGAGACGTGATAGCGTTTCCTAAGACGCAGAAGGCAAGCTGTCTGATGACCGATGCGCCTTCGGATGTAAGTGAAAAACAGTTGAGGGAGTTGCATATTAAACTGCGTTAAACACAGTCCCTCGCTTCAGAGTAGAAAGACGAGGGAAGCTCGGGATTAATTTTCACATTAAGTAAAACTGGGAAAAATTAGGAGGCAAGTATGAGAAATGTGATTTTTGTGGTTTTGGGTCTGTTTTTGGTAGTGGCTGTGGTCGGATGTTCAAGGGCTTATATCGCTACAAAGGACAGGGTGGAT
>CAYQVM010000031.1:0-9606 GCA_964421145.1 uncultured Planctomycetia bacterium
GCTCTTAAGCAGGTTCGGGCCTATCATGATCCGGAAGTCCTTTCCGGGAATTTTTAGTTCGCCTGAGGCGCTTGCTATTATGAGATTATTTATCCTGTTAGACTTGTTTCTGCTTTCAATCTTGATATCGGTAATGCCCTTTACTGCGTAGCCGGCCTTTGCCAGCGCCGCTTCCAGATCATTAAGCTTAATCTTTCTCTTCCAGTTAAAATGCTTGGACTTTTTACAGAATTTGCACTCAACGCCTTTCAGGCACGACAGATTTATCTTCCATAGATTAGCCGCGTCCTCGGTAAAACCGCCGCAGGTGGCGTGAAAATAGGCCGGGAATATCTCGCCCTTATAAATCATTATCTTGCCCTTTGTCAGGTCCACCGCCCTGTTGGTCCTGTACCTTTCATTGGCCCTGCCGCCGTAAACCTGGGAATATATATCGGCGGTAACGTCATAATCCTTATCTCTCATTACCCCTTTTTGGTACAGGGCGTATGTCCTGGCAGCTATTGCCTGCGCCTTCAGCACCTCATACGGCCAGCGGTGTGATACTTCATGGTACAAAACGCCGTAAAGATAGGCTTCTATATCAAGATAATTAACAACAATCAATTTAGAATCCTTCGTTTTAACAATATCAACCTCGCCTCTAAACCTCCACTTGTCTATATAAATCCTGCCGTCCTTACTGGGTTTTATCCTTATAGCATCCTGCCCGATAGACGCATCCCCTAACATCAGCCCTTCCTCTGTCGCGGCCACCTTTGCCCTGTACAACGACTTGCCCTCTTTTATTAGTTCGTTATCCCGCGAATAAACCTTATAGGCGCCATCCAGCGTCAATCGTATGCTGTCAGAGCCCTTCAGCACACACACGCGCATAATATTTTCCTTGGCTTCCTGCGCGAACGCTAAGGAACCAATCAATAGCGAGAGACATAACAAAACAGTATAAATTTTCATCGTCTATTAAAGAAGTAGAATATTAAAGAGAGGATAATACTTATTAGGATAGATGTTGTGATTGGAAAAAAGAAGGTAAGGTTTTTTTTCTGGACCAATATGTCGCCCGGCAGCCGGCCGACACCGGGTATCTTATTCGCCAACAGGAACAGAGTGCCCGCCAGGATAAGTATGGCCCCGAAAAAAATGAGCATCTTGCCCAAATCCGCGTTCATTTTCTCGCCTTGGTTGCATGCTCCTGCGCCTCCACCAGACTATATCTGCACCCGCAGTATTTCTGCATGTATAGATGTTGTTTGCGCGCTTCCTCCTGCGAATGTTTGAACCCGGGCCTGAAATCCTCATAGTAGAATTCTACGCCGGCCCTCTTGGCAACCGCCTCGCCTATCAACTTGACCGTCAAATGCTCCTGATACGGGCTTATAAGCAGGGTCGTTGAAAAACTATCGAATCCATTGGCCTTTGCGCTGGCAGCCGTCTCCTCCAGCCTCATCTGCCAGCAGATCCTGCAACGCGCAGGACGCGTTTCATTATTTGCTACGCTTCTGTAGAAACGGTTTGGTTCATATTCGGGATACACCACTTCAAAATTACTGTTGCCTGCATATTCCTCAACCGCGGCGCGCCTTCTTGAATACTCCTCGGCCGGATAGATATTCGGATTAAAATAAAAGCCGGTGATTTTATCGGCTGGGTTTTTTAACAATCCCCCGATCGGATATATGCTGCACGGCGCGCAGCATATGTGCAGCAGGCATTTCATTTGAATAATTCCTTCTGGGTTTCTTTTCCCGCGGCCAGCGAAAGGCTCTGATACGCCAGATTTGTAGCCTGTCTTCCGCGGGGCGTGCGTTTTAAGAATCCTATCTTTAAAAGATACGGCTCCACTATATCGGCTATGGTGTCTCTTTCTTCATTAAGCGTCGCCGCTATAGCGTCTATTCCTACAGGGCCGCCTTTAAAGATATCCACTATAGCCTGCAGGACCTTCCTGTCCAGATTGTCGAGGCCGTTTTTGTCTATGCCCTGCGCCGTAAGCGCCTTATCCACCGCTTCCTTGGAAATCTTGCCCGCGGATTTCACCTCTGCCCAGTCCCGCACGCGGCGAAGCAGCCTGTTTGCTATCCTGGGTGTTCCCCTTGAGCGCTGGGCTATCTCAAGCAGGCTGTCTGTATCTATCTTTATCTTCAGGATCTGGGCGGAGCGCTTGAGTATCTTAACCAGGTCCTGGCCCTCATAAAAGTCCATATGATAAAACAACCCGAACCGGCCGCGCATCGGCGCCGCCAGGAGCCCGGCGCGGGTAGTGGCACCGATAAGCGTAAAATGTTTCAGGTTGAATTTTATCGTCTTCGCGTACGGCCCCTTGTCTATCACAAAATCTATCTGGAAATTCTCCATCGCGGGATACAGAAATTCCTCCACAACCTTTGAGAGACGGTGGATTTCATCGATGAACAGGACATCCCCCTTGCCGAGATTCGTCAGTATCCCGATGAGGTCGCCCGCCCTTTCTATGGCCGGGCCGCTGGTCGCGGTTATCTTTGTCCCCATCTCGCCGGCTATGATGTGCGCGAGCGTGGTCTTACCGAGCCCCGGCGGGCCAGAAAACAGGATATGCTCGAGCGGCTCCTTGCGCTTTTTGGTCGCCTGCATTGAAATCAGGAGGTTATCAACGACATTTTTCTGCCCGACAAAATCTTTTATCTGGAAGGGCCGCAGCGAAAGGTTTAATATCGTATCCTCTTCGGTCTCCTGCCCAAAAACCAGTTTTTCGTTCTGCTTGCCTTTTAAAATTGGCGTCGTAAATTTTTCCATAAATTTAGCATTCCATAGTTTTGCACTTTTCGCTTTGCACTTTACACTTTACCTGTCTTCTGGCGATAGACCTCGTTTAAAATCTCTTCACAGGTATCAAGCTTGGGGCTTCTGGATATCGCCTTGTTAATCATGTCCTCGGCCTCTTTCTTTTTATACTGAAGCTGCAAAAGCACCTCCAGCGCCTCTTGCCTGACATCATCCTTTATCCTGGCGGCGGGCTTGACATCCTTGTCCTGAATTAGTCCGAACCTGCCCACCTTGCCCTGCAGTTTCGCGACTATCTCTCTTGCCCTCTGCTCCCCTATACCGGGCAGAGACCGAAGGAGATCCATGTCCGCCCTGTCTATGGCGTCCGCGATAACGGAAAACGGCATGCTCAGCGCCCTGCACGCCGCCTTCGGCCCTATGCCGGAGACGGTGATAAACTGTTCAAAAAAATCCTTTTCTATTTCATTAAGGAAACCGATAAGAACGGGTATGGACCTTGACTGGTCCACCTGGTAATAATGGTAGGTGACAAGTTTAAGCACGCCATCCGGGCCTAAATTCCCGTCCAGCGCGTTTGCGACTGCGGGCGGAAGCCAGACCTCATAACTTAATCCCTGGACCTCCAGTATTACCTGGCCGTCTTTTCTCTCAACGACCTTTCCGCAGATATGCGATATCATTTATTGCGGCCCTTCTTTCGTAACTGTGCGCCAGCGCGGCAGCCAAGGCATCGGTCACATCAACAGGCACCGCCGGCGCCTTTATAGAGAGGATGTTCGCAACCATCCTCTGAACCTGTTCCTTTGAGGCGTTGCCGTTGCCGGTCACCGCCTTCTTTATCTTCTTAGCTGGGTAACTTACTAACTGAATTTCTTTCTCGCCGGCCGCCAGGCATATGACCCCGCGGCCATGGCCCATAAGTATCGCCGTCGTGGGATGCCTGTAGTGCGAATAGAGTTTCTCTAAGATTAGAATATTTGGCTTGAATTTATTTATAAGTCCCGCCACGCCGCGGTATATTTTTTTAAGCCGGAGCTCTACGGGCTCTTTGTGGGAAGTTTTTATTACGCCTGCTTCCAGTAAATTGACCTTGTCCCCGGCATCGTCTATTATTCCATACCCTGTGGTGTCCAGTCCGGGATCAATCCCGAGAATGCGCACATTTAACCTTCTAGGCTTTTTAAGATATCGTCGGGAATATCAAAATTAGCGTAAACATTCTGCACGTCCTCGTGTTCTTCGATGGCGTCCACCAGCCCGAGGATTTGTTTGGCCTCATCGCCCGCCAGGGCTATGGTATTTTTTGGCACCATTGTTATTTCCGAGGATTCCACCTTTATCTTATTGGCGTCAAGCGCCTTTCTGACCTTGTCAAAATCGGCCGGGGTGCACTTTATCTCGTAATTCTCATCTTCAGCGACCATGTCCTCCGCCCCTGCCTCAAGGACGATGTCCATCAGCTTGTCTTCACTGATTGTCTTTTTGCCTATGAAGAAATACCCCTTTTTCTCGAAAATCCAGCTTACGGCGCCCGCCCCCGCCATGTTCCCGCCCTTTTTGGCAAATATATTGCGGATCTCGCTTGAGGCGCGGTTCTTATTATCCGTTACAACCTCAACAAGTATCGCGACCCCGCCCGGGCCGTAACCTTCGTATGTGGCCTCTTCGTAGGTAACACCGGGCAGTTCACCGGTTCCTTTTTTTACCGCGCGGTCGATGTTATCGGTAGGCATATTGGAATCCTTGGCCTTCTGTATCGCCGTGCGCAGCCGCGGATTTGTATCGGGGTTCCCTCCGCCCTTAGCGGCAATGCTGATTTCCTTAATCAGCTTGGTGAACAGTTGCCCCCTCTTGGCATCCAGCGCGCCCTTCTTATGCTTTATCGTCGCCCATTTGGAATGTCCTGACATATATAATTACCCTCCCCTGTTCTTTTTATACGCTATTTTACTAAAATATAATTATATTGTAAAGTCTTATTTTCCGCTTATACCGGATATATTCTTTAATTCCGTTCTCGCTTCTTCAAAACCGGGGTCAAATTGAAGGGCCATCTCAAACGCCCTTGCGGCCTCTTTGGTCTTATTCAAACGCTTATATGCCAGGCCGAGATTGAAGGCGATGATGGGATACGGCAGGTTTCTCTCCACCACATAACTGAACTCCTTGGCCGCCGCCTCGAATCTGGACATCTCCTTGTATAGAAAACCGAGGCTTATCCTGGCTTGTATAAAATCGGGATTTATCTCAAGCGCCTTTCTTAGGGCCTTTTCGGCCTCCTCAAAATTCTCCTGGTTTTCATATATCTGAGCCAGCTTAAAATATATATCCGCGTAATTGGGGTGTTCCTTAAGGATCTGATTATAGACGTATATCAGCGTGTTATAGAGCCCTATGTCTTTTTTTGAGATATCGGGCGAAACGAAGGGCGAAAGGCTCAGCGATATCGCAATCGCTTTAAAAAGTTCATCCTTCGCTGTAATCGCCTGAGCCGACGATGATTCTTCTTTCAGTAATATATCTAAAAAATGCAACTTATTGCGCGCCTCGGCATAACTCGGATTTATCTCAAGCGCGTGATTGAATTCTTTTATCGCCTCCTTGTAATTGTTTTTATTACATAATACCAGGCCCAGAAAATAATGCAGGTCCGCGTGTCTGGGGCTGATATTTATCGCAGCCTGGAACTGGTCAATAGCCCTGTTGTAAAGCCCTTGATTCCTGAGCGCCAGGCCCAGCCTGATGCGGGATTGTATGTTGCTTCCTTTATCATCCAGCACCTTCTCAAACTCCGTGATGGCATTATTAAACCTTCCGACATTATTGTAGCAGACACCCATGTGACTGTGCAGGATAATACTGTCCGGTATGATCTCAAGCGCCATCTTGAAATTCACTATCGCCTCGTCAAACCTGCCCTCGTGCATGTGGATGATCCCGTAATTCCTGTAGGCCTGGCTCTTATAAAACCTGGCAAGCTCTTTGTGCAGACGCGACTTGCCCCTATCTCTTTGGATTATCTTATCAAATTCTTCAATGGACTCTTTATAACGGCAGTGGTTATAATGGCCCATCGCCCGGTCGTAAATCTCATCCGCGCCTAATGTGAAAAAATGCTTCCAGAATGTCATAATCTACCCCCGATTTTCCCTAGTCTTGCTACTCTGAAAATCATCCCGAGCTTCCACTGTCTTACTACTCTGAAGCGAGGGGCGCGTTAATATGCCCCTTTGCCCGATAATACCGTCGGGATGGTACGCACCAGAATTTTTAAATCCAACAATATGGATCTATGTTCAATATAATATAAGTCCAGTTCCATCCACTCCAGAAATGAGATGTCGTTGCGGCCGCTGACCTGCCATAAGCCTGTGAGCCCCGGTTTCACATTCAACCTTTTTAGTTCGCGCTTTCCGTATTTTTTTACCTCTTCGGGAAGCGAAGGCCTCGGCCCTACCAGCGTCATGTCTCCCCTTAAGACATTAAACAGCTGAGGCAGCTCATCCATGCTGGATTTTCTCAAAAACCTGCCCACTTTGGTAATCCGCGGATCCTTTTTGATCTTAAATACCGGCCCTGTCATGTGGCTTAAATACTGCAGGCTGTCCTTAAGCCTCTCCGAACCATGCCTCATTGAGCGGAATTTATAAAATAAAAAATGCCTGCCGTTATGGCCCACCCTTATCTGCCTGAATATGGCCGGCCCCCTTGAATCAATCTTTATTATTACAACAATGGCCGCTAAAAGCGGGCTTAACAATATTATCCCCGCTAAAGATACGAGGATATCCGTCACACGCTTCATGAAATTATAAAGTTTGTTATACAGCAGCTCTACTGTTTTGGTTTTTCCCATCTACGAATAAAATCCCGGTATGCGCCGTAAGAAGGCTTTAGTTTAAGATCGTTAGTTACGAGCCCGAAATGATGTTCAGTGTCAAATGCGGAGACCCCCACATCCCTGAAACCATACCAAAACACTTTTTTAATCTGCGGATAAGAAAGGCATATCTTAAGCGCCTCAACCAGATATTCCGCCTGCTGATCCGGCGTAACACCCCTTTCCGAATCGGGGTCAACAACCTTATTGCTCGGCCAACCCAGTTCCGTAATCCAGATAGGCTTGCCGGCATCATTATTATTCTTTAACCTCTCAAGGACGTCTTCAATCTTTCTCTTTAAAAGATTGTCTTTTCCGGGGTCATGCGGCATCGTATATGGATGGAAGGCAACAATATCGAAATAGCCCCTGCCGCCTTTTTTATACACCTCATCAAGAAATGGAAAATACGTATGTGTGCCGCCCCATCCCATAAGCCCGCCTAAAATTATTTTACAGCCTGGATCCGCTTTTTTAGCGGCGAGATAGGTTGCCTTAAGCAGTTTCACGTAGTTTTCCGGGCTGGTCGGCTTCCAGAATCCCTCGAAATCCTCTTCGTTCCAGACCTCCCAGTATTTTATTTTATCTTTGTATCTGGTTACGGCGAGCCCTACAAAATTGGCCCAATGCCTTAGGGCCTCATCGTCGCCCGTGGTCGGGTCGCACCAGTTCTTCCAGTGAAACTGCCCGAAGGCATTCAGGCCGTGCTTGTACTCGTTTTCTATCGCTGCATCAAAGGCCTCCCACTGAAACTCGCCCTGCCTTGGTTCAATATAATCCCAGCGTATCTGCTGCCTCACCCATTTTATCCCGGCTTCGCTTATCAGCCTGGCGACATTCTCGTCTTTACACTCATCCAGATCCACGCACACGCCAAAAGGCGAAGCCGCATCATCCGCCCTCATAGAACCGCAGGAAAAACTCAATACGCTCAAAACTGCCAAAAATAAAAATATAACCGCCCTATTCAATGCGCGCTCTCCCCTTCTTTTCCCTTATTAGCCGTTATTTTCCCCTACCTTGCCTTTTCTGTACAGGATCCCGATGTATGCATCTTCGATAATTCTTACTATTTCACCGGGCGAGGGCCTCTTATCAAACATTTCCCTTGAATGTTTTCCCAGCTGCTTAAGTTCGCCCGCAGGCAATTCAAGGAGTTTCAATATTGCCTCCGCCATCACTGCTGGATCGGCAACCGGAACAACATAGCCGTTAAAACCGTCTGTGACTATATCCCTTGCGCCGGAAGTCGCGGTAATCACTGCCGGTTTGCTCAGGGCCATCGCATCCAGGAGGCTGTGATTAGGCAGGACTTCCCATAAAGAGGCCAGGACAAAGATATCGCTTGCGGCTATCACCTCGGCGGTGTCGTTGCGCCATCCAAGAATCCTTACGCAGCCTGTAAGATTTTTCTTCTTGATCAAACTGTCCGTCTCTTTAAAAAGCGGGCCGTCTCCCAGAAATAAAAACTGAGCGTCTGTCCTCTTCCGAAGGACCATCTCCGCCGCCAGGACAAAATCCCTCGGCGATTTCTGGGCGGCCAGCCGCGCGACAGAAACAATAACGCGCTCGCCCTGCTTTATTCCCAGTTCATTTTTTTTATTCGCAACATCCACGCCGAAATTCAGCCTGGAGGCGTCTATAAAATTACTTATAAGAGTTATCTTTTCCTTCGGCAGAACACCTAATCTGACAGCCAGTTCTTTCTCATCTATGCATACGGCGAAAACCCTATCGCAAAAAAACCCTGCGATTTTTTCAAGGAGGCCGAAAAAGATAATCTGCGCCGCCATCCGGCGTGGCCTGTCAAAGGCGAAATTATTCGGAGTATGCACAATCGCGGGAACACCCGCCATCCTGGCGGCTATGCGGCCCAGGAAACCGGCCTTTGAGCTATGGGTATGGACTACATCGAATTTTTCTTTTTTCAGAAAAGAATAGAGCCGCCAAAATACGGCCAGATCGCTCAGGGGGCTTATCTCGCGGCGCATCAGTAACGGGTAGGCCCTGACGCCTACCTTCTCAAATGCCTCCGGAAAAGATTCCTTATCCAAAGAAACCCCTTTTACCAGATCCTGAGGCGGACAAATGCCCACCACCTCGAACCTTGATTTATCGATCCTGGAGACCACATCTATAACGTGCCTTTGGACGCCACCCGTCGCCTGTGATATGTGTAATACCTTTATCTTACGCAAAGAGTCTTCCTTCCCCGAAACGGCCCCTGAAAAAATCCGTTGCGCCGTCCAGTATTGCCGCGGCGATATCTTTTCTGAAGGTCGCGAAAAAATAGATTATGCGTATGGAGACCTTGCTGAAATAGACACAGAAGTAAACCGGTAAAAATACCTTCGGGCAATTCTTCAGCATGAAAAGAGGCTGGTTCCTCGTATAAATATAATATTCGCGCGGGGTCCGCGTCCCGAAAACAGTCGTAATCTTATGCCAGACCTTTGCATCCTTGACCGCCACAACCTTAAAACCCGCCCTTCTCGCCCTGAGGCAGAGATCCGAATCCTCGTAATACATGAAGAAGCGCTCATCAAACAGGCCTATTGTTTGTATGACCTCTTTTTTTATCAGCATGCAGCAGGCGGATACGCTCTGGGCCTCTTTAAATGCAGCGTCAATATCCTCCTGGGCCCTCTTTTGTATTCCCAGCCACCACAAAAATCTATGCGCCGCCATATGTATCTTTTCGGGGTCGTTGTAATAATAATTTATTGCGCCGGCGATTCCTATCTCCCCGTTACCTTCGGCTACGCTCAGCAGGGAGTCCAGTAAATTCTCGCTTACTATCGTATCGTTGTTAAGCAGCAGGATATATCCGGAGGGGTTCTTTTCCATGGAGCGCCTTATCGCCAGATTGCATCCGCCCGCGAATCCCAGGTTATGCTCGCTCCTTAAAAACTCTATCTCCCTGAACCTCTCTTTAATCCTGAAGCCAGAGCCGTCAAAGG
>CAYQVM010000032.1:0-4048 GCA_964421145.1 uncultured Planctomycetia bacterium
TTATTTGACATTGGAAATTGGTAATTGGTCATTTTATTTTATAAATATCGCCCTGTTTCTGTAAAGAAACGAGCTCCCGCTGATAAGCGTAAGCGCCGTAGTAATAAGCATAAGGATATATATCGCCTCTGCCGGAAATTTAATCCCGATTTCTCTGAGTATCAGCGATATCAATATTACGAAAATAGCGATCATCTGCGAGGCGGTCTTTTGTTTGCCGCCTTCCTGCGCGGGCAGGATGATATTTCTGGAGAGGGCGAACAGCCGCAGCCCTGTGACAATTGACTCCCGAAGGACTATAAACACGACCATCCACGCCGGCACAATCTCGAGCTCTATGAAAGCGAAAAAGGCCGACAAGACCAGGATCTTATCGGCAATAGGGTCCATGAATTTCCCGAAGTCACTTATCTGGTCGTATTTTCGCGCCAGGTAGCCATCCACCCAATCCGTCAAAGAAGCGGCTGCAAATAGAATCAACGCAGCGGCCTTAGCGGCTAGGCCATGGACAAAAAGGAACGCCATGAACACAAAAGTCAGGACGATACGCGCGATTGTAAACTTGTTCGGGAGATTCATAATTCCTCGCCCACCAAATCATATTCCATTGTATCTACAACCTTTACTTTAACAAAATCGCCCGCCTTATGCAATCTTTTTGAGCGGACAAAACAGTTGCCGTCAACCTCTGGCGCGTCGTATTCGGTGCGGCCAATATAATGGTTTACGGTGTTCGGTTTACGGTGTTTGGTTTCATCGATTAAAACCTCTAATTCTTTACCAATATAGGTTGCATTTATCTTTTTTGAGATTTCCTGCTGGAGCTTCATAATTACATCGAATCGTTCCTTCTTTATCTTCTCCGGTATCTGGTTTTTAAATTGATATGCGGCAGTTCCTTCTTCTCTTGAATACTCAAAAATGCCGAGCCGCTCAAAACGTATTTCCCTGATGAAATCGCACAGTTCCCGGAAATCATTGTCGGTTTCGCCGGGAAACCCGACGATAAATGTGGTGCGGAGGGCAAGGCCTGGGATTCGGCTTCTTAGCCGCCCGATCAGGTTCATAATTTCTTTCCTGGTGATTTTTCTGTTCATTGACTTTAAGACCTTATCGCTTATATGCTGAAGCGGCAGGTCCAGATATTTACAGACGGCGGACTCGTTTTTCACAATATTTATCAGATCGTTAGTATAATGTTCGGGGTTGGTATATAAAAGCCGGTGCCACTTTGCCAGTTTGAGCTTTAACAAGCGGCGCAGAAACTCGGCAAGCCGCGGCTCACCGTATAAATCCGCGCCGTAAAACGTTATATCCTGCCCTATGAGGTTTATTTCCGATATCCGGTGTCTTTTTGAAAGCTGTTTTGCCTCTGACAGCAGTGATTCGATGGGCCTGCTTCTTAAAGTTCCTCTAATCTTCGGGATAACGCAGTAACTGCAATTATTGGCGCAGCCCTCCGCGACCTTCAGATATATGAAATGCCTGGGCGTAATCAGGTCTCTTGGCAGGGTGTGATCGGCCAAAAACGATGGAGTGACGGAAACCTCCGAGACCTTATCTTTATTCAGGGTTTTCCTGACGATTCCGGGTATCTTTGTAAAATCAGAGGTGCCGACGAATGCATCGATTTCCTTCAGCTCTTTTTTTAATTCTTTGAAATATCTCTGGGGCAGGCAGCCGGCTACAATTATGGATCTGATCTTTTTTTCTTTTTTTAATTCAACCAGCTGAAATATTAAATCGAGGGATTCCCTTTTGGCGTCTTCAATAAATGAGCAGGTATTTATTATGGCCGCATCGCAATCAGAAATTGCCTCGGTAATCCTAAACCCATCTTTCTTAAGCAGGCCGAGCATTATCTCCGAATCAACAAGATTCCTCGGGCAGCCAAGACTGATCAATCCGACCCTTAACACTTCTACCTGTTCTCTATTGTCAGGCCTTCGCGGGTGAGCGAGATCCTTTTTATTACGCCGTTTCCGGGCGAGCCCAGGGGGTTTCCGTTCAGGGTGAGGTCAAGATATTCGCCTTTGCCTGTCCAGAGCTGGAATTTATCGTTTGCCTTGTAGGTCTCAACACTCCCCTTTTTAAGGATGCTCTTAAACACGGTTTTGCCGTCGGACTTTACCTCAAGCCACGCGTCGCCTTTGGTCTTTACGATCAGGGCGAGGGGTTGAGCTGCAGGTATGGAAAGGGGTTTTATAATGGAGGGCTCTTTTGATTCAGCCGATGCAGCCGCCTTTGGCCTGGCGGATCCGGCGCTTGAGATTTTCTTAATCGCCTTTGATGCCAGCGCAATCAAAGAAATGGCGATAAAAAATACTATAATGCCAGCCGCGACAGGAAAAAACCACTGCCTGGCAAGGCCTAAATACTTTTTAATATCTATGCTTGAGATAGGCCGCGCCTCTTTCTTGGGCGTAATCTCAAGAGCAATACTCGGCTCCTGCTTTCTGAGCTTATCGTAATCGGCCATTATCTTGTTGGCGTCCAGGTCCAGGTATCTGCAGTAACTTTTAAGAAACGCCTTTATGTACGTCGGGCTCATGAAGTCCTCATACCGGTCTTCTTCAAGGGCAGTAACAACTTTAGGGTGTATCTTGATGTCTTTATAAACCTGGCCTACCGTAACTTTCTTTTTAAGCCTCGCCTTATTAAGCCTGGCGCCTATGGATTCTATTGTGACTTGCGTTTCCTGCGTCGTCACGATACCTTCTCCTCCCCGCCTGCCGGCAAGGCAGGACTCTTTTCAACCTTGCCCGCTTTTTCCACTAAAATATCCCTCGGCTTGGAACCCTGATAAGGGCCGACAATGCCTTCCTGCTCCATCATGTCGATAATGCGCGCCGCCCTCGTGTAGCCGAGCCCCAGGCGCCTCTGCAGGATGCTTACGGAGGCCTGTCGGGTTTCCAGGATCACCCTCACCGCTTCTTCGTAAATCTCATCCTTCTCAAATTTTTTCATCGTCATCTTCTTGGCCTGCTCGGACAGAATCTCCTCATCATACTGAGGGGGCCTCTGCGATTTAACAAATTTAACCACGCGCTCTATCTCGGCGTCGGTAACAAGGCTTGCCTGCGCGCGGGTCGGCTTTGCGGCGCCGGGCTCTATAAACAACATGTCGCCTTTGCCCAGCAGTTTATCCGCGCCGTTTGAGTCCAGGACCGTGCGAGAATCCACCTTGGAGGCTACCTTAAACGAAATCCTCGCTGGAAAGTTCGCTTTAATAACGCCCGTAATAACGTCAACGGACGGCCTCTGCGTAGCCAGTATGATATGAATGCCAACCGCCCTTGACAGCTGCGCCAGCCTCTGAATGGCGTTTTCTATCTCGCGCTGGGCTATGGCCATCAGGTCAGCCAGCTCATCTATAATTACAATAATGTAAGGTAATTTTGAAAGCGCCTCTTCCCCCTCAATTTTCGATTCTCTATTCTCTATTTTCTTATTATACAGGTCGATGTTCCTGGCGCCTATTTTGGCAAACAGTTTGTACCTCGCCTCCATTTCGCTAACGACCCATTCCAGCGCGCCCGCGACCTTCTTATGGTCGGTAACTACGGGGCATAAAAGATGTGGTATGTCGTTGAATATAGCGAGCTCGACCATCTTCGGGTCTACCATCAGGAACTTTACCTCGTCCGGTGTCGAGTTAAATAAAAGGCTTGTCACGATCGTATTGACGCAGACCGTCTTGCCGGAGCCGGTCGCGCCCGCTATCAGAAGATGCGGCATGTCCCCGAGATCGGTAATAATCGGCGTGCCGGCGATGTCTTTACCAAGCGCCATGGTAAGCTTTGATTCGGAATTCTGGAAATCAGTGCTTTCAATAATTTCCTTTAAATAGACCAGGGTGCTTGCCGAATTTGGCACCTCCACCCCTACCGCCGCCTTACCCGGAATGGGCGCGACGATGCGCACGCTCTGCGCCTTCATCGCAAGGGCGATATCATCCGCCAAAGTGGTGATGCGGTTTACCTTTACCCCGGGCGCGGGTTCCAACTCATAGCGCGTAATAACCGGGCCCTGATTCACCTGGACAACC
>CAYQVM010000032.1:4059-9508 GCA_964421145.1 uncultured Planctomycetia bacterium
TGCTTCAACATCAAAGTCGGCCAGCGTCTCCTCAAGTATCCTGGAGCTGGTCTGCAGGTCCTCTGTTATCTTTCTCTCCTCCAGCGGGGGCGGAGATTCTAATAGATCCAGTGAGGGAAGTTTGTAATCGCCCACCGGCATAATTTTCTTTACTACGGGTTTCGGCGCCGGTGCCACCGGCTTAGGTTTTTCAATCTTAATCTTCGCAACGTCCCTGAAAAATTCTTTTACCAGCCCTTTAGGAGGAGGCGGTTCCTTAAGCGACGGTTTAAAGGGTGCTGGTTTTATCTGAGGCACGACTTTTTTCTGATTGATTTTTATAGAATTTTTAGCCGCGAAGACCCCATTCTTTATCCATCCGGCAATCACCATGACGAACGGGAATATAAGGAACTCCGTTGCCAGGAGCACCGAAAGCAGAAGAAGGGCGATTCCTATTGTTATAGAGCCGCCCTTGCCAAAGTATTTCATCAGCACATCCGACACTGCCAGGCCCACGATGCCGCCTTTCTGAAACCTCAAGGAGGCATCCGCGTGGAACGCGATACCCAACAACGTTGAACTTGCCAGTATCAGCACGATGGTGCCTATTAATTTAATATAAAACTTCTGGGGTCTGGCGCCGAGAAAACGGCCGATCACCCAGAAAAGGATGACCACGGGTATGCAGTAACTGGAGATCCCTATCAGGAAAAACAGCGCCCATCCGAGATACGCGCCTACAATACCGGCTACGTTCCTCGTGCGGGCATTTGGTGTGGAGGTGTGGAGAGAAATATCGTTTATATCAAATGAGATCAGGCTTATAAAGATAAAAACCGATATGACGAGAAACAGGATCGCCCAGATCTCATTTTTTTTGGCCTCATCCAAAACAAATCTGGAATTCTTGCCTCTCTTCGCCATTATTTCTTTTCACGCATCGCCTGTTTTCTGCTGAGGTTGACCCTGCCAAGCTCGTCTATCTCGATAACCTTGACCGGAAATTCGTCGCCTATCTTTACCTCATCCTCGACCTTCTTGACGTATTTGTCGGAGAGCTCTGAGACGTGGACCAGCCCTTCCTTGTTCGGAAGGATTTCGCAGAAGGCGCCGAATTCCATTATTCTCTTTACCTTGCCCTTATAAATCTTGCCGACCTCCACCTCTTCGGTAAGGCCCTTGACGATGCCCAGCGCCTTTTCAAGCTGGGCCGCGTCGACACAAGCCACCTGGACAGAGCCGTCCTGCTCAATATCTATGGTTACGCCTGTTTCTTCTATTATCTTCTTTATTGTTTTCCCGCCCGGGCCGACAAGGTCCTTTATCCTGTCAGGACTAATCTTCACCGTCACTATCCTCGGCGCGTAAGGCGAAATCTCTGCTTTTGGCGCAGCAATGGTGCTGAGCATCTTCTCAAGCACTATAAGCCTGGCCTCTTTTGCCTGCTCGAGGGTCTTTTTTATTATTTCTCTGTTAATACCGTCGATCTTCATGTCCAGCTGGATCGCGGTTATGCCCGCCTTTGTGCCGGCTACCTTGAAGTCCATGTCGCCGAAATAGTCCTCTACGCCGCCGATGTCAGTCAGGATTACGTATTTATCGCCTTCTTTGACAAGGCCCATCGCGATGCCGCTCACCGGCGCCTTTATGGGGACACCCGCATCCATCAGGGACAGCGTCCCTGCGCAGACAGTTGCCATGCTAGAGGAGCCGTTTGACTCAAGGATATCGGAGACTACCCTTACCGTATAAGGAAATTTTTCCTTGTCCGGCATTATGGGCTTGAGCGCCCTTTCGGCAAGCGCGCCGTGGCCGATCTCTCTTCTGCCCGGCCCCCTCACTGGCTTGACCTCTCCCACGCTGAACGGAGGAAAATTATAATGCAGCATGAAACTCTTAAACAATTCACCCTCAAGGGCGTCTATCATCTGCTCATCGGCGCTCGTGCCGAGGGTCGCTATGGAAAGACTCTGTGTCTGGCCGCGCGTGAACAGGCCTGAGCCGTGCGTTCTGGGCAGCACCCCGATCTCGCAGGTTATCTGCCTGATTTCGGTAAACTTGCGGCCGTCAACGCGCCTCTTTTGGTTCAGGGTAATATCGCGGACAACCTCTTTTTCAACCTCAACGAGGCCCGTCTCTACGTCCCCTTCCGAAATCCCGGATTCTTCAGCCGCCAGCTTAACGACCAGCTCTTTTGATAAAATTTCAAGCGCTTCAAGCCTCTGCTCTCGCTGGGAAAGTTTATAGATCTCGCCTATCTTCTTCGTGGCTTCGCCGCGCAGTTTCTCTATCAAAGCGGGGTCTATCTTCCTCAATTCGGGCGAGGCCTTTTTCCTGCCGCAGGCCTTGACCATCTGCTCCTGCAGCTCTATAAGCTTCATATACTGGCTGCAGCCGAAATCTATCGCTTCCTGAATAGCTTCTTCCGAAACCTCCGTTGACTCGGATTCCAGCATCACCACGCCTTTTTTATTTCCGACGACAACAAGGTCAATGCTTGATTTGCCAAGCTCTTCAAATGTAGGGTTGACGACTAATTTGCCCCCCACCATGCCGACCCTCAGGCCTCCGATGGGCCCATTAAACGGTATCTCTGAAATGGACAGCGCGGCGGATGCGCCTACGATGGCCAGGACGTCCGAGTCGTTTTGGCCGTCGGCCGAGAGGACCAGCGACATTACCTGCACCTCATTTAAAAAACCCTTCGGGAATAAAGGCCTTATGGGCCTGTCGATGAGCCTCGCAGTCAATATCTCTTTTTCGGACGGCCGCCCCTCTCTTTTAAAAAACCCGCCCGGGATCTTGCCCGCGGCATAGGTCTTTTCCTGGTACTCAACGGTCAGGGGCACCATGTCCATATATTGTTCTTTGGGTTTCTTGGAATAGACCGCTGTGACCAGCACAACGGTGCCGCCGAGCTGGACGGTTACCGCGCCGTCCGCCTGCTTCGCCATCTTACCCGTCTCAATAACAATTTCCTTGCCCTCGATTGTGATTGAAAATTTATTTGTCATTTTATTTCCTCAGATCCAGCTTTTTTATCAGGTCGGAATAGGTGGCTGTGTCCTTTCTCTTCAGATAATCGAGCAGTCCGCGCCTTTTACCGACCAGCTTTAACAACCCATGCCTGGAATTATGGTCCTTCTTGTGGGACTTGAAGTGCCCTGTCAGGGTGTTTATCCTTTCTGTCAACAAGGCCACCTGGACCTTTGCGGATCCGGTATCCTTGCCGTGTATTTTGTAGTCTTTTATTACCTCTGTCTTTTTGTCCTTCGTCAAAGCCATCTCATTGCCTCCGATTTTATGCAGTTTCGCTACAGTTATATTAAGGCATTATAATAACATACAAGCGCGTTTCTCGTCAACCTTTATTTGCTTAATCAGCCCTTCTTTGTTTTTGAAACGCCGCTCACGCCTCAACCTCTTTATAAAGTAGATCTCGATATCCCTCCCATATATATCCTTATTAAAATTCAATAGATGCGCTTCTATAGTAGGTTCGCCGTTTACGTCAAACGTGGGCCGTCTGCCTATGTTAAGTATTCCTCTGTATCTGCGCCGATTAATTACCGCGTATACGGCATATACCCCTGAAGGCGGGATTGCCTCATGATGCGGGTTTATGTTTGCTGTTGAATACCCTAACAACCTGCCCCGCCTGGAACCCCGGACAACAGTTCCAAGAATTGATACCACCCGCCCCAGGAATCTTTCTGCCTTGTTAAGCTCACCGGCCATCACCAGCCGGCGTATCCTGGTACTGCTGACTGTTTCGCCGCCCACTTTAAAAAGCGGCATCCCGATTACGCGGAATCCGTATCTATCCCCCATCTGCCTCAGTAGTTGTATACCGCCTTCTTTATTCCTGCCAAATTTGAAGTCGTTTCCGATAACCACGCAGCGCGCCCCTATTTTATTCACGAGAACCTTTTTTATAAAATCCACAGCTCCGCATTCGGAAAGTTCTCTCGTAAAATTCAGGACGCACGCGGCATCAATACCGTGTTCCTCAAACAGCTTAAGGCGGTGTTTTAATGAGATTAAAAGCGGGGGCGCGCCGATTGTATCCAAAAGTCCGGCAGGATGCGGATTAAAGGTTATTATAAGGCTTGTCCCTTTCAGGCGCCTGGCGCAACCGGTTACCTTATCCAGGATCCTTTTATGGCCGAGGTGCACTCCGTCAAATATCCCAATACCTACAACCGGCCGCGTAAATTTCTTCCTAAGATGTCTTAAATTTGTAATAACTTTCATTTTTAAGCAGGCGCTGCAGCTCGTCTTTCCTCAGTTCTCTTAGTTTATTAAAATTTATAGCGTCTTTGATAGAAAAATCTCCCGACCAGACCCGCCTTATATTCGAGACATAGGCGCCGCAGCCGAGCTCGAGCCCCACATCATCACATAGGACGCGCACATATGTGCCTTTCGAGCATCTGATTTTTAATATTGCATCGGGCGCGGTGTAGCTTAGCAGAACCAGCTCTTTTATATGGATCTGCCGGGGGAGCCTTTCTATTTCAATGCCCTGCCTCGCGAGCTCATAAAGTTTTTTGCCTTTGTGTTTGATGGCCGACATCATCGGCGGGACCTGCATGATCTGTCCAGTAAATTTTTTAAGCACGGCCTCTATCATTTCCCGGGTTACTCTGTTGTAGTCAGGATTTTCATAGATAACCTTGCCGTCCGCGTCTCCCGTATCGGTCCGCTTTCCGAGGGACATTACGACCTCGTATTCCTTATCATTACTCATCAGCGTATTGGAGAGCTTGGTGGCCCTTCCGATAAGAACTACAAGCACACCCGTCGCCAACGGGTCCAGGGTGCCGGCGTGGCCTACCTTTTTTATCCTGAACCTGCGGCGGATAAAATCCACTACATCGTGGCTCGTCATCCCCTGGGGTTTGTCAACTATTAATATCCCATCCATGTTTTTATCCTGTTCAATACTATCTCTTTTGCCTGCTCTATGGTGCCCTTTATCATGCAGCCTGCCGCGTTCGGATGGCCTCCGCCGCCAAACAGCTTAGCCAGGTTGTTCACATTAACCTTGCCCTTGGACCTAAAACTGACGTGCACCTCGGCCGGTTTGTCGGGCCGCTCCAGTAAAAATACAGCGATGTCAGACGTTTTTATGGAGCGCGCGTAATTCACAAATCCTTCCGTGCTCTCCGGCCCCAGATTGTATTTTTCAAACATCCCAAGGGAGGTATAAAGCAGGGCCACCTTGCTTCCGAAATGCATTTCCAGGGTGCCCAGCGTCTCGCACAGGAGTTTCAAGTCATTGACGGCCTTGCTTTCGTTGAGCTGGTTGACGACCCAAAGTGGCTTGACCCCGGTTTTAACTAGCTCGCTTATAATCCTGTGCGTGTCGGAAGTGGTGCTTTCATAGGTGAAATAGCCTGTGTCGGTTGATATTGCAACATACATGCTTAAAGCGGCCTTTTTGTCTATCTTGATCTTCAGCGCT
>CAYQVM010000033.1:0-1316 GCA_964421145.1 uncultured Planctomycetia bacterium
AAGCCTACGCGCCACCCTGTCATGTTAAATGTTTTTGAAAGCGAGCGAAATTCTACCGCCGCCTCTTTGGCCCCATCGGCCTTAAGAAAGCTGTCTGGTTTGTATCCGTCATAATTTATCTCGGAATAGGCCGCGTCATGGCACACGATGATATTATTCTTTTGGGCGAATTCCACGACTTTATTGAAAAAATCAAGCTCTGCTACCGCAGAGGTCGGGTTGTTCGGATAATTAACAAACATGAGCTTTGCCTTTTTGGCTTTTTTAACCTTTGAAATATCCGGCAGGAAGGAGTTCTCTTCCAGTAACGGCATTATTTCAATATCGGCGCCCGCGAATATTGAGCCGCTTTTATACGGCGGGTAGCACGGCTCAGGCACCAGGACCGTATCGCCGGGATTTACGAAGGCAAGCGGCATGTGCGCTATGCCTTCTTTGGAGCCTATAAGAGGCAGAACTTCTGTGTCGGGATCCAGGTCAACGCCGAACCTGTTTTTGTACCAGGTTGCGATTGAGCGCCTGAACTCGGGCTGGCCCGTGTCAAAGGCATACCTGTGGATATTCGGGTCCTGGACCGCCTGACAGAGCGCCTCAATTATAAATTTAGGCGGAGGCTGGTCAGGATCCCCTACCCCAAGGTCTATAATATCCTTTCCTGCCTGCCGCGCCCTGTTTTTTGCCCTGTCTATCTCAACAAACAGATACGGCGGCAGCTTTTTTAGTCTATCCGATATCTTAATATTCACCCAGCCCCTCCTGCTTACCCAGTCACCCTCCAAAGGAGGGGCTGGGTTCATCAAATTCCCAGAACCTCCTGCATGGTGTATAGTTTTGGCGGTTTCCCGACGACAAATTTGGCGGCCTCAAGCGCGCCTTTCGCGAATATATCCCGAGTCTTGGCGCTGTGCGATATCTTAATAATATCCAGCCCGCTTTCAAATGTAACGGTGTGATCGCCGACTATCTCATCCTCCCGTATGGAATTAATAGGTATCTTCGCATCCGCGTTGATTGACCTGGCAATTGCCTCCAATTCCTTGGCGGTCCCACTAGGCGCATCCTTTTTGTGGATGTGATGCGCCTCATCTATCCTGATATTGTATTCCTTCCCAAGCGTCTTTGCAGCAAGCGCCATCATCTTAAATAAAAGATTAACGCCTATGGACATGTTAGGCGAAAACACAATCGGTATTTTTGACGCTGCCGCCTTTATCCCGGCTTTTTCGGAATCGGAAAGACCGGTCGTGCCTATTACCATGGCCTTTTTGTATTTCTCGCACAGGGCCAGATGTTCCATGGTGGCCTGCGGCGCGGTG
>CAYQVM010000033.1:1326-4536 GCA_964421145.1 uncultured Planctomycetia bacterium
ATAAGACAGTCGCACCCTTTTATAAGCGGCTCCGGATTTGTGCCTATATCAAAATCGCCTGTCACTTTGAGGGCTGCTTCGCCTTTAGCAAGTGCGATTATCCGAGCTCCCATCTTTCCTTTTGATCCGCTCACGCATATCTTTATCATAACAAACTCCTAAATAAGCTTGTAATCCTTCAGCGCCTTTACCAATTTCTCTTTGTTTTCCGGCATCATCTCGCACATCGGAAGCCTTAAGTCCGGCTCACAAAGCCCCATCAGCCCCATTGCCGTCTTAACCGGAATAGGGTTTGTCTCTATAAACATAGCCTTTATCAGACCGAGTAATTTATAATGAAGCCTCTGGGCCTCTTTCATATTTCCTTTTTCAAAGGCGGTTACCATGTCCGCTACGTCCTTCGGGACAATATTGGCCACCACAGAGATAATGCCTGTCCCGCCTATCGACAAAATAGGCAGGGTAAGCGAATCATCTCCCGATATAAGATCAAAATCGGGCCGGCACAGTTGTCTGACCCTGGACATCTGGTCCAGGCTGCCGCTTGCCTCTTTTACCCCGACGATATTCTTGCAGTCCTTGGCCATCCTGGCCATCGTCTCCGGCTCGATATTGACACCGGTTCGGGACGCGATATTGTAGAGTATTATAGGTATATTAACGGCATCCGCGATCGCCTTAAAATGTTCGTACAGGCCCTTCTGCGTGGGCCTGTTATAATATGGCGAAACCTGAAGCGAGGCGTCCGCGCCTGCCTTCTTGGCATGCTCGGTAAGCATAATCGCCTCTCTGGTTGAGTTGGAACCCGTGCCTGCGATGACCGGGACCCGGCCCTTCACGTATTCAACTGTGAGTTCAATAACGCGGTCGTGCTCGTCATAATCCAGCGTGGCCGACTCACCGGTCGTACCGCATGGAACAATAGCGCTCGTTCCGTTTTTAATATGAAATTCAATCAGTTTTTTATATGTCGCCTCATCTATTTTGTCATTTTGAAACGGCGTTACTATCGCCACCATTGAACCTTTAAACATAGTACACCCCCTTGAAAACCACCCTGGCGCCGCCTTCCAGCCAGACGTTAGTAAATTTATCTTTTTTATAATCAAAATACACTTTTAAAATTTCGCCGCTTTTTGTCTCCACAGAAATGGGGCTCTTCTTTGTCAATTTTAAATAAAAGGCTGCCAGGGCGGACGCGACAGAACCGGTGCCGCAGGCAAGCGTTTCATCCTCAACGCCCCTTTCATATGTCCTCACCTTTATGGCGTTGGCGCCTGAAGCCTGGGCAAAATTCGCGTTTGTGCCTTCGGGATGAAAATGCTTATGAAATCTTATCTGCTTTCCCACTTCTTTAACATTTATCGTATCTACATTTCCGACAAAGAATACCGCATGTGGCACGCCTGTATGGATATAATGAATCTTGTAAAATTGTGTGCCGATGCTCAGGTCTATATTCGGCCATAAATCCTTTGGCTCTGTCATTTTTAACTTAACCATATCCTTGGTGACCTGCGCCTCCAGGATGCCGGCCTTTGTCTCAAATTTAACTTTGCTCTTTCCCTTAAACAATGCCGCGCAACGTGCGCCGTTGCCGCACATAGTCGGCTCGCTGCCGTCGGGATTGAAGATGCGCATTGCGAAGTCCGCCTTTTTTGACTTCTCCAGGACAAGCAGCCCGTCGGCGCCGATGCCGAATTTCCTGTCGCAGGCCTCTTTTGCCAATGCGTTAAAACTCTTGACCTTTGTTTTCAGGCGGGCGGCATCCAGCACAACGAAATCGTTTCCCGAAGCCACCATTTTCGTAAATTGTATCTCGCTCATTTTAGAAAATTAGGTACAATCTCTCCTTTCATAAGATCCTTGCATGTCTCTCTGGCGCGAATCTCATGTGCTTTGTTCCCGAACACCATTATCTCGCAGGCCCGCGGCCTTGCGTTATAATTACTGGACATGCTGAATCCGTAAGCGCCGGCGCCCATAATGGCCAGGAGGCCGCCCTGCACCGGTTGGGCCATTTTTCTATTCAGCGCGAAAAAATCTCCGCTTTCACAGATAGGACCGACTACGTCGAAGTATTGCGTATTGCGTATTGCGTATTGCGTATTCGGTCTTACTACAGGCAAAATCTCATGGTATGCCTCATATAACGTCGGCCGCACCAGGTCATTCATGCCCGCATCAACAATAATGAAATTTTTAACCTTCGTGGCCTTAAGATATGTTACCCCTGCCACCAAAATACCCGCATTCCCGACGATAAACCTGCCCGGCTCCATAATAATCTTAAGGCCTGTGCCTTTTAAAATCGGGACTATCGCCCTGGCGTAATCCTGGGCCGTTTGCGGCTTTTCATTCTTGTAGATTATCCCCAGTCCGCCGCCTATGTTAAAATACTCTATTTTTACGCCAAGGTTCCTTAGACCCACAACAAAATCCCGTGTGCGTCTTATGGCGTTAACAAACGGCCCTGACTCAACGATCTGAGAGCCTATATGGATATGAATGCCGCGTAATCTTACATGCCTGAATTTTCCTGAATTTATGAATATCCATCTTGCCGTATTAAAATCCAGGCCGAATTTAGTATGGCTTTTGCCTGTCGTGATATATTTATGCGTCCCGGCACCGATATCCGGATTTATCCTTACAGCTACGCGGGGTGTTCTATTTAAGGCCTTTGCTCTTTTATCCAGCGCCTCCAGTTCCGGGATAGACTCGACGTTAAAAAACAGAATCCCGGCCCGAAGTCCGGCATCTATTTCAGGAATGGTTTTACCCACACCCGCATAAACAATTTTTTCAGGTCTTGCGCCGGCCAGCCTTGCCTTATAAAGCTCGCCGCCGGACACAATATCAAGGCCCGCGCCCTGTTTCACCAACGCCCTTAAAATCGCCAGATTAGAATTCGCCTTGACGGAATAGCATATTAACGGCTGAAGTTCCCTCAGCGCCTCTTTAAGCCTCAAGTAATGCCCTACCAACGTATTATAGCTGTACACATAAAGCGGCGTGCCGAATCGCCTCGCCAAATCGGCTATCTTCACTTTCTCGCAACACAGTTGATTATTTATATATTTAAAGTCGTGCATATTATTATCCGTAAATTTTTACGGGTCCCTTCCCCAATGGCTACAAGGCCAGTGGGTTTCGCCTAATTTTGCTCTCAAGATATGCCATAGGTTATAGGTAGCTAATATGTCTTTA
>CAYQVM010000033.1:4546-8398 GCA_964421145.1 uncultured Planctomycetia bacterium
TGCGGCTCGCTGGAATTGGTATGGCATGATATGCCGTCCGACCAATAAGAAAAATAAGACCTAAAATGTCGGACTCCATTCAATTCCTACGCTCGCTCGCAAAATTTTACGCCTCAGGGCAGGCCCGCTGGTAGCTGTCCCCTGAGTCGCTACAACATAACCCGTAAAAATTTCAGCGCTTTATAGACTTCTTCGACTCAACTGAAACTCTCGGGTCAAAAAGTTTAAGTATATCGGCCTTAATAAACTTATCTGAAAACTTTTCTTTCAGAACATCCTCTGGCATATCTTTTATCTGGATGTTGTTCTGAATTGAATACTTTACGAGCTCTCCTATAATAGTATGTGCCTTTGTAAATGGCTCGCCTCTTTTCACAAGATAGTACACTAAATCAGTAGCATACAATGCTTCATCTTTTAGATGTTCATCTATTTTTTCTTTATTAAACTTTAAAGTTTTAAGCAATGCGGTTAATACTTGTAGTTCATCAGAAACGATCTCGAACGAATTAAACAATGGCTCCTTATCAAGCTGCATATCTCTATTATAAGTCAAAGGAAGCCCTTTCATCATTGTTAAAACGCTAATGAGGTTTCCATACAATCTACCTGTGTATCCTCTTATTAATTCCAAAACATCCGCATTTTTTTTCTGAGGCATTAGTGAACTTCCTGTACAAAATGCCTCGTCTATCTCTATGAAATCAAATTCCTTCGTTGACCATATAATCAAATCTTCTGCTAATCTTGATAGATGCATGGCTACAATAGATAATGCATTAACAACTTCTATAACAAAATCCCTATCGCTTACCACATCCAGGGAATTAGTAGGTGCTTCAATATTAAATTTCTCGCCTAATACATCAAGCTTTCCAAGACCTTTCAATATTTTTTCGGCACTAACATCATAATTGGTACAGTCAACGGGAGTACCTGCTAATGCACCCGCACCCATTGTTATTTTTATATGCTTTGAAACATAATCCAATCTATCTTTATCCCTCTTGAGCATTTCTGCATATGCGCCAAGATAATCCTTAAGATAAACAGGCTGTGCATGTTGCATATGTGTAAAACCTGGGATAATAATATCGTTTTTTGCGCATTTTTTCTCTATCTCAGATATGAATGTCGAAATAATATTTTTAACTGAGAAAATTTCTGCTTTACAATATATTTTTGTAGCAAAAACTACCTGATCATTTCTTGATCTCGCAGTATGGAGTTTTAACGCAATATCACCAACTTTGTCCTGTAAAATATTTTGTACATTAGTATGGACATCTTCACACTTGTCATTGGCCACAAAGGTACCATCCGTTACGCTGCTACTAATTTCGTTTAATCCTTCCAACAGTTTAATTGCTTCATTAGATGTTAAATAACCCATCGCCTTTAATATTCCAACATGCAGTTTGGAGCCTATTAAGTCAGCAGGAAGAAGCTTTTTATCATACTGTATTGACTTAGTGAATTTTTCAACAAGTGGATTCGTTGGTTTCTCGAATCTTCCACCCCATAATTTTTTACTCATGTTTCTCCTTTTGCCGCTATTCGCCTGCGCGGCGGGCAGTTGCCGGCGGGATGGGCCGGAGGCTTAAAATCGAAGTTGAGTCGTTTTAGGGCCTACAAGTCGGGGTAAGCGATACCGCACGTCGTCAGCTACTCAGTCATTGTGTCGTTTTAAGCCGGAGGCCCGCCCGCCGGCCAAACTGCCCGCCCTTGGCCATGGCGCTATTTCTTATACGGCAACGCCCAAATCTCAATGAACCCCTTGGCCAGTTTCTGGTCAAACTTACCCTTCGCCGTATACGTGGCCAGGTCCTCTTTATATAAGGAATTCTTGGACTTTCTGCCGACGGTGGAGCATCTGCCCGGCTCAAGCTTCATCCTTATGGTGCCCGTCACCGGCTTCTGCGTCGCATCTATGAACACGTCCAGCGCCTTCTTAAGAGGCGTGTACCAGAGCCCGTAATAGACCAGCTCGGCGTACTTTAAGCTCACCGAGTCCTTGAAATGGGCCATCTCCCTGTCGAGCGTAAGCGCCTCCAGATCCTTATGCGCCGTTACAAGTATGGTTGCCGCGGGCGCCTCATAGACCTCTCTTGATTTAATGCCCACAAGCCTGTTTTCAACCATGTCTGATCTGCCGATGCCGAAGTCCGAACCTATTTCATTTAACTCGTTCAACAGTTCAAGCGGCTTCATATACGCGCCATCCAGCTCTACAGGTATACCCGCATCAAAATGTATCTCTATGTATCTGGGCGACTTTGAGGCCTTAGCCTTGCCTTTTGTCAGCTGATACGCGTCTTCCGGGGGCTCTTTCCACGGATCCTCCAGGACACCACACTCAATGCTGACACCCCACAGATTTTTGTCTATGGAGTAAGGGCTTTTTTTCGTAACGTCTATTGGTATTTTTTTCTTTTTTGCGTATTCAATCTCGGATTCCCTTGAAGCAAACTCCCACTCCCTGACAGGCGCTATTGTTTTAATCTTCGGGTTTAATATGGCGCAGGAGACCTCAAATCTTACCTGGTCATTGCCTTTACCTGTGCAGCCATGGGCGACAAAATCCGCTTTCTCCTTTTTTGCCGCCTCAACAAGGCCCTTCGCTATAATAGGCCTGCTTAAGGCAGTGGCGAGAAAATATTTGTGCTCATAAATCGCATTTGCCTTCAGCAGCGGGAATATAAAATCGGTAGCGAACTCCTCCTTAAGGTCCTGTATAATAACCTTTGAGGCGCCGCCGACCAGGGCCCTTTTCTTTATGGCGCCTAAGTCGCCGCCCTGTCCCACATCAGCCATGTACGCAATGACATCATACCCTTTATCCTTCAGCCATCTTATCGCAACGGATGTGTCCAATCCTCCTGAATATGCTAAAACAACCTTCTTCATTTGTTCCCCCTCAATAGCATTAACAATATAGCTTTCTGCACATGCAGCCTATTTTCAGCTTCATCTATTACAATTGAATTCGGCCCGTCCAGGACATCATCCGTAATCTCTTCTCCCCTGTGCGCCGGCAGGCAATGCATCACCAGACAGTTCTTCTTCGCCAGGGAAACGAGCCCCGAATTTACCTGAAAGGCCTCAAATGCCTTGATCCTTTTTTCGCGCTCCTTCTCCTGGCCCATGCTGGTCCACACATCCGTATAAATCACATCCGCATCCTTTACCGCTTCTTTCGGATTGTCGCTGGATATAATCCGGCTCTCGGTCTTGCCCGCTTCTATCTTGGCTTCTTCTACTATTTCCTTCTTCGGCTCATAGCCTTTCGGCGTCGCCACCGATACATCGATCCCGACCTTAGCGCAACAATGCAGAAGAGAATGCAAGACATTGTTTCCGTCTCCGACAAAGGCAAGTTTTATCTTTTTAGCGGGCATCTTTTCCCTTATAGTATACACATCGGCCATCGCCTGGCAGGGGTGCAGAAGATCGCTCAGGCCGTTTATGACCGGCACGCCCGAATTCTCCGCCAGCTCAATAATATCCTTATGGGAAAAAGTCCTTGCGACGATCCCGTCCACATACCTGGATAAAACAGCGGCGACGTCCTTAGTGGCTTCTCTGACACCCAGTTTTATATCATCGGGCCCCAGATAGATGCTGTGGCCGCCCAGCTGCGTCATCCCTACCTCGAAAGAGACCCTTGTCCTGTTTGACGGCTTCTGGAATATCAGGGCAAGTGTCTTACCTTCAAGCTCTGATTTGAAATTCTCAGGCTTGGACTTGATCTTATCGGTAAGCAGGAATATATCCTTTATATCTTGGCTTATTAAATCCTGAATTGAAATAAAATCCTTTTTCACCCAGCCCCTCCTGCTAACCCAGTTGCCC
>CAYQVM010000033.1:8408-9416 GCA_964421145.1 uncultured Planctomycetia bacterium
TTTTCATACTCATTTCAGTATCTCTTTCAAGACCTTGTCCAATATCCTTATCGCCTTGGCTGCCTGGCCTTTCCTTACAACCAGAGGCGGCATGATCCTCAATACATGCTTCTGGGTGCAGTTTATCAACAGGCCCATTTCTCTGCATTTATCCGCGATCACGTCCCCTTCTATAAATAATTCCACCCCTATCATGATGCCCAGGCCCCTGACCTCCTTTATCACGGTTGAATATTTCTTCTTTAATTTCCCAAGTCTCGCAAACATAAATTTGCTTATTTTGCCTACATGGTCCAGCAGTTTTTCCTGCTGTATTGCCTCAAAGGTAGCAATGCCTGCCGCGCACACAATAGGGCTGCCTCCGAAGGTCGTCGCATGGCTGCCTGGTCCGAGGATATCGCAGATCCTTCTTGAGGCCACGACCGCGCCTATAGGAACACCGCTGCCCAATGACTTTGCCAGCGTCATGATATCGGGTTTGATGTCGTAATTCTGAAAAGCAAAAAAGTTTCCTGTCCTGCCCATCCCTGTCTGGACCTCGTCAAATATCAAAAGCATATCCTTCTCGTCGCATAACTTCCTTAGCTTTGTCAGATACTCCCGGGAGGCTATATTTATTCCGCCCTCGCCCTGTACCGGCTCTAACATGACAGCTATCGTTTTGTTAGATATTGTATCTTCAACGGCGGCGAGGTCATTAAAAGGCACTGTTTTAAACCCTTCCAGTAAGGGCTCAAATCCGACCTTGACCTTATCCTGTCCCGTAGCCGAGATGCATGCAAAAGTCCTGCCGTGGAAGGACTTCTCCATGGTTATGATCTCATATCTCTTTGTGGGATTGCCGTATCTCCTGGCCAGTTTAATAGCGCCCTCATTGGCCTCGGCGCCCGAATTCGCAAAAAACACCTTCCCGTCAAAAGAATTTTTTATAATAAGCTCCGCGAGCCTGCCCTGTTCTTCGCTAAAGAAATTGTTTGAAACGTGCATATGCGTACCCACCTGCCTCTT
>CAYQVM010000034.1:0-8991 GCA_964421145.1 uncultured Planctomycetia bacterium
GCGCGTCCTGGAGGCGTTCCGCAAGGTGCCCAGGCACAGGTTTGTATCCAAGATGCTGATTGGCGAGGCCTACGCGGATTACCCGCTTCCCATAGGCGAGGGCCAGACCATTTCACAGCCGTATATGGTGGCGCTAATGACGCAGAGCCTGAAGCTAAAGGGCGGCGAAAACATCCTGGAGGTCGGCACAGGCAGCGGTTATCAGACAGCTATCCTCGCCGAGCTGGCTAAGAAAGTGTTCACCGTAGAGAGGTTTAAGCTGCTCGCCGACCAGGCGCGCGAAACGCTGGCGGCCATGGGTTACAAAAATTCAGAGATAAAGACCGGCGACGGGTCGGTCGGGTGGGCAGAACGCGGCCCTTATGACGCGATACTCGTAACGGCCGGCGCGCCCAAGGTCCCGTACTCGCTCGTACAACAGCTGGCCGACAACGGCAGGCTGGTAATTCCCATCGGGGACGTCTACAGCCAGGTCCTGACCGTAGTGGAAAAAAGAAAAGACAAAACGATCTCAACAGAGGTATGCGGTTGCGTCTTCGTCCCCCTGATAGGCGAAGAGGGTTGGAAAGAAGGAGTGGCATGATTGAGCCTATCGTAACGTTGTTAAAAGGATTTTCAAAAGAGTGGATAACGATAGTAGTAGCGGCCCTGCCCATAGCAGAGCTCAGGGGCTCAATACCAGTGGCGCTGGCTATGGGGCTTTCGCCGCTAAAGGCGTTTTTGCTGTCTATCCTGGGGAATTCCCTGATTATTATCCCGACGCTGTTTTTGTTGGTGCCCGTTTCTAACGCGCTTAGAAAATTCAGGCCCTGGAAAAGATTTTTTGACTGGCTGTTTGAGAAGACAAAACAGAAGGGCGACCTCATACAAAAATACGAGGCAATAGGCCTTATGCTATTTGTCGCCGTGCCGCTTCCTATGACAGGCGCCTGGAGCGGATGCATCGCGGCAAGTTTGTTTAAGATAAAGTTCCGGTATGCCTTGCCGGCCATATTCCTAGGCGTTGTAATCGCCGGCGTTATCGTAATGGCGGTGTGCCTCTTCGGAAAGGGCGCGTTTTCAATGTTTATAGCAAAATAGGCATGAACCTGAAAAAAGGGCTGGTCCATATTTATACAGGCGAGGGAAAGGGCAAGACCACGGCGGCGCTCGGGCTCGGCATGAGGGCATGCGGCTGCGGCCTCAAGGTCTGTTTTTTTCAGTTTTTTAAGGACGGCCTTTTCCCGTGCGGGGAGGCAGATGCAATCAGGAGATTAGGCGGGAATTTCAGATTTAAAAGGTTTAACATAAGCCATCCCTGTTTTAAAAAGGTGCGCCCGGAGACGCTTAAGCCGAAAATAAAAAAGGCGCTTGAAGAGGTAAAAAGGGCGATAGACAGCGGCGCCTGGGACCTTGTTATCCTGGACGAGGCGCTCATCGGCTGCAGCCAGAAATTTATAGACGAGAAAACGGTCATTGACATCATCAGGAATAAGCCGGAATGCGTGGAACTGGTCCTCACCGGCAGGGGCGCCTCAAAGAAAATCATCGCCTGCGCCGACTATGCGACGGAAATGAAGGCGCTAAAACACCCGTTTGGAAAGGGCATACCGGCAAGAAAAGGGATAGAGTTTTAGGGTTGATAAATATGGGAATTAATGGTAATATAATAAAAATTAGAGGAGGATAAAATGGATGAAATACTTGAAATACTAGAAAAAGACGCGAGGATCGCGCCCGAAGAGATTGCCAAGATGACCGGAAAATCGGCAAGCGCTGTCAAGGCCGCAATGAAGAAATACGAGAAGGACGGCGTAATATTAAAATACAAGACGGTAATAAATAAAGAGCTGGTTAAAAGCGATAAATCGGAAGTGCGCGCCCTCATAGAGGTCAGGGTCACGCCCCAGAAGAACGTCGGATTTGACCATATCGCCGAGAGGATTTATCTGTTTCCCGAGGTGGCAAGCTGCTATCTGTTGAGCGGTGGCTACGACCTGCTTTTGGTCGTGGAGGGAAAGGACATCCATACCATTGCCAGCTTCATTGCTGAAAAACTCGCGCCAATGGAGAACGTGCGCGGCACAGTGACGCATTTTCTGCTTAAGAAATACAAGGAAGACGGAGATGTATTGAAGGGAAAGAGCCGGGACAGGCGGCTTGCGATTTCATTATGACGATGAAGTATAACATTTCCAAAATTGTTCAGAAGGCGCCGCCCTCCGGCATACGCCAGTTTTTTGACCTTGTCATAGGGATGAAGGACGTGGTGTCTCTGGGTGTGGGTGAGCCGGACTTTGTCACGCCCTGGAACATAATCGAGGCGGCCATATTCTCGCTTGAAGAGGGCTACACCTCATACACGTCCAACAAGGGCCTGCTTGAGCTCAGGAAAGAGCTCTCGCGCTACCTAAAGCACCGCCACGGCCTTGATTACGACCCCGAGGAGGAGATACTTATTACCGTCGGTGTGAGCGAGGCAAAGGACCTGGTCATGCGGACCCTCCTGAACAGAAACGACAAGGTGCTGATACCTGAGCCGTGTTACGTCTCTTACCAGCCCCTGACTGAACTTGCAGGCGGTAAATCGATCCCGCTGTTGACCGATAAGGAAAACGGCTTTAAGCTTTCGCCGAAGCAGATTGAGGCGGCCTGCGATAAAAAAACAAAGGCCATACTTTTAAATTATCCCTCAAACCCTACCGGCGCCTCATACAGAAAAAAAGAGTTGATGGAATTTGCCAGGGTGATCGAAAAACGCGATTTACTGGTCATAAGCGATGAGATCTACGGCGAGTTAACCTATGATTTCGAGCACACGCCTTTCCCGACCCTGCCAGGCATGAAAAAGAGGACCGTTTACCTAAACGGCTTCTCCAAGGCATATGCCATGACCGGATGGCGCGTAGGCTACGCATGCGGCCCGGCCGAGATAATCGCGGCGATGACAAAGGTCCATCAATACACCATCATGTGCGTGCCCATAATGGGCCAGATGGCCGCGATTGAAGCACTCAAACATGGGCAGAAGTCCGTCGAGGATATGAAGAAGGAGTACAGAAGGCGCAGGGAGATCATCGTTGACGGCCTAAACAAGATCGGCCTTACCTGCCATAAACCGGAGGGCGCGTTCTACGTCCTGCCGTCCATAAAATCCACAGGCCTCTCGTCACAGGAATTCGCGACCACTCTCCTTAAGCAGGAGAAGGTAGCGGTAGTGCCGGGGACCGCCTTCGGCCATTCGGGCGAAGGTTACGTGCGCATGTCCTATGCCTCAAGCCTCCAGACCATAAAAGAGGCTTTGAGCAGGATAGGACATTTTTTATCCACTCTGAAGACCAAGTAGTTTGACCCAGCCCCTCCTATAGAAAGCAACTGGGTCAGCAGGAGGGGCTGGGTTGACAATTCCAAATTTATCAGGTATACTCTAATTAGCAAATTTTCTTAATCCCATTTAACTTTTTAAATATTAACCTATCTATTTAAGGTATTGGGTTAAGATAATATAAAGATTATGTGGTATTGGCCGGTCAGGTTTATTACCATAATTCTCTTTAAATTATTATTTAGGCTAAAGGTTGAGGGGAGAGAAAATTTGCCTGCTAAAACAAACTTTATAGTAGTCGCCAATCACACAAGCTTTCTCGACCCTTTTGTGGTCGGATTAGCCATACCAAAGAGGATCTACTGGCTCGCCCTGAGGGAGTTCCACGCGGCGGCGCGGACGCGCTGGTTCATGCTGGGCACAAATACGCTGGCTACAGGACGTTCATCCGACACGCTCATTGATCTGTTAGGACAGAACAAAAATGTGGGACTTTTCCCCGAGGGGACCCGCGCCCATGACGGCCGGCTAAGAGAATTCCGCAGGGGCGCCACGATGTTGGCAATGAGAACTGGCCGGCCCATCGTGCCATGCGCTATAATCGGCGCCTATGAAGCCCTGCCGGCAAAGGCCAGGTTCCCTAAATTGTTCAGCCCTATCAAGGTTAAGATAGGCAGGCCTCAATACCTGCTTAAGGAGTTCGATGACGTTGTTGATGACGTCCATCTGCAGGAGGGGACATCCAGAGTAAAAAATAACATTCAGGAGATGATTCATGCCGGATAATGATATGATCCAGATAACGGTCTCAAGGGTTATCCCCGCCGGTACATGGAGGATAATACGGCTGCTTACCCGCGTCTATGATTTCCCAAGCTATATCCCGAGCATAAAAGAGGTTTCCGTCATCAGTAAATCCCGCAATAAAACCAAAACAAAGTGGCTGGTGCAGGTGGACAAAGTCCCGATAAGCTGGGTAGAGGAAGACACGCTCATGTTGGATAAGGGGCTGATCCTTTTTAAGGCCACCGAGGGCGACCTTGAGAGATTCTACGGGGAATGGATATTCCGGCCGCACAGCGAGGGCACAGAGGTCATAGTTAACGCCTATCTGAAAATATCCCTCCCCGCTATCAAGGACTTTGCCAACGCCTATATCAAAAAACTCCTTTCAAGGAACTTCGAGGCAATACTGGAGGCGATAGAAAAAAGGCTGATATCGCTTCGCTATCGCGCGTATAAACAGGGCGCGGTGGACAAGATAGCCGGTTTTGGCGTCATCGGGCACTTTTACAATTACTACCACCTTGAAAGCTGCTTCCATATGTTGAACCCGGCCCTGAAACTGCCTTCCCGTGAATTTTTAAGCCACCTTTTCAACGTAACGCCTTCGTTTAAGATGTACGATATTGAGAACTTCAGGTCAAAGACAGGAGAAAGCACCAAGGGCTGCTTCATAGTGGCCACTTTTATCCCCGACATGATAGAAAAGGACATCTGGGCGATATTTTCCAAGGTTGTCAGGGCCTGCAGGATAGCCGAAAAATACGGCGTCGGCATAGTAACGCTTGGCGGGTTTACCTCCATAGTGGCCGAGAGGATAGGCCAGGAAATCACTCATGAAGTGGACGTGGCCGTAACAACCGGCAACACCTTTGCCGCTGCAATGGCCGTGGACGGCATATATAAGGCCGCCGAACTACTTAAGATAGACATGGCCGCCGCCAATGCCGCCATCATCGGAGGCACCGGCGACATCGGCAGCGCCTGCGCCCGCGCGTTAACGGACAAGGTAAAGCAGCTTACCATTACGGGCCGCACCAAGATAAACCTGCGGATCATCAGCAATGAATTATCAAAGAGGCGCAAGGCGAAGATTCTGACCACGACCGATAATCACGCGGCTGTAAAGGACGCGGACATTATTATTACGGCGGCAAGCTCGACTCACTCCATCCTTGAAATAGACTGGTTCAAGCCGGGCGCGATCATCTGCGACGTCGGGTACCCGAAAAACGTCTCATACGCGCCGACCACGCGCCAGGACATACTTATATTCTCAGGCGGCCTGTGCAAAACGCCCACGCCGGTAACCTTTCCCGTCGATACAGGCCTGCCCGCTACGGATACGCTCTACGGCTGTTTCGCCGAGGCGATCATACTCGCCCTTGAGAAGCGCTTCGAGAACTTCAGCTTCGGCCGCGGCAACATCACGCCCGCGAAGATGGACGAGATCCGCCAGCTCGGCAGAAAACACGGCTTTGAAGTCTCGGACTTCTACTGGGGGCACAAGCTAGTGGACACGGCGATGCTGGAAAAAGTGAAAGAAGCTGTTAAAATCTAAACAAATATGGTTATCGATTCAGATATTATCATAATAGGCTCTGGGGTAGGTGGCGCAACCGTAGCCAAAGAGTTAGCAAAAAATGGCAAAAAAATCCTCCTTATTGAGAAAGGGCAATATTTTCCTCTCGATACAATCGGTTCCCAAATGAAAGCCTTGAGATTTTATGATAAGCTGGGGGTAGGAAGTCGCACGAAAGAAGGTGTGATCTACTATAGAGCTATTATGGGAGGCGGTACATCTATCATAAGTTGCGGTAACGGCGTGAGGTCTTTGGAAAAAGAGTTAAAAAATTTAGGCATAGACATAAGTAAAGAATTAAAAGAAACAGAGGCGGAACTTAATATCAAACCCGTGCCCGAATCTCATATTGGCAACGGAACAAAAAAAATTATAGATGCCGCAAACAGAATCGGTTTTCAGATGCATCCTATGCCAAAATATATAAATTTCGAGAAATGCATCTCATGCGGACGCTGCGTGCTAGGGTGTTGCCCGGACGCAAAATGGACCGCAATGAAATACCTTAAAGAATCGGAAAATGCGGGGGCGCACTCAATGGGAGGAATGAGTGTTTCGAGAGTACTAACTAAAAATAATAAGGCTATCGGTGTAGAGTGTCGGGATAAAACCAATAAGAAAATAGAGTTCTTTGCGAATACTATTGTATTGTCCGCCGGCGGAATCGGCACGCCTATAATTTTACAAAAGTCCGGAATTGAGGCTGGCCAAAGACTTTTTTTAGACCTTTTTAATGTAACCGTTGGTATAACCAAAGATATTGGATCTTCATCGGAGTTAACAATGGCATCCGTGTATCATAATGAAAAAGAGGGGTTTCTTTTATCTCCGTTTATTGACTGCTCCTTAGCTTTAATCTCAACGGTATATTTTAGGGATATCTTTAAGGCTATGCGAAGCAAACGGATGCTTGGCATAATGACAAAGATAAAAGATGACAGCGTTGGAAAGGTCGACAGGACAGGAGTTGTGGAAAAAAGACTTACTTCCTTGGATACGCTGAAACTACACAAAGGGGCAGAGGCATCAAAACAAATACTAGTTGCCGCTGGAGTTGCTCCTAAATCAATATTTAAAACAAAGATTCGCGGGGCCCATCCCGGAGGCACGGCGGCAATAGGCGAAGTAGTTAATAAAAATCTGGAAACAAAAATAAAGGGGCTTTATGTCTGCGACGCCAGTGTATTGCCCGAAGCTCCCGGCTTACCGCCGATTGTTACGCTAATAGCGTTAGCTAAAAAATTCGCGAAAAATCTGTATAGTGCGTAGAGGAAAAACTGATGCATTTTTTTGCCGTATCGGGATTAATGGTGGCTTTTTCAAACCTTTCAATGGCGATATGGGTCTATTTGAAAGGCGGAAATAAAAAGCTAAATAAGCATTGGGCATTTTTTCTGTTGTTCGCGGTAATATGGGGGTACGGGGGCTATAGATATACCTCGACGCTGGATAAAGATAACGCGCTTTTATGGGCCCGGATAGCATACGTAGGTGTAATCTTTATTCCAATTTTATTCTGGCATTTTGTTTACACATTTCTGGAGATTAAGCAAAAAAAGGTTCTTTTAGCACTATATGCGCTTAGTTTCTTTTTTGTGATAGTAAATTTTGTAAGCAGAGACCTGTTTCTGGGTGACCTTGGATTTATATTTTCCTCGTTTTACTGGATCACATCACCTGGACCTGTATGGTATCTTTTCATAGCCTATTGGGTCGGCCTGCTTATTTATGCCGAATACAAATTATTTCGGGCATCAAAAACCTCCTCCGGCCTTAAGCGAAATCAACTGAAATATTTTTATTTTGCTACATTAATAGGATTTGTAAGCGGTGTTACGTGTTTTCTTCCGTGCTTTGGAATCAAATTATATCCGGGTATAGGCAATTTGGGAGTCAGCCTGTATTGTATTCCGATGACTTATGCAATCGCAAAATATACCATAATGGATATAAAAGTCGCTGTTACCCGCACAGGAATTTTTGTAGTGGTTTATACATTGCTTCTGGGGCTGCCTTTTGCCATAGCCGCGCGTTTTAAATACTGGTTTATTGATATATTCGGAGACAATTGGTGGTTGGTGCCTTCCGGCCTGATAGCGACGTTAGCTACTATAGGACCGTTTATTTTTATATATATTCAACGTAAGGCCGAAGACAGGCTGCTCAAGGAGCAGAGGAATTATCATGAAGTCCTGAAACAAGCCGGGATGGAGATGACGCGCATCCGCAATCTGCAGACATTGCTGGACATGATTGTGAATATTGTCTCCAAGAACGTGCGTATTTCACATCTGGAAATATACCTTTATGACGACAAAAACAAATACTACGCATTAAGGGCAGCTTATAATCAAAAAAAAGGCTGTGCTGTTTTTATAAGCCATGAAAGCTCAATAGTTACCTGGCTGGCAACTCAAAAAGAGCCCTTAGTTTATGAAGAGATAAAACAAAAATTAGAAATTAGCCCGGATCCCTACTTAAAAGAGATAAAAAAAGAAATGGAGAGTTTAGGCGCCGCTGTGGTTGTACCCAGTTTTCTTGAAGGCAAATTATTGAATCTTCTTATACTGGGAGATAAGCTGTTTGGAAGAAGCTATTCTCCGGAGGATTTAAATATTTTTGCCATCCTCGCGAACCAGATAGCCGTTGGCATAGAAAACGCCTCTCTTTATGAAAATATGGAAGATCTGGTAAGGCAAAGGACCAAGGAGCTCGTTGATGTCCAGAGGCAACTCATCCAAGCGGAAAAGATGGCTACTGTCGGCACGCTCGCCGGCGGTGTGGCGCATGAAATCAACAACCCGCTTACCGCCATATTGACCAATGTGCAGATGCTGTTGACCTCCAGTACGATAGACGATAAATTAGACAGGGAGTCTCTCGAGTTGATAGAGGAGGCTACCAAGCGTTGCAGAACAATAGTCCAGAAGCTGATGACCTACGCGCGCAAACCACTTGAAACAACGCAGATAACAAAGATAAATCTGCTTGATGTAGTCAAAAATGTTATGTCATTCATCGGCTATCAGCTTGAGCAGGATAACATAAAATTAAACATAAAAGCCAACGATGACGCCTATTTCGTCATGGGCAACCAGAATGAGCTGGAGCAGGTTTTTACCAACATCATATTAAACAGCCTCGACGCTATCAAAAAAGCTAAAAAAAGCGGTGAAATTAATATCACGTTTTCCATAACCGATGACTGGATAAAAATAGAAATCAAAGACGAAGGGGAAGGGATTTCAGACAACATAGCGGCCAAGATTTTTGACCCTTTTTTCACCACAAAGGACGTTGGGAGGGGTGTAGGCCTTGGCCT
>CAYQVM010000035.1:0-8715 GCA_964421145.1 uncultured Planctomycetia bacterium
TTGTGTAATGGTAGCACTCGAGCCTTTGGAGCTCGCTGTTCTGGTTCGAATCCAGACCTCCCAGCCAATGTTGAAAATAGATTATGAGCAAGATGGTTGCGGTAATATTGGCGGCTGGAAAAAGCACACGGATGCATTCAGGCTTCTCGAAGGTGCTGCATAAGATTTACGGCAAGTCAATGCTTGAATACGTCCTGGATGACATAAAGGCCATAGGAATAGACAAGGGTTTTATAGTTATCAATAACCAGAACTGGACAGGCGCCAAGGTTCGCTTACCTAAAGGGTTTCGCGTAATATTTCAGAAGCAGCTCCTTGGCACAGGCCACGCGCTTTTGCAGGCAAAAAAGGCGCTGGGTAGTTTCAGTGGTGATGTCCTGGTCCTGTACGGAGATACCCCTTTATTGACTACACAGACCCTGGAAAGGCTCGTTGAAAAACACAGGACGAGCAAGGCCGCCTGCACCATGCTGACGGTAACGCTTAAAGATCCGAAGGGATACGGACGAATTGTAAGAGACGAGAAAAATGATATTATAAAGATTGTTGAAGAGGCCGGCGCCTCTTTATACGAGAAGATGATACAGGAGATAAACGCAGGTGTATATTGTTTTAATGCGAAAGAAGTTTTTAGGGCGCTTGGAACCTTGAGGCCCAAAGGCCCGAAGAAGGAATATTATCTTACGGATGCTGTTGAAATTTTTGCGAAGCGAGAGCTCTCAGTAGAATCTATACATACGGAAAATCCGGAAGAGGCAATAGGCGTAAACTCCAGAATGGACCTGGCCAGGGCGCAGACGTTGGCCAAGAACCGGATACTGGAGCGATTTATGGAACAGGGGGTCGGGATAATAGACCCCATCACTACCCATATCTATAACGATGTCGAGATTGACCAGGATACCATCATTTACCCGTTTACAGTCATAGAGAGCAATGTCCGCATCGGCAAAAAATGCAAGATCGGCCCGTTTTCAAGGATCAGGCCGGGCACGGTTATAAACGACGGAGTCGAAATCGGCAATTTTGTTGAGATAGTAAAGAGTTGTGTCGGTTCAGGAGCGGTTATAAAACATCACTGTTATATAGGGGATTCAAATATCGGCAAAGGCGCAAACATCTCCGCGGGAGAAATTATCACATCTCCCGGCGGTAAAAATAAAAACAGAACAAAAAATACCAGGAGATAAAATATGGATAACGGCGAACTGTTGGTTTTTTCCGGAAACGCAAGCCCTGAGCTTGCAAACGAGATCTGTAATTACCTTGAGATAGATCTGGGTAAGGCAATGGTAGCGAAATTCAGCGAAGGAGAGATAAGGGTCAAGATCGAGCAGGACGTGCGCGGCAAGGATGTGTTTGTTGTACAGCCGACCTGCCCACCTGTAAATGATAATCTGGTGGAATTATTGATAATTATCGATGCCCTTAAACGCGCCTCTGCCAAGAGGATCACGGCGGTCCTGCCGCACTACGGATATGCAAGACAGGACAGAAAAGACCAGCCGAGGGTGCCTATTACCGCGAAACTCGTGGCCAATATTGTTACCGTGGCGGGCGCGAACAGGGTCCTGACGATAGACCTGCATGCGGGACAGATACAGGGGTTTTTCGATATACCGCTGGACAACCTGCATGCCGTTAACGTGTTTGTGGATTATTTCACAAAACTGGGTATCAGGAATCTTGTGGTGGTATCGCCGGATGTCGGTGGGATAAAGATGGCCCGGGCCTACGCGAAGAGGCTTAAGGCCGCCCTTGCTATTGTGGACAAGCGCAGGATAAGCGACAAAGAGGCAGAGGTCGTGCATATCCTCGGAGAGGTAAAGGGTAAGAATGCTGTTATAGTGGATGACATAGTAGCGACGGCAGGGTCGCTGGTAGAGGCGGCCGCCGCCCTCAAAAAAGCCGGCGCAAAGGATATTTACGCGACCATAACGCATCCTATTTTATCAGGGCCCGCGATAGAGAGGATTAAAAAATCCACGATTAAAGAGCTGATCGTGACAAACACGATACCGCTTGATAATAAAAAGAAGCTTAAGAATATCAAGGTATTGTCTATCGGGCCCTTATTGGCCGAGGCAATAAAGAGGATTCACAACGAAGAGTCTGTGAGTTGTTTATTTAGTTAAAGGAGGAAAATTGTAATGGAACGCATTGATCTGGAAACACAACTTAGAGAGGAGAAAGGAAAACAACTTGTAAAGCGGCTGAGGCTGCAGGGATTCATTCCGGCTGTTGTGTATAAAGGCGGTAACGACAACCTGAGCCTGAAACTTTCCCAAAAGGATTTTATGAAGGTTATAGGCACAAAGGCGGGAACCAACGTCATTATTAATCTCAAGATTTCGGGCCAGGCGAAAAAAGACAAGACGGTAATGATAAAAGAGATTCAGAGGAATCCCGTCAAGGGGCATATAATCCATATAGACTTTAACGAGATCTCTCTTACCGAAACCTCTAAATTCAAGGTGAAGCTCGAGCCGAAAGGCGAGGCGGCCGGCGTTAAAGAAGGTGGCACGCTTGAGCGCATCATATGGGAAATAGATATCGAATGCCTGCCCACGCAGATACCGGAGAAGCTGGAAGTCGATATCTCCGCTCTGAAAATAGGCGATTCGGTTTTTGTAAAGGATATCAAGCCGGTGGAAGGGGTTAAGATATTGCAGGATCCTTCCATGATTGCGATGTCTGTCAAGCCGCCGTTTGTTGAGAAGGTAGCTGAAGTGGCCCCTGCAGAGGTCGCTCCCGAAGAGCCGGAGCTGATCAGGAAGAAGAAGGAAGTTGAAGAGGAAGGCGCAGAGGAGCCCAAGGCGAAGGAAGAGACAAAGAAAGAAGCGCCTCCTAAGGAAGAAAAGAAGTAGAGTGAAGTTAATTATCGGGTTAGGAAACCCCGGTTTTAAATATAGAAAGACCCGGCACAATGTCGGTTTTCTTGCGGTGGATAATTTCGGCAAGAAAAAGAAAAGCCCGAAAGAAACAGTTCTTTTAAAACCGCAGCTTTTCATGAATAACTCAGGCGTTGCCATAGCCAAGGCGATCCGCAAGTTTAAGGTTGGCGTTCGGGATGTGCTTGTTGTGTGCGATGACATTAATCTGGTCCTGGGCGTGATAAGATTCCGCTCAAGCGGCAGCGCCGGAGGCCATAAAGGCCTGCAGTCGATAATCGATGAATTAGGCGCCGGGGATTTTAACCGCTTAAGGATAGGCATCGGCGTTGATAAGGGTGCGGTTTTAAGAGATTACGTCTTGTCCAAATTCACTTTGGGCGAGAGGAAGGTATTGCAAGGGGTTTTAGATAGGTCGGCCGAAGCCATTAATATCTGGCTGGAAGAAGGCATCGAGGCCGCGATGAATAAATTCAACACTAAAAATTCAGAATTCCCTCGCTTCAGATTAAGTAAGACCAGGGAAGCTCGGGATGATTTGCGGGTTAAGTAAAACTAGGGCAAATCGGAGGTGAGAGAATTGAATGACTATGAGGGCTTGTTTATAACAAAGGCCACTTTGACGGATGAGGCATCTGCTAAGCTCCTGACCCATATAGAGGGCGAGGTAACCAAGCTCGGCGGCAAAATAGAGAATATTGAGAAGTGGGGGAGGAAAAACATTTCCTATCCGATCAATAAAAACAAAGAGGGCGTTTATTATAAATTGAATTTCAAAATAACTCCGGAGAAGATTTCCGATTTGACCAAGATATACAGGTTGAATGAGGATATCCTGCGGGCCATGATTACGAAAAAGAGCGAATAAAAGAGGTGTGTTATGGCAAATCTGAACAAGGTATTTCTGATCGGGAACCTGACGCGCGATCCGGAATTGAGATACATCCCCTCCGGCACCGCGGTTACGACATTCACCGTCGCCTCTAACAGGGCGTACGTGAACCAGGCCGGGGAGAAGAAGGAAGAGGTCTGTTTCGTCAGGGTTGTTGTATGGGCGCGCCGGGCAGAGGTCTGCGGGGAATTCCTGTCAAAAGGCAGCCCCGTTTTTGTGGAGGGGAGGCTTCAGTCGCGCACCTGGGAGGACCAGAACGGCCAGAAGCGTTCCACCATAGAAGTAATCGCCAATAACGTGCAGTTCCTCGGCAGGGGCAAGACAGAAACCCCGCCCGAACTGCAGGGGCACGAACAGACAGCGCCGAGCCTTGAAAATGAAAACCAGGATATTAAAAATCCGAACGAGGAGGTCCCGTTCTAAAAATCAAAAGGGAGAGACATGAGAAGGACAAACGAGAGGCTGAAAAGAAAAGGGCCGTCAAGAAGGCCCATATTTAGGAAACGCGAATGCAGATTTTGCGTTGAGAAGATTCCTGTGATAGACTATAAGGATACGCCGGTGCTTCAGAAATACATCACCGAGAGGGGCAAAATAGTTTCCAGCAGGATTTCAGGGAATTGCGCGAAACATCAGAGGAAAGTGGCAAAGGCGATAAAGAGGGCCAGGATGATAGGGCTATTGCCGTTTGTAGTAGTCTAATTGAATCAAGAAAGGCAACTATGAAAGCGATATTAACGCAGGACGTGCCGAATTTGGGCGTTTTAGGAGATGTTGTTAATGTTAAGCGCGGCTACGCGAGGAATTTTTTAATCCCGAACGGAATCGCCGTCGAATTTAACTCAAACAGCGTCAAGGTGATAGAAGAAAAAAAGAAAAAAAACGCCCAGTTGCTGAAAAAGAAGAAAGAAGATGCGGTGGTATTGGCCCAGAAATTGACGGGCGTCTCCTTTACTATTGCGGTCAAGGTCATAGAGGAAGACAGGCTGTTCGGATCGGTCAGCGCCGAGATGATACAGAAGGCCCTGGAGGCCGAAAGCGTATTTGTGGACAAAAAAGATATCAATCTGGAAGAACCGATAAAGAAACTCGGCATATATCAGGTGCCCGTAAAACTGCACCCGGAGATAACGGTGACTTGTAAGATCTGGGTGGTAAAAGAATAAGATGCCTGCCATATCAGAGGTTATAGAAAAAGTTCCGCCCAACAACATAGAGGCGGAGATCGCGGTCCTGGGCTCCATGTTAATGGGAGAAGACGCTATTTCCAAGGCGATAGAGTGCCTTGATGAGAATTGTTTTTATAAAGGGCCCCATAAAAAGATATTTTCCGCAATCATAAATTTATATAATACCAGCACAACGGTAGACCTCATTACCCTGATCGAGGAATTAAAAAAGACCGGCGGCCTTAATGAAGTAGGCGGGCCCTCATACATAACAAGCCTGGCGAATTCAGTCCCCACCTCGGCAAATGTCCTTTATTACGCGAAGATAGTCAAGGAAAAGGCGGTCCTGAGGCATCTGATATCTACCGCCACGCAGATTGTCCAGGAAAGTTTTGAGCCGGATTCCGATGTGGATGAGCTTGTGGATAGGGCGGAACGCCTTATATTTGAAGTTGCTTCAAGAAAAGTTGATTCCAATATCGTCCATATCAAGGATCTCATAAAAGCCAACATTGAAAAAATAGACCTTCTCTTTCAGAAAAAGGAAAAAATAACCGGGATCCCGACCGGGTTTTTTGATTTTGACGCTATAACCACCGGCCTTCAAGATTCCGACCTTATAGTTATAGCCGGAAGGCCCTCTATGGGCAAGAGCGCCCTGGCCGCCTGCATAGCGGAGCACGTCGGTGTTACAGCAAAAATACCATTGGTATTTTTTTCGCTTGAAATGTCGAAGGCGCAGCTTGTCCACAGGATGCTTTGTTCGCACGCGAAGGTGAATGCCCAAAGGGTCCGCAGCGGCTTCCTATCCCAGTCTGACTGGCCGCACCTTACAAACGCGGCAGGCAAGCTTTCGGAGGCGCCTATATTTATTGACGATACACCGGCCCTCTCGCTTCTTGAGCTTAGGGCGAAGGCAAGGCGGTTCAAATCACAGCATGGGATCAGGTTGATAATAGTTGATTACCTTCAGCTTATGAGAGGCCCACAGAGGTCAGAGAACAGGCAGCAGGAAATCTCGGAAATCTCACGCTCCCTAAAGGCGCTGGCAAGGGAACTCAATCTTCCGCTTATAGCCATCAGCCAGCTTTCAAGGGCGGTGGAACAACGCTCCGACCGCAGGCCGCAGCTTTCCGACCTGAGGGAATCAGGGGCGATAGAACAGGACGCGGATCTGGTGGCGCTTCTTTTGAGAGAGGAATATTATAATGAGACGGAAGAAAACAGAGGCCTTGCCGAGGTGAATATAGCAAAACAGAGAAACGGCCCTGTCGGCACGGTTCGTCTCGCGTTTATATCGGAATTTGCCAGGTTTGAAAACCTTTCAAAGGAAAGGGCGGCGGCAGCTGGTTTTAAAGAGGGGTATAGCTATGAAGACTAAATCTATAGTATGCGCTGTTTTTCTAATAGTGGGCGGATTTTTTTCCAGCAGCTTTGCCCAGGAGGCGCTGCAGCAGGCGGCGGCTGGACAAAAAACCATAGCCGTTATCAAGGTAAAGGGAAATAAGGCAATCAGTTCGGCTACTATATTATCAAAGATCAAGACGAAACCCGGAGATATTTTTTCGCAGGAACAGTTGAACGCCGATTTAAAAAGGCTTTTTAGCCTCGGATTTTTTACCGATATCTCTATAGAGACGGAAGACTATGAGACGGGCACAGCCGTTACATTTGTGGTGGCAGAAAGGCCGTTGATAAGCCAGGTCTTATTTATCGGCAACAGGGCATACAAATCAGAGAAGCTGAAGAAGGAGATAAAATCCTCTGAAAACGACATGCTGGATGAGACAAAATTAAAGAATGATATAGAGCTTATAAAAGAGATGTACAAGAAAAAGGGTTACCAGCTTGCCGACGCGAAATACGATATAAAAATTGACAGTGAAAAAAATACCGCCAAAATAACCTTTACTATAGACGAAAAAACGAGAGTCAGGATAAAGAGGGTATATTTCACCGGGAACAGGGCCATGACCTCTAAACAGCTGCTGAAATCCATATCTACAAGGCCGGATGCGCTTTTTACTTCCGGTTATCTCAAAGAGGATGTCCTTGCAACGGATCTTGAGAAGCTGAAATACCTGTACGAGACGAAAGGCTACCTTGATGTGGGTGTAACGCATAAGATTGAATACGATTATACCGGCCGCTGGATTATACTGACCATACAGATAGACGAGGGCAAGAAGTATGTGGTCGGCGCTGTCACGATAAAAGGGAATACGATATTTCCCGAGAAGGAGATACGCTCAAAGCTGACAATGGGAACCGCGCAGGCATTCAGCCCCGTGGGTTTAAGGCGGGATACGGGAAATATTCAGCAGTTTTACTATCAAAAGGGTTATATGATGGCGCAGATAGACCCCGCCACCAACATTAACGCGCAGACCGGGAAAGTGGATATTGCTTACAACATCAAGGAAAACGAACTTGTTTATATAGATAAAATAAAGGTAAAAGGCAATACCAAGACCCGGGATGTTGTTGTCCGAAGAGAGTTAAGGGTGTACCCGGGAGAGAAATTCGACGGCGATAAACTCCGGCGCTCAAAGGAAAGGCTGTATAACCTGGGATTTTTTGAAGAAGTTACCTTTGATACGGAACCCGGGAGCGCGCCGAACAAACAGGACCTGGTTGTAACCGTTAAGGAAACAAAGACAGGCGAGCTTAGTTTCGGCGGCGGCTTCAGTTCTATCGAACAGCTGATAGGTTTCGCGAGCATATCCCAGAAGAATTTCGACCTGTTTAATTTCCCGACCTTCACAGGCGACGGGCAGCAGCTAAAGTTTATGGCCCAATTCGGGACCATACGCCAAAATTATGAATTGAGCTGGACCGAGCCATGGATATTTGATATGCCCCTTTTGTTCGGTTTTGACGCGTATAACAGGACGCGCCTGAGAAGAAGCGGCCTCGGATACGGTTTTGATGAGGTGAGGCAGGGCGGAGATATCAGGTTTGGTAAGGAAATAACCGAGTACTTCAACGGAAGCCTCATGTACGTGCTTGAAGATGTTAATATAACCAATGTATCAAGCAATGCCTCATCCGATTTGATAGCCGAAGAAGGCAAGAATCGCATAAGCAAGGGGATTTTAGGATTGGTGTATGACGGAAGAGACAACGCATATAATCCGACAAAGGGCTTACTCCTTGCGGGCAGCGCCGAATACGCCTCTAAATTTATTGACGGCACCAAGGAGTTTACGAAATATACCACTAATACCGCGATTTATTCCACGCATTTCAATAAACTGGTTTTGGAATTGAAGGGCCTTGCCGGCATAGGGAACGCGTACGGAAAGTCAACAAAGGTGCCCATATACGAAAGGTTTTATGCCGGCGGTTCAGAAACCATACGCGGGTACAGAGAGCGCCGCATAGGCCCAAAGGACCCGAATTCCAACGATCCCATAGGCGGAGAAGCGATAGTCGTGGGAAACGCGGAATACACATTTCCTATTTATGAAAAATTTATTAAGGGCGCCGTATTTTTTGACATCGGAAACGTTTGGGCCAAGTGGGAGGATATAGGCCAGAGCGGTTTTAAATCCGGCACGGGCGTTGGCGTCAGGGTCAAAACCCCGATAGGTCCGCTCAGGCTTGATTACGGGTTTCCGCTTTCGGATGTGGCGGGTGAAAATAAAAAAGGGCGGTTCCATTTTACGGTAAGCCAGGGATTTTAAAAAAGCGTAAAGTGCAAAGCGAAAAGCTAAAAACTCAGGAGGGAAATGAGATGAAAAGGATTTTGACAGTATTATTT
>CAYQVM010000036.1:0-1613 GCA_964421145.1 uncultured Planctomycetia bacterium
AAAATTTGGTTATAAAGATAGATAGAATTATAGAAAGGGGCGGGGTAAAGTGGGTCATACGATAACAGAAAAAATATTGCTTAGGCATAGCGGAAAAAAAGACGGTGCACCCGGTGAATTTATCATGGCAACGGTGGATATGTGCCTTGGCAATGATATAACCGCCCCTCTGGCCATTAAAGAGGCCCAAAAGGCCGGATTAAAGAAGGTCTTTGACACAAAGAAGATTGCTCTTATACCAGACCACTTCACCCCGCAGAAAGACGCAAGGAGCGCAAATCAGTGCAAGCTGCTGAGGGACTTTGCGAGGGAACACAATATAGAGCATTATTACGAAGTCGGCAGGATGGGCCTTGAGCATGCCCTTTTGCCTGAGCTGGGGCTGGTCATGCCTGGCGATTTGGTAGTCGGGGCCGATTCACACACATGCACTTACGGCGCCCTGGGCGCCTTTTCAAGCGGTGTTGGCTCGACAGATTTGGCAGGCATTTTTCTTACCGGGAAGGTCTGGCTTAAGATTCCCGAATCAATGAAATTCATTTTTACGGGAATGCTCAGGAAATGGGTAGGAGGCAAAGACCTGATACTTTATGTGATTAAAAATATCGGCGTAGATGGCGCAAATTACAAGGCAATGGAATTCTGCGGCGAGACAATAAAGGATCTGCCGATGGATGACAGGTTTGCCATGTGCAATATGGCTATCGAGGCGGGAGGGAAGTCCGGAATCATAGAGCCGGATGAGATTACTCTGGAATACATAAAAGATGTCAAAGGACCGAAGTTCAAGGCTCAAGTTCTAAAATCGGATAAAGACGCTAAATATTGCGATATAAAGGAATATAACGTGTCAAGGCTTGAGCCGCAGGTGGCATTGCCGCACTTGCCGAGCAATGTAAAACCCGTAAGCGAGATAAAAGATATGCGCATAGACCAGGTTGTTATCGGCTCGTGCACTAATGGCAGGATTTCGGACCTGAGGATCGCGGCAAAGATCCTTAAGGGTAAAAAGGTTCATTCAAAGGTCCGTCTTATCGTAATACCCGCGACGCAGAAGATTTACCTGCAGGCAATAAAGGAAGGCCTTGTTGAGATATTTGTAAAGGCGGGAGGCGTGTTTTCCACGCCGACCTGCGGGCCGTGCCTGGGCGGGCATGTAGGCATACTTACAAAAGGCGAAAGGGCCCTGGCCACAACTAACAGGAATTTTTTGGGTAGGATGGGCGATCCGGAGTCGGAGGTCTGCCTCTCGAATCCGGCCGTGGCAGCTGCTTCGGCAGTGAAAGGGAGAATAGCGCATCCGGATGAGGTGGCATCATGATATTAAGGGGAAAGGTCTGGAAATTCAAGGACAATATAAATACGGATGAGATAATCGCCGCCAAATATCTTAATATCCATGAGCCGGCCGAACTGGGCCAGCACTGCATGGAAACGCTTGACCCGGAATTCTCCAAAAATGTCCAAAAGGGCGATATTATCGTGGCGGGATCCAATTTCGGATGCGGTTCTTCAAGGGAACATGCGCCCGTCGCCATAAAAGGCTGCGGCATAAGCTGTGTTCTCGCAAAGGGTTTTGCCAGGATATTCTTCAGGAATTCCATAAATATAGG
>CAYQVM010000036.1:1623-8644 GCA_964421145.1 uncultured Planctomycetia bacterium
TAGCTATTAAGGCGTCTGGAGTATCCTGCATAATAGCTAAGAGCTTTGCCCGCATCTTCTTTCGTAATGCCATAAATATAGGTTTGCCGATATTGGAGTCAAAGGACGCTGCGGATGATATAGATGAAGGCAATGAAATTGAGATTGACCTGGAAAAGGGCGAAATACGGAATTTGACAAAAAATAAGGTTTATAAATCACAGCCGTTTCCAAAGTTTATGGAAGGCATCGTACAAGAAGGAGGTTTGCTGAATTATTTAAAAAAACACTATGGAGAAAAAAAATAACGCATACAGGATAGCCGTAGTTCCCGGAGACGGAACAGGGCCGGAGGTAGTGGCAGAAGGGTTGAAGGTCCTCAAGGCCGTGTCCAAGAAATATAAATTTAATTATGAAACCAAGGTCTTTGATTTCGGCGGGGAAAGATATCTGAAGACAAAAAAGGTGCTTGAGGACGGCGATATCGCCGAGTTAAAGAAATATTCCGCGATTTATCTGGGCGCCATCGGGCATCCTGACGTAAAGCCCGGCATCCTTGAAGTGGGGATACTTTTAAAGATGAGGTTTTCGCTTGACCAGTATATCAACCTCAGGCCGGTCAAGCTTTATAATCCCGCGTTTTGTCCGCTGAAGGACAAGGGGCCGGAGGATATAGATTTCGTCGTGGTACGTGAAAATTCCGAAGGCCTCTATAAGGGAATGGGGGAATTTCAGAAGAAGGGCACCAAGGATGAGGTGGCTATACAGATTTCATATAATACAAGAAAAGGGGTAGAGCGCTGTCTGAGGTATGCGTTTGAATACACGAAGAAACGCAATAAAAGGAAGAAACTTACGCTTTGTGGTAAGACAAACGTTCTTACCTATGCGTGGGACCTATGGCAGAGGACATTTGATGAGCTTGCGGAAGAATATAAGGATATAACAACCGATTACGCCCATGTGGACGCAACGACGATGTGGTTTGTCAAGAATCCCGAGTGGTTTGATGTTATAGTTACCGATAATATGTTCGGGGATATCATAACAGACCTGGGTGCCATGATCCAGGGCGGCATGGGCATCGCGGCGGGCGGTAATATCAACCCTGAAGGGGTCTCTATGTTTGAGCCGATAGGCGGTTCGGCCCCTAAATATACAGGAAAGAATGTGATAAACCCCCTTGCCGCTATATGCGCCATGGGCATGATGCTTGATAATCTGGGCGAGCCCAAGGCGGCGAAAGCGGTGGAAGATGCGGTTATTAAAATCGTTCAGAAGAAACTGAAGTCATTGGCCGCTGGAAAGATGGGATATTCGACTACAGAGATAGGGGATCTGGTAGTGGATAATTTAAGTTAGGAGACTAAGATGCCGAAAAAATATAATGTAGCGGTAGTAGGAGTCGGCGCGGTCGGAGTTGAAATGCTTCGCTGCCTCAGGCAGCGGGCCTTCCCGATTAACGAATTGCACGTATTTGCGCGTTCTTCGCGGACTATTGAGGTGGACGGTATCAACTATGTTGTGAAGACTATTACCCCTGAGGGCTTTGAAGGCATAGATATCGCGTTGTTCGCTGGCACCGAGGGCGAGAAAGGCGCGGCAGTGACTTACGCTTCAGAGGCGGTCAAGAGGGGCGCCGTCGTAATAGATAACGGGGCTGATTTCAGGATGGACCCCAAAGTGCCTCTTGTTGTGCCGGAAGTCAACGCAAAGGACATTAAAAAGCACAAGGGCATAATCGCGAACCCGAACTGCTCGACCATTCAGATGGTTGTCGCGCTTTGGCCGATTTATAAAAAGGCAGGGCTTAAGCGGGTCATAGTTACTACCTTTCAGGCGGCTTCCGGAGCGGGCCGTGGGGCAGTGGACCAGCTTAGATATGAATTAAAGGAATTAAGCAAGTCAGAATATCAAAATATCAGGGTATCAGAGTATCAGGATAAGAGCTTGCCTCAGCAGCTTGCATATAATGTTTTTCCTCACATAGGCAGCTTTACCGACTACGACTATACTAATGAGGAGTGGAAACTGGTCAGGGAGTCGCACAAGATCATGCATGATAATAAGATAAAGATTTCCGGCACCACCGTCAGGGTGCCTGTCAGGACCGGCCATTCCGAATCTGTATATATTGAGACCGGCAAGCCGATTTCTCCGGATAAGGTAAGGGAGATTCTTTCCAAATCACCGGGAGTTGTGGTTATAGACGACCCGAAGAACAGCCGCTATCCCATGCCCAAGGATGTAGAGGGCAAGGATGAGGTATTCGTAGGCCGCATAAGGCCTGATCCGTTTGTTAAGAACGGCCTCTGGCTGTGGGTAGTCTCGGATAATCTGCGCAAAGGGGCCGCCCTTAATGCCGTCCAGATCGCCGAAGAAGTCATTAAATAATAATTGACAAATATTGCAATTTATGATATCTTCTAACTTCTTGATAATATAGGGGTTTTTATGACAAAGACATATCTATTAAAAAAAGAAGAGGTAAAAAGGGGTTTTTACATTATTGACGCAGCCGATAAGGTGCTCGGAAGGCTTTCGACAAAGATAGCCGGTATTTTATCCGGCAAGGCCAAGCCGAATTTTACCCCGTACGTCGATTCCGGCGATGCCGTAATAGTCGTGAATGCCGATAAGGTAAAGATTACCGGTAAAAAGATGCAGCAGAACACCTATACGAGCTATTCGGGATATCCGGGCGGGCAAAGGGTAGAGAAATTGGAATCTTTAATGGCAAGAAAGCCGCAGGAGGTTATCAGGCTGGCGGTGAAGGGCATGTTGCCAAAGAATAAACATCAGAAACATATGATAGCAAGGCTTAAGGTCTATATAGGAGATAAACATCCGCACGGCGCGCAGAAGCCCGTGGCGATTCAATAAGGGAGAATTATGACAGAAGTAACGGCTGCTAGATTCAATACAGGAAGAAGAAAAAACGCATCGGCGAGGGTCAGACTTGTGAGCGGGACCGGCAAGGTCACTGTAAACAAAAGGGCCTTTGAGGATTATTTTAAAGCAGATACGCTTAGGACGGTAGTCCTGCAGCCTCTTGCCTTGACCAAGATGCAGGATAAGCTTGATGTTCTGGCAAGCGTTGTGGGCGGCGGCATAAGCGGACAGGCGGGCGCAATAAGGCTCGGCATCGCAAGGGGATTGGTCAAACAGGATGAGACCTTAAGAAAGGTCTTGAGGGGGCAGGGCTTTTTGACCCGCGATCCCCGCGCGAAGGAACGCAAGAAATACGGGCAGAAGAGGGCGCGCAAGAGATTCCAGTATACGAAGAGGTAACGCACATAAGATAATCAGGGCAACAAAGAACAATTTGACGCGGGCCGACGTAAAAATGGAATTTCAAACGTTGACCCGCGTTTTTATTCGTCGGGGGCTCCGACGAGAATATTGTTGACAAAATGGTTCCGGCGGTTTAAAATTGATTTTACACGAGTCCCTCGCTTCAGAGTAGTGAGACCAGGGAAGCTTCCCTCGTTGCCTGAAGCAAGCAAGGGCAACTCGGGACTTCGCGGGATGATTTTCAGAGTAGTAAGACTAGGGAAAATCAAGGGGGTATTATGTTGAAGGTTGCGGTTGTGGGCGCGACAGGTTACACGGGCGAAGAGCTTGTAAAATTGCTGTCCTGTCACCCCAAGGTAAAGATTGTTTCATTGACGGCCAAGATAGACAGGCCGGAGAAGATACAGGCCCTATATCCGGGCCTTCTGGGCAAGATTGATATGGTATGCGAGCTTCCTAATGAGGAAAAGGCCGCAGCCCTGGCCGATTTTGTATTTTTGGCACTCCCGCACAGGGTTTCAATGGAGGTGGCGCCGAGATTCCTTAAAAAGAAGAAGCGGGTCATAGACCTGAGCGCAGACTACAGGCTTCCGAAAGATATTTACGCAAGGTGGTACGGCGCCGCGCATAAGGATGCGGCGGGATTAAAGGCGGCCATTTACGGCCTGCCAGAACTTAACAGGGAGAAGATAAAAACTGCCACATTAATAGCGAACCCGGGCTGCTATCCCACAAGCATAGTGCTTGGCCTGATACCGTTGTTAAAAGGCGCTCTCATAGATACAAGCTACATCATAGCCGACTCAAAAAGCGGGGTGACAGGCGCGGGCAGAGGGGCTGATATAGCCCTTAGTTTTTGCGAGGTAAACGAAAACCTTAAGGCCTACAAGGTAGGAGAGCATCAGCATAGCCCTGAAATTATCCAGGAGCTTAGTAAAGTTGCCAAAAAAGACGTAAACTTGGTGTTCGTGCCGCATCTGGTGCCTATAAACAGAGGGATACTTTCTACGATTTACACCAGGATGAAAAAGAATGCGGACACGGCAAGTGTGGTCGGCCTTTACAAAAGGCATTATCTCAAGGAGCCTTTCGTTAAGGTATTAGATGAGGGTCAGCTACCTCAGCTTAAAGACGTAAGGGGCACAAATTTCTGCCATATCGGCATCAAGGCCGATCCCAACAAAGGATTATGTGTGATTGTTTCGGCCATAGATAATCTTACAAAAGGCGCTGCCGGTCAAGCGGTGCAGAACATGAACATAATGTGCGGCTTTAATGAGAAGGAAGGTCTGGCATGATCAAGGCTGTGAAGGGCGGTGGGCTATCTGCGCCAAAGGGTTTTTTGACATCGGCTGTCAGGGCGGGATTTAAGAAAAAAGGCGATGATACGGGCCTCATCTATTCCGAGTTTCCCGCTGTGGGGGACGGGGTATTTACCTTAAATCAGGTCGAGGCGGCGCCTATTATTATCTCAAAACAACATCTGAAGCAGGACCTGATGTCGCAGGCGATTATAGTAAACAGCGGATGCGCCAACAGCTGCACCGGAGAAAGAGGGTTGAAAGACGCTGCCAGGATGTGCGAGCTTGCGGCAAAGGGCCTCGGTATTAGGAAGGAAGACGTGCTGGTAGCCTCAACAGGGGTCATCGGTAAATTTTTAGAAATGCCGAAAATCGAAAAGGCAATACCGGCCCTGATAAAGAGCTTGAATAAAAAAGGCTCTTCGGATTTTGCCAAGGCCATAATGACGACGGATACCCATCCCAAGGAAACAGCGGTCCGTTTTCTGATAGGCTCAAACGAGGTTATGATAGGCGCCGTGGCGAAAGGCGCCGGGATGATACATCCGAATATGGCAACAATGTTGTCTTTTATAACGACGGATATTTATATTACCAGAAGGGCGCTCAAGATCGCGTTGGAGACCGCCGTAAATAAATCTTTTAATGCCGTAACGGTTGACGGCGAGACCAGCACAAACGACTGTGTTCTTATCCTGGCGAACGGCGCCGCGGGCAACAACCTGATAGACAAAACGGACAGGGACTTTAAGATCTTTACGCAGGCCCTGACGATTGCGACGCAGGAGCTTGCAAAAATGATCGCGAAAGACGGCGAAGGCGCAAGCAAATTTATAGAGATAGAGGTGAGGAACTGCCCGAGCTACTGGCAGGCCCTTAAGATCGGCAAAAGGATCGCGACGTCAACTCTTCTTAAGACATGTATATACGGAGGCGACCCTAATTGGGGCAGGGTGGCTGCTTCGCTGGGGACGTGTGGTGTCAGGATAAAAGAAGACAGATTCGATATCTATCTCGGTAAAAAACAGGTTGTAAAAAACGGGGTAACGCTCGGGGTCAAGAAAGAACAATTAAAGGATGTCTTTAAGGCAAAAGAGGTAAGCATCGCCGTCGATTTAAAAATGGGCAGGGAAGCGGCCAAGGTCTGGACATGTGACCTGACCGAGGAATATATAAAGATTAACGCCGAATATGAAACGTAAAATGGAAAAGGCAATAAGAAAATCCGATGTGTTGATTGAGGCACTTCCTTTCATAAAAAGATTTTATGGCAAGGCAGTGGTTATCAAGCACGGCGGCAGCACGCTTGGCGATAAAAAGATTACGAGGAATATCCTGGAAGATGTGGTCTTTATGTCTTATGCGGGCATGAAGCCTGTCCTCGTGCACGGTGGAGGGCCCAGGATAAGCGAGGCGATGAAGAAACTGAGCAAGAAGCCCCATTTCGTAAACGGCCAGAGGGTCACCGATAGGGAAACCGTGACCATCGTGGACAAGACGCTCTCGGAGGTCAACGCATGGCTTGTTTCAGAGATTAAAAAAATCGGGGGAAAGGCATACGGCCTAAGCGGAAGGGACAGCGGCGTAATAACGGCAAAAAAGATAAAATCCAGCGTGGACCTTGGTTTTGTAGGCGAAGTCTCAAAGATTGACACGACGCTCCTTGAGAGATTGCTGGATGCCAATATCATACCCGTGGTTTCACCGGTCGGAAGGGGGAGGGACGGAGAACTTTATAACATTAATGCGGACAGCTCGGCCGCCCAGGTGGCCGGGAAGCTAAAGGCGGAAAAGTTTTTCATCCTGACAAATGTGAGAGGTGTTTTAAAGAATCCCAAGGACCCGAACACTCTGTTCCCGGCTTTAAAAGCTAGAGATGTAAGGAGGCTTATTAAAAAGGATATAATCGCGGGCGGGATGATCCCGAAGGTTTCCGCCTGCCTGATGGCCTTGAAAGGCGGGGTGAAAAAGGCGCACATTGTGAGCGCCGCGCTGCCACACGCGCTTTTATTGGAAATATTCACAAGGGAAGGGATAGGGACGGAGATCGTAAAATAAATAAAGATGGAGAATAACCAAACATCAAATCCCAATAACCAAATAATAACCAATAACCAATCAAACAATATCCAAACCAGATTTTGTTTTGGTAATTGGTTATTGGATATTGGAATTTATTTGGAGTTTGGAATTTGGTCATTGGAGATTTAAGATGCATACACAAGAAGTAGTTGATTTATATAACAATTATGTGATGCCCACCTATTTCAGGGTGCCGCTTGTCATACGCAGGGCCAAAGGTGCGCGGGTGTGGGATGCGGACGGCAAGGAATATCTTGATATGTTCCCGGGTTGGGCGGTCAGCGGGCTGGGCCACTGCCACCCCAAGGTCGTTAAGGCCGTCAAGAGGCAGGTGGGTACGCTTATGCACGTTTCAAACAATTTCT
>CAYQVM010000037.1:0-1269 GCA_964421145.1 uncultured Planctomycetia bacterium
CTGATAACAAATCAGCATGACGGAACACTAACAGTAGAATCCTATGAAAAAGGCGGAACTACCTTTGTGATAAATATACCTAAGTGTTGACACATAGGGGGATATATAATATAATTAGTGTGTTTTGTTATGCCTAATCGGGAGCGAATTAAGGTCAGAAAGGCTTAAGGAGAGAATAATAATATGAAGGATAAAAAAGTAGAGAGATTAAAGCTGGGCCTGCCGAAGGGGAGCCTTCAGGAGGCTACGGTAAGGATGTTCAGGAAAGCGGGCTTTTATGTCGGGATAGACGAGAGGTCGTATTTCCCGTCTATCGATGACGATGAAATAGAGTGCATACTATTCAGGGCGCAGGAGATGTCCAGGTATGTAGATGACGGCATCCTTGACGCCGGCATAACGGGGAACGACTGGATACTTGAGAATTCCTCAAATGTGGTAAAGGTCGCCGAACTTATATACGCCAAGCAGAGTATGAGGCCAGTAAGGTGGGTGCTGGCCGTTCCGCAGGATTCAAAGGTCAAAAGCGTCAAAGACCTGAAAGGCAAAAAGATCGCGACCGAGCTCGTCAATGTTACAAAGGCGTATTTAAAGAAGAATAAGGTGGATGCGAAGGTAGAATTCAGCTGGGGCGCTACAGAGGTAAAGGCCGCTATCGGGGTGGATGCCATAGTAGAGGTGACGGAGACGGGCTCAAGCCTGCGCGCGAACAAGCTGCGCGAGATCGCCACTGTATGCGAATCAACCACACAGCTTATCGCGAACCGCAAAAGCTGGCTGAATCCGCGCAAAAGAAGCAAGATCGAAAACCTTGCGCTTCTTTTAAAGGGGGCGATACTCGCCGAGGAAAAGGTAGGCCTTAAGATGAACGTCGCCAAGAAGGACCTGAAGGCCGTTTTGGCGATACTGCCGTCGATGAAAAAGCCGACAATCTCCACGCTATCGGACCAGAACTGGGTTGACGTGGACACCATAATAGACGAAAAAACGGTGAAATACCTTATTCCGCAATTGAAAAAAGCGGGCGCGCAGGGAATTATTGAGTATCCGTTAAATAAAGTCATATATTGATCGCTAGGAGGTGAGTCTTAATGCCTTGCGGCAGAAAGCGCAAACGCCATAAAATGGCGACGCACAAAAGGAAAAAGAGGCTTAGACGCGACAGACACAAGAAGAGAATGAGCAGGAAGACCGGAGGATAATCGCGCTTTGAGAATTTTTCTGAAATTTGCCTGCCTGCTCGGCAGGCAGGCCTGCCTGGCTGGCCTT
>CAYQVM010000037.1:1279-8542 GCA_964421145.1 uncultured Planctomycetia bacterium
CAAAAGAACACTCGTCCAGCCCTTGCATGCAAGGGCTGGGCTCGCAAAAAGCCTTGCCCATTATACAATGGGCCTTGTCTATGACAGCGAGACGAAGATTTCCGAGGCGATAAAGGAATATTCCAAGGCCCTTGAGTATACCAATAAAGAGCCGGAGATTTATATAAGGCTCGGGGTGGATTATCTTCTCCTCGGGAATTATAAAAAGGCGGTAGAGGCCTTAAAGGCCGCGAAGAAATTCAACGCCAATGACGCGCGGCCGAGGATACTTTTGGCCCTGGCCTATAGCGAATTAAAAAAGTTATCAGAGGCGCAGAAGGAATACGAGGAGATCATAAAGATAAATCCCGAAAGCCTTCAGGCGCTGAGCTCTTTGGCAGATCTGTACGTGCTTGGCAGAAAATTGAATGAAGCGGCCGTTATTTACGAAGAGCTGCTTGCCAAAAACAAGGGTCCCGCCGTGGGCGGGACAGGCAATAAAAACGAGGCGATGCTTCATTTTAACCTCGGCATCATTTATGCCAAGATGGACCGTCTTGACGACGCCCTTATCCAGCTGGAAGAGGCGGTGAAGCTGGATCCAGGCAACCTGGAGGTTTATCTGGCGCTGGCCATTCTATATGAGGCGAACAAGAAGAAGGATGAGGCGGTAAAAAAATTGACAGAGCTTTTAAGTATAGACCCGAAAGATATAGAAGCGAGAAGACTCCTGGCGTATCTATACCTTGACCATAAGCAGCTACGGCAGGCGATACAGCAGTTTGAGGCGATAATAAGGATAGAGCCAAATGAACCAGCGGCCTACATAGACCTGGCAATACTGTATTCAAAATTTAGAAAACCAAATAAGGCAAAACAGGTCATTGATGAGGCGAAAAAAAACGGAATAAAGGACAGGAAATTATATACGGTAGAAGGTCTTGTCTATTCAGCGGAGAACCGGCTTAAAGAGGCGTTGGAGGCATACAACAAGGCCCTGGACATCGACCCCAAGGATGCCCTGGTTAATTTTTACATAGGGGCGGCGTATGAAAGAATGGGCCGCAAGACAGACGCGATTGTTTTTTTGAAAAAGGCGATACAATTTGACGAAAAGAACTCCGAGGCTTATAATTATCTTGGGTATATATACGCGGATAGCGGGGAAAACCTGGATGAGGCCGTATGGCTTATAAACAAGGCCCTGGAAATTTCTCCGCAGAACGGCGCTTACATAGACAGTTTGGGCTGGGCCTATTTTAAACAGGGCCTCTATGATAAAGCGGTGATTGAGCTTGAGAGGGCCTCGCGGCTGGAGCCTGACGACCCTACGATAAAAGAACATCTTAACGCGGTTAAAGAGAAACTGAAATGAAACAGCCGGACATTAAAGAACTTAAGAAAAAAGCGGTTGAAATCCGCAAGGATATACTGAAGATGCTGACAGAGGCGGGTTCGGGGCACACAGGCGGCTCCTTGTCTATCGTCGAGATATTGGTCTCATTGTATTATTATAAACTGAGGCATAATCCGAAGGACCCCGAGTGGAAAGAACGTGACAGGTTTATCCTTTCAAAAGGGCACGCCTGCCCGGCGCTTTACGCGGTGCTGGCCAACTGCGGTTATTTTCCGAAAGAAAAATTGATGACGCTCAGGAAATTCGGAAGCGACCTGCAGGGCCATCCCCAGAAGGGCCTGCCGGGGATTGAGATATCAAGTGGCTCCCTCGGCCAGGGGCTTTCCATCGCAAACGGCATAGCGCTTAGCGCTAGGATGGACCATTTGCCAATTAGGGTGTACTGTCTGATGGGCGACGGTGAGACGAACGAAGGCCAGGTCTGGGAGGCGGCAATGACTGCGGCGCATTATAAATTAGACAACCTCTGCGCCATGGTGGACCTAAACAGGCTTCAGATAGACGGGTTCTGCTGCGATGTAAAGAATATGGATCCCATGAATAAGAAATGGGAGGCGTTTGGATGGCATGTGATAGATGTGGACGGCCATGATTTGTCCGCGCTGATGTCCACGCTGGATAAGGCCGGGACCGTAAAAGGAAAACCGACGGTAATTATATGCTGCACCACAAAGGGCAAGGGCGTTTCATTCATAGAAAATAAGGTTGAGTGGCACGGTATCGCTCCTAAACGCGAAGAGTTAGAGAAGGCGCTGCGGGAGCTTGACGAAAGTACGAAGTAGCATTAAGATAGCCTAAACATAAGGGGGAGAACAATGCTGTTGCATAAGAAGGTAAAGATATTTTTTATTGAGCATTGGGTAAAGGTATTAATCATAACCGCTGCGGTCACGCTTGTGATACTGGCTATATGGGGCCTGAGCACGCTGGAGTCGTTTTATCTGCACATGACGCTGGCGACGCTGCCTCTACAGTTTCTGATGGTGGCGTTAAATGCCCTGATATTCGTCTATATGTATATGACGGTGTTCAGAGGCGGTTTTGCCAAGCTTGAAAAGGGTGTTGTCAAAGGCGAGGATATTGCCGTCAAATTTAAGGATGTAATCGGTATAGATGAGGCGAAGCAGGAGGCGTGGGAAGTCGTCCAGCTTATCAAGGATCACCGCAGGCTGCAGCAGATAGGCGGCAAGATAATCAGGGGCATATTGATGCTCGGGCCGCCGGGATGCGGCAAGACCTACTTAGCCAAGGCGATCGCGGCAGAGGCGGGGATACCTTTTATATCAATGTCCGCAAGCGAATTTACGGAGATATTTGTAGGGGTCGGCGCCAGTAGGATGAGAAAGTTATTCAAAAAGGCGCGGCGGCTGGCTGAAGCGCACGGCGGCTGCATCATTTTTATAGACGAGCTTGACGCTGTGGGAAGAAAAAGGTCTTTCAGCTACCTCGGCGGAGGCATGGAGACCAACACCACCCAGAACCAGCTTCTGGTTGAAATGGACGGCCTTAAGGACAACGAGCAGAACGTAATAGTCATCGGCGCGACCAACACCCCGGAGTCTGAGCTGGATGACGCCCTGAAGCGTCCGGGTAGATTTGACAGAAAGGTTTATATTGATAAACCCAACCTGGAGGGCAGGGAGCAGCTGTTTACGTATTATCTAAGCAAGGTCAAGTACGACAAGGCCATAGATATCTCCAGGCTTGCCAGGCAGGCGGTGTACAAGAGCCCGGCCGACATCATGAATGTTGTAAAGGAATCGGCGCTAATTGCGACCCGCAACAAGAGAGACGTAATAACCCACAAGGATATCAGCGAGGCAGTGGACAGGATAGACCTGGGAATAAAACACCGCAAGTTCATGACGCCGAAGGAGAAAGAAATGACCGCGGTCCACGAATCAGGGCATCTGGTGACCCTTTATCTGAGGCACCCAACAAAGGATGTTTTTAAGGCGTCCATCATCTCGCATAAGGACGCGTTGGGCGTGGTGCAGTCTCAGATGAAAGAAGAGCTGCACACGCAGAGCAAGGAGTCGCTGATTACCGATATTGAGGTCTGTCTCGCCGGCTATATGGCGGAAAAGATTAAATATGGCACAACCTCAAGCGGCGTTAGCCAGGATTTCAAGACCGCGATGGCAATCGCCCATTCAATGGTGTGGAGCCTTGGCATGGGCACAAGCAGCTTCGTCGGAGATTACGCTATTTATGGGTCAGACAGGTTCGCGGGCATAAACGTTTTCCAGCTCTCGGAAAGCACCAAGGAGAAGCTTAACCAAGAAACACAGGATATCATGCACAAATGCTTGAAGGATGTTGAAGAGATCCTGAAGAAGGAATGGAATATCGTTGAGCGGTTTGTAAAAGAGCTCATGGAGAAGGAAGAGCTGGAGTACGACGAGATAGACGCGATATTCAAAGAATACGGAAAGGCGCATGTTGAAACACCCAAATGATAGGTTCAGGGTTCAGGGTTCAGGGTTTAGGGTTAAGGGATTAGCGTTATTTTTCTTTCTCTGTACCCTGTACCCTATACCCTATACCCTTTTTCTTTCCGGATGCGCGCCCACATATCCCAAGGAAAAGATAACCAAAGGAATTATTGATCTTTGTAAAAAGGAATACAAGGTAACGGTTGACACGAAGGTATTGGGCAATACGGTAGCTGTCTATCTGCCGGTGGAACACCTCTTCGATGCTGTTTTAAGTCTTGATACCAAGGCCTCCAAGAAGATAAACGATGTCATCCTGGGCGTTACGCGCGTTACGCTTAGCACGGACGCGAAGTTCGAGTTCTACGTTGTAATCGCGCAGGACCCCAAGATGCCCGAGATAGAGATCGTCTATATACGCTATGTGGGCGATGTAAAGCGCTTTCTCCTGGGCGATATTTCCCGCGACGAGTACGCGAAAAGGGCCGTGATACAGATGAAGACGCCGCCGCAGATGGAGCGCGAAAAAATATTAAAGGACCTGTTCGCCAAACTCAACATTGAAAATGCGGACGAGATGATAAAAGAATACCTGGCTTCCGAAGAAAAGGCGACGGGCATAGGCGACATAAACTACTGGAACAAGAAATTTTATATCAAAGAGATCGACCTGCCCGAATTCCTGGCGAGCGAGATAGAAGAGCGCATCAAGATGGACTTTAAGCAGGACAAGGACCTGAACAGATGGTACGAACTAAAGTCCAGCGAGGGCAAGTATGCGAAGACGCAGACGGGCAACCGCTTTATTTTCATAGTGAATATCGCAAACAGGGTTGAGCCGCTGTATGACGCCTCCGGCATGGAGCTGGACGCGTATAAAAAAAGAGTACTGGTGTTTAAAAAATTGCTGGGCATTGTGTCCAAGGTCTTGTGGTCGTACAGATTTGAGGGATTTGACAAGGTTGAGATTTCCACGCCGACATACAAGCTTAGGCTCGGCAAAGAAAAATTGTGGGGCATTAAAAAAGGCAGGATAAAAATAGAGGAGTTAATGTAAAATGCCTGAAATGATACCTACAAGAGACGGGTTCGGAAAAGGCGTGCTGGAACTGGGCCAGACGAATAAGGACGTGGTGGTGCTCTGCGCCGACCTGACCGATTCCACAAGGGCAGGCTGGTTCAGGGAAAAATTTCCCTCAAGGTTCTTTGGTTTCGGGATTGCCGAGCAGGATATGTTCGGCGCCGCGGCCGGCATGGCGCTGATGGGCAAGATCCCGTTTGTGTGCACGTTCGGCGTGTTTGCGTCTGGGAGGGCGTGGGATCAGGTGAGGATTTCCGTGGCCTACATGAGCCTGAATGTGAAAATAATCGGGACGCACGGCGGCCTTTCGGTAGGCGAGGACGGGGCGACGCACCAGGCGATAGAGGAGATAGCTCTTATGCGCGTCCTGCCGCACATGACGGTAGTCGTACCCGCTGACGCAAAAGAGGCAAAAAGAGCGACCATCCAGGCGGCCGAGATTAAAGGGCCGGTCTATATCAGGCTCGGAAGGAGCCCCTCACCAGTGGTTACACAAGACAGCGATTTTTTTAAGATTGGCAAGGCCAATGTGCTGCGGGAAGGCAAGGATGTCAGTATAATCGCCTGCGGGCTTATGGTCTATGAGGCCATCCTGGCATGCGAGGAGCTGGCCAAGGAAGGCCTCTCGGCAAGATTGATCAACCTGCACACGCCGAAACCCTTAGATAAAGAGACGATTTTAAAAGCGGCAAAAGAGACAGGCGCCGTAGTAACGGCAGAAGAACATCTTTTGTTCGGCGGCATAGGAAGCGTTGTAGCGGAATTTTTGAGCCAGAACTGCCCCGTCCCTATCAGGATGGTCGGTATAAATGACAGATTCGGCGAATCCGGAAAGCCGGCCGAATTATTCAAGGCGTTTAATCTGACGGCCCAGGATATTGTTAAGGCGGTAAAAGAAGTTTTGGCATGAATAAACTGGTTCTCAAATCTCCTGCGAAATTAAATCTATACCTTGAGGTGTTACGCAAGCGCCCCGACGGCTACCATGATATTGAAACTATCTTTGAGAAGGTGGCGCTTTTTGATATTATAACAATAAGGCCCGTGAAAAGCGGTATCAGGGTTACAGCCGATAAGCCCAAGTTGCCTACCGGCAAAGCGAATCTGGCCTACAGGGCCGCCGAGGCATTGTTTGAAAAAACAGGATTCAAGGACGGGGTTTGGATAGACATAAAGAAAAACATCCCCATAGCCGCCGGCATGGGTGGAGGCAGCTCAAACGCTGCCGCTGTTTTACAGGGTGTTAACAATTTTTTCAGCCTCGGGCTTAAAAAAACCGACCTTATAGAGCTGGGTAAGGGCCTTGGGGCCGATGTGCCGTTTTTTTTGGAGGGTTCAAGCCTTGCCATAGGCTCATCAAGGGGCGATGAACTGAAGCCTTTATATATAAATAATATTAATATCTGCCATATAATCATATATTTTAATTTTGAGGTATCTACTAAATGGGTATACGAAAGGCTAAATTTAAGGTTGACACGCCATACGAATGATGTTAAAATACCCGTCCGCCTTTTGAGGGATAATAATAATATTGAATTGCTGGGGTTTTATCTTTATAATAGGCTTGAAGAAGTGGTATTAAGCAGATTCAGCGCGCCTGCCACGGCCAAGGCTGCCTTGCTAAAAGAAGGGGCCTACGGTGCCGTATTGAGCGGTAGCGGGCCGACCGTTTTTGGGATAGTAAAGTCAAGAGAGGAGGGCATCGCGGTAAAAAACAGGATTCAACAGAGGCTTTCAAGATGCGGAGCCAAGGTGTTAGTTGTAGGAACAATGAAAGGAGTATAACGATCATGGAAATCACGGAAGTCAGGATATTTTTGAAGGATGGCAATGACAAAAAATTGAAAGCGTATGCAACCGTTACTTTTGACAACGCTTTCGTGGTTCGAAATATTAAGGTCATAGAGGGGCAGAAGGGGCTGTTTGTGGCCATGCCTTCCAGAAAGCTGAAAGAGTCCTGCCCGAAATGTAATTTCAAAAACGTGGTAAGGAGCAAGTACTGCAATAACTGCGGCGCCTCCCTGCCGATACAAGAGCACAGGCCCGTTCATGTAGAGGACCCTTCGCAGAAGGAATCGGAGCATAGGGATATCGCGCATCCGATTACGCTTGAGTGCAGGGAATATCTGCAGAAGAAGGTTCTGGAGGCGTATGAGGCGGAAAGAAAATCGCCATCCCCGGTGAGCAAGCCGTCCGTTTCGCATAGAGAAGAGAAAAAAGAAGAGAAGAGAGAAGAAAAAAAAGAAGAGAAAAAGAACCTAGAAGGGGATCTAGAGTTTTAAGTATTGGGGGGTTGTGTAATGGTAGCACTCGAGCCTTTGGAGCTCGCTGTTCTGGTTCGAATCCAG
>CAYQVM010000038.1:0-432 GCA_964421145.1 uncultured Planctomycetia bacterium
CACAGGCATTGCCAGCCGGCAGGGCCTTTCGCTAGTTTTGCTTTCAACGCTCGCCTGGCTTTAGTGGAGACTTATATATACTTGGTCTTGTTGCAGCAACCCTTGGGGGTAGTTAGGACCTGCGCAAAACTTATACGCTCAAGGCCCAATGCCGTCTGTCAATGGCCAAGGTTGAGTGGGCATAAAGAACAATGAAGAAGGCATTTACTCTAATAGAGCTATTAATCGTCCTTGTGATTATAGGTGTTTTGGCGACTATTGCAATACCTCAGTATAATATAATGGTTGAAAAGGCAAGATGGGCGCAGGCGGCGCAGACATTGGGGCAGATATTCCGCGCGGAACAGGCGTATCGTGCGGAGACAGGTACATGGTATTATTTTGTATTCGACACCCCACCTCATGACCCCAGCCCACTGGGAATAAAATTGA
>CAYQVM010000038.1:442-7929 GCA_964421145.1 uncultured Planctomycetia bacterium
GTAGGCGCAACCAAGGGCTTCCCGAAGGGAACATTGTTTGGAGATAAATATTTTGGGTATGAGTGCAACTATGATTGGTTTAGCCCGAAATATGATTCACCAGATGGTAATGATGTCAGCGCTATAGCTTGCCCCACATATACTACGAGCATCTGGAACTATATGGTGTTAGATTTTTCAGAAAATAAATTGAGAGTTCAAAAGATCGACGGAACATGGGAAGACTATCAATAGGAGAGACTGGATGCCAAAAAGATACAAAAAGTGCAGGGTGCCGCTGGAAGGATTTCTGTATAAGTGGATAGCGGCGAAGTTGTTCGGTGTGCGGCCATCGCAAAAAGAGCCGGATTTGTGCAATAAGTGCGAAAGGAAATAAAAAGGAGGGCGGCAAGATGAACATTAAGAGAATGATTATTGCGAGTATTGCGGTTTTTGTTGCGTTTCAGGTTATGGATTATGTCATACATGGGGTAATTTTATCGCCTGTGTATCAATCCCTGGCGCATGTCTGGCGGCCAGATATGATGTCAAAGATGTGGATCCTGACGCTGTCGTCATTTATCATGTTGGTCCTATTTGTTTACATCTTCATAAAGGGATACGAGAATAAAGGGATAATAGAAGGGGTACGCTACGCCCTAATCATCGGCCTCTTCATGAACGTAATAGGCATGTTCAGCCAATATGTTATGTATCCTATACCCTTCAGCCTTTCGGTCCAATGGTTCATATATGGCATGGTTGAGTTTATCATCTGCGGCATCATAGCGGCGCTTGTATATAAAAGAAAAGGTGCCTAAATGAAAAACCTTTATCTTTCCAATACCAATCGCAAGATCGCCGGGGTGTGCGGGGGACTGGGGGAATATTTTGATAAGGATCCGACCCTTTTCAGGGTTCTGGCGATATTGATCGCTTTGGTGTCATTCGGACTGGGGGTTATCGGGTATCTTTTAATGTGGATGGTTATCCCAAGACGGCCAAAGGAAGAGAAATGACATGAACCCAGCCCCTCCTATAGAGGGCAACTGGGTAAGCAGGAGGGGCTGGGTGAACAGAATAGATAAAAAATTTAAGCTGTTGAAACGTAACAAAGAGAAGGCATTTGTCGCTTATATAACCGCAGGCGACCCGAATCTGGGCGTGACCGCGAGATTGGTTCCGTCGCTCGAGAAGGCGGGCGTGGATATCATTGAGCTGGGGATCCCGTTTTCTGATCCGCTGGCTGACGGCCCGACCATACAGGCGGCATCCAAACGGGCGCTTAAGAATAAGGCGAATCTGCCCAGGATTTTTAAAATGGTCAGAGGGTTAAGGCGTAAAACAAAGATGCCGATAGCTTTTATGACTTATTTCAACCCTGTTTTTCGCTACGGCCTTGCAAAATTCGTGAGCGATTGCGCGGGGAACGGCGTGGACGGTATTATTATCCCTGATTTGCCGCATGAGGAAGCGGCTGAGTTGATAAAACTGGGCAGGGCTAAAAAGGTTGCTACGATATTTCTGGCAGCGCCCACCTCAACAAGGGAAAGGATCAGGAATATAATAAAGGATTCATCGGGATTTATCTACTATGTCTCCCTGACAGGCGTTACGGGCGCAAGAAGAAATCTGCCGGCCGAGCTGGCGGCAAAGATTAAATTGTTAAAGTCCATGGCCAAAAAACCGGTCTGCGTAGGTTTCGGCGTATCGACGCCGCAGCAGGCAAAGCACATAGCGGGTTTAGCGGACGGCGTCATCATCGGCAGCGCTATAGTGAAAGTTATCGAAAATAATATAGGCAGGAAGAATTTAGTTGAAAGAGTATCGGGATTTACCAGACGGTTAGCGGAAGCAATTCACAATGCCTAAATTTAATACTAAACAGGTGTTCGCGGTTATCCTCGTAGGCGGCAAAGGTAAAAGGCTAAGGCCTCTGTCAACAGATGCCAAACCAAAAGCCTTTTTGTCAATTACCAAAGACGGCAAGACAATGTTTAAAAAGACCCTTGAGAGGATAAAAAGGCTTGTCCCGCCGGCAGATATTCTGGTTTCGGCAAACAAGGCGCACGCGAAACTGGTAAAAAGGGATTTTCCCGCCATAAAGAAGGAAAACCTGATCCTGGAGCCTGTTTCAAGAAATACGGCGCCTGCGATAGGACTGGCCGCCATGGCCCTTAAAAAGAAATTTACCCCTCGCCAGAAAGCCTCGTCTGTGAAGGCAGGGATGAATGCGGCTGGCTCGGGGTTCGCTCAGCGGAGCTTCACAGATCCTGTTATGGTCATTGTACCCGCGGACCAGTATATACCCGATGAAGGCAAATACCTCAGGGCTATTAAAGAGGCGGTGAGTTTTGCCGTGAAAAACGACTGCCTGATGATGCTGGGCCTCAGGCCTACATATCCCGCAACGGGATTCGGCTACATAAAAATCAAGACAAGGGTATCCGTCAAGACAAAAGATATATACAAAGTAGATAAGTTTGTTGAAAAACCGGATCTGATAACTGCGAAGAGATACATGAGGGAGGGGCGGTACCTCTGGAATGCGGGCGCGTTTGTTTTCAGAGCAAATTCTATCCTAAGGGCGATACGCGCGCATGCGCCTGCGATATACAGTTTGCTGATGCAGGCAGAGCTCTCAAATCTGAGCAGGATATACGCGAAGTTTCCGGATATTTCGATAGACTATGCGGTCATGGAGTATGCCGAAAATATTTTTTGTGTCAAGGGCGGCTACAGATGGTGGGATATAGGCAGTTTCGATTCCATCAGGGAGATATTGAAGCGGGAGTCCAGGGGTTTTGTTGAAAAGAACGGGAAGATAATTAAGGTCTTATGAGCCCAGCCCCTCCTATGGAGGATGTTGGGTGAAGGTAGGAGGGGCTGGGTGAGGATATTAGGATTGGATCTCGGCAGAAAAAGAATCGGTGTTGCGATGAGCGATCCGATGGCAATAGTGGCCCAGGGCGTAAAGTCTATTATTGTGCAGGACGAGGCCCGGGCGATTGATGAGATATGCGCGTTTATTAAGAAAAATGGGGTTGAGAAAGTTGTCGTTGGGTTACCTTTAAATATGGATGGTTCCGAGAGCCAGATGGCAAAGGAGGCCGCGCGGTTTGCCGAAAAGCTAAAGGCCAAGTCGGAGGTACCCATAAAGATGTGGGACGAGAGGCTAACCTCGCTTCAGATTGAAAAAGACCTTGTCTTTATGGATGTTTCGAGGGCGAAGAGGAAAAAGATAAACGACATGCTTGCCGCGCAGATAATCCTGCAAAACTATCTGGATTCGAGGGGAAAATGACATATAAAAAGGAGATTTTAAAAAACGGGCTCACGATCATAATGGCGGATATGCCGGCCATGGAGTCCATCTCTGTAGGCGTCTGGATAGGCGCCGGCGGCAGATATGAGAAAAAAAGCAAGGCTGGTATAAGCCACTTTCTGGAACACATGGTTTTTAAGGGGACAAAAAAAAGGTCGGCCCAGGCGCTGAAAGAGGCGATAGAAGGCCACGGCGGCGCCCTGAACGGGTTTACAGGCGAGGAATATACGTGCTATCTCGCTAAAGTACTGAGCAAGGACGCGCATATAGCCGTTGACGTATTATCGGACATGGCCCTGAATCCAAGGCTTTCGCCCGACGATTTCGCCAAGGAGAGATTCGTTATTCTGGAAGAGATAAAAATGTACCTGGATATGCCTAATCACTATGTTCAGGAGCTGCTGGCCGAGCTTCTGTGGCCGAATCAGCCGCTGGGCATGCCGCTGGCCGGGACATTCAAGACGGTTTCAACATTGACCAGGGGCGATTTAGCCGATTATAAAAAGGCCTTTTACAGCCCGAAAAATATAGTTGTTTCCATTGCTGGGAAACTGCCCGATTTTAATCTGGTTAAGGTTATAGAAAAGAATTTTAAACCGGCTGCCGCAATGCCCAGGCAGGAATTTACGTCCGCTGACACAGCTCAAAAATTGCCGCGCGCGAATTTCTTTTTTAAGGAGACGGAACAGACCCATGTAGCGATGGGTTTACACGGCTATAGCAGGTTTTCAGAGGATAAGTATAAGCTGGACCTTCTTCATATAATCCTGGGTGGGAACATGTCTTCCCGGCTTTTCCAGAAGGTGCGCGAAGAGGCGGGGCTCGCATACGAGATATCCTCAAGCATCAAGCACTATCAGGATACGGGCGCTCTGGTAATCTCGGCCGGGATAGACAATAAGAAAGTGAATAAAGCGATAAAGGTCATTATAGGCGAGCTTAAAAAAATTAAATCCGGAGGGGTTTCTAAGGCGGAATTCATACGCGCGAAAGAATTTTACAGGGGCCAGGTCCTGATGATATTCGAGGAGACCATGCACCACATGCTCTGGCTAGGTGAAAAATTCATGTGCGCAGATCCGGAGGGGATGTCTTAAACAGCGACAAGGTAAGCATTGCCATTGTCGGCCCGACGGGCAAAAAGGACGCGGGCGAGATCAAGAAGAGGCTTGGCGAGCTATGAGTCCCGTTAGACCTCTTAAGAGCAATATTGCTTTATATATTAAAACAGTTATAATACATAACTTAGTTAATCTTATCATACCAGGGTTTAGCAGAATAGGTTTGGAGGTCTAACGGGATGAGATGGGCAGTAAAGACTTTTACCGTATTCGGCATCCCTATATATGTCCACCTGACATTTTTAATACTTCCACTGCTATTTTATTCAAACGCGGGTTTTAAGGGCGTATTTCTGGTATTCTTTGTTTTCGCGTGCGTGGTGGCGCATGAATTATTCCACAGTCTGACGGCAAGAAAGTTCGGCGTAATTGTCAGAGGCATAACCCTTTTCCCGATCGGAGGCGTGGCCTCTATAGGCTCATACCCCAGAAAGCCGACTCAGGAGCTGGTGATTGCGCTCGCGGGACCGTTCTTTAACATCATATTCGCAGCTGTCATGTTTTACCCGCTCTATAAAATATTGGGCCCCGAGATATTATTCAGGCCTTCGCTGAATACGTGGCCGAGCACAATCGCGTATGCCTTCTGGATCAACCCGTGGCTCGCGGCTTTTAACCTTCTGCCTGCCTTCCCGATGGACGGCGGCAGGATACTGCGCGCATTTTTGGCAAGGCGCATGAGCTTAAGGCGCGCCACCCGCATCGCGGCGGGCATAGGCCATTTTTTCGCCCTGGTGTTCGCTTTTATCGGAATCAGAGACGGCCACCTGATGCTGGTTGTCATCGCCGTATTCATCTATATGGCCGCCTCGTCCGAAGAATTTGAAGTGGAATTGATGGAAACCCTTAAGTCCCTCGCCTCCAAGCAGCAAGACTAAGGAGGCTCGGGATCATTTTACACATTAAGGAAAAGTAGGATAAAATGGGAGTCGATTATGAAGAAGATATTGGTAGCCCCTAGTTTATTGTCCGCGGACTTCGCCGAATTAAAGAAAGATATAAGAAGGGTTGAGGAGGCGGGCGCCGACTGGCTGCACATCGACGTGATGGACGGGCACTTTGTCCCGAATATTACAATCGGCCCGGTCGTGGTAAAGGCGATTAAAAAGGCCGCGAAGGTTCCTCTCGATGTCCATCTTATGATTGCGGACCCGGAAAAATACGCGCTCCCGTTTATCCATGCGGGCAGCGATATCGTCACATTTCACGTAGAGGCGATAAAAGATGTGCCCGCGGTGATTTCCTTAATAAAAACCAACGGTAAAAAAGTCGGCATATCAATAAAGCCGAATACCGGAGTTTCCGCAATAACCCCGTACCTTAAGCAGGTGGACCTGGTGCTTGTGATGAGCGTCGAGCCGGGATTCGGCGGGCAGGATTTTATGGATATCTCGCTGCCGAAAATAAAGGAGTTAAGGCGTATCTATAAAGGCGATATCTCGGTTGATGGGGGGATCAACGAGGAAAACGCCGTTTTAGTAAAAGAGGCCGGCGCGAATATATTGGTTGCCGGCAACTATGTATTCAGCGCGAAAAACGCAAAGGATGCTATAAGGAGGCTTAAGAAATGGCCAGGATAAAATTCGGCACGGATGGGTGGCGGGCGATCATAGCCGAAGATTTTACATTTGAAAATGTCAGGGTTGTCGCGCAGGCAATTGCGGATTATATAAATGTCCACAGTCCGGAGCGAAGCGAAGCGAAGCCTCCCCGCAGGGGACAGTCCACGGTCCACAGAGTTGTTGTCGGGTATGACACGCGGTTTATGGGAAGGGAATTTGCCTGCGCTGTGGCGGGCGTCCTGGCAGGAAACGGAATAAACGTATTTTTATCTGAGGCGCCCACCTCAACGCCGGCCTTAAGCCTGTCAATAAAACAGAATGGCTTTACCGGCGGCATCATAGTGACAGCAAGTCATAACCCGCCGCACTACAGCGGGATAAAGTACAAGGCCGATTATGCCGGCCCGGCCGCCCCCGATATCATAAAAGGCATTGAAGACCTTTTGGACAAAAATCCCGCCCAGACGCTGCCTTTTGAAGAAGGGGAGAAAAGGGGCCTTATTAAAGAACTGGATTTTAATAAACCGCATTTAAAATTTTTAAAATCTTATCTTGACCTGAAGGCGCTGAAGCGACTGAAGGCAAAGATTTTGGTAGATGTGATGCATGGGGCAGGCGATCATCTGGTTGAAAAAATCCTGAAAGGCGGCGTGTGCAGAATCAGAACGATACACAGCGATAACGACCCCGGTTTCGGCGGCATAGCCCCAGAGCCCATAGAAAGAAATTTACAAGAGCTGATCGCACTTGTGAAAAGAGAGAAATGCGACATAGGACTTGCTACGGACGGAGACGTGGACAGGATTGGCGCCGTTGCCCCGGATGGAAAATTTATAACAAGCAGCCAGATCATTTCTCTGTTGCTGGTGCATTTTATTGAAGACAAAAAATGGAGCGGGGCAGTAGCAAAGACCATCTCGGGCAGTTTTCTTATTGATGAGATCACAAAGGCGTTTAAGCTTAAACTTTATGAAACACCAGTAGGTTTTAAGCATATCTGCAAATTGATGCAGACCGATGATATCCTTATCGGAGGGGAAGAGTCAGGAGGGATAGGGTTTAAAAATTATGTCCCCGAAAGGGACGGGACCCTAGCCGGGGTCCTTTTGCTTGAGATGATGGCCCACAGAAAAAAGTCCATCAGCCAGATACTTAAGGATATTGAAAAGCGGTTTGGGAAATTTTGCCAGGAGAGGGCAGATTTTGAGTATTCCGACGACAAAAAGGCCCAGCTTTTTTCGCAGCTTAAGGAAAACCCTCCAAAGGCCTTGCTGGGTAAAAAGGTCGCGGAAATTAAAACATATGACGGCATCAAGCTGATCTGCGAGGATAAGAGCTGGATTCTGTTCAGGGCCTCCGGGACAGAGCCAATCCTGAGGATTTACTGCGAGACCGGCTCGGATGAAACCGTAAAGAAGCTGCTTGCGTTCGGAAAGCAGCTGGCATTTAATATATGACCACGAAATTGATCTTAGTAACTCCGGGTTGTACGGACTGGAG
>CAYQVM010000038.1:7939-8243 GCA_964421145.1 uncultured Planctomycetia bacterium
CTACCCTCGCTAAATTAAAAGGTGTTAAATCCATAAACGCCCTCTATTCAAGCCGCCTGTCCCGCAGTGTTGAAACAGCCGAATCAATAGCGGATATGTTTAAATTAAAGTTAAATAAGCTACGCGAATTAAATGAATTGAACTATGGGCTTTGGCAGGGGCTTCTGGAAAAACAGGTTGAAAAGAGGTATAAAAAACTGTACGGTATCTGGATGTCCAACCCGTTGTTATCTGCCCCGCCGAAAGGTGAGTCGCTGAGGGACGCCTATGACAGAGTTGTGTCTGCGGCGAAAAAAGTGGTTGA
>CAYQVM010000039.1:0-4397 GCA_964421145.1 uncultured Planctomycetia bacterium
CCGGCTCTAGTACAGTGACGGGCCTTATTTTATTTATGGATGTGGTGAAAGAAGTGAAAGAAAGCAATTGGAAAAAAGAGACCTTTTTTGCGATGGATTACCCACCGCATTCCAGAACGCTATAGGTAAAATTCTCGTAACCGGCGCATCGGGATATATAGGCGGACGGTTGGTGCCGGAGTTATTGGCCAGGGGGTATAAAGTCCGCGCCATGGTCAGGACAGATTTTCCTGAATATCATACCCTTTGGCCCCACGCTGAGATCGCGGTAGCCGACGCGCTCAAAAAGGATACTTTAAAAGAGGCGCTTCAAGACATCGATGCCGCTTATTATTTAATACATTCATTGCGTCTGGGGCCCAGAAAATTTGCCGCTGCCGATATACGCGCCGCCAGAAATTTCAAAAAGGCCGCCGAAGAGGCGCTTATTCAGCCGATTATTGCCACCAAGGTTTTAAAGGAATTTGCTATGCTGGATAAGAAGAGAGTTAAGGAAGGCAATAAATTTTATAATGGTCTAACAGACAGGGAAAAAGAGATTTTGCGTTTGATTGTATTAGGAGGCACAAATAAACAGATAGCCCAGAAACTTGACATTTCTGAAAAGACCGTTAAAAACCACATCAGCAATATCTTTCAAACACTCCATGTAACCAACCGCACCCAAGCCGCCATTTATGCGCTGGAAAAGAAGCTATAGGACTAAAGGCCTACCGAGATATAGGACATTTTATTCTTGGAAAAAAAGGACTTTTGGCACTTGCGGATTTATTTTTTTATGTATATAATAACAGTCGCTGATGATTAGTGTAGATAAGGCCCGAGAAATTATCTTGAGTGAGGTCTCTCCCCTAAAGGGAATAGAGGCATGCCCCCTTACCTCCTGCCTTGATAGAATTTCCGCTATAGATATAAGGTCAAAAGAAAATATCCCTTCTTTTAACAACAGCGCAATGGATGGCTTTGCGATAAGGGCGGGATCTCCAAAAATTTTAGAAGTGATTGAAAACTTACCCGCTGGTTATACCGCAAAAAAAACTATAAAACCTGATCAGGCAATCAGGATTATGACAGGGGCGCCATTGCCGAAAGGCGCTGATGCGGTTGTGATGGTAGAAAACACAAAACCAGTCGCCAGTCGCCAGTCACCAGTCACCAGTAAAAGAGAATTTATACAAATATTCAAGGAAGTAAAGCCGGGAGAGAATGTGCGATATGCAGGAGAGGATGTTAAAAAGGGAGAGGTAGTTATCAAGAAAGGCACACGTTTGAGAGCAGGGCACATTGGTATGCTGGCGTCGCTAGGCTTTTCCAAGGTTATGGTATTTAGAAGGCCAAAGGTTGCTATTTTGGCTACAGGCGACGAACTTGTTGAGGTAAATGAAAAACTTAAACCAGGCAAGATTCATAATTCCAATACCTATTCACTTAGTTCGCAGGTATTAAAAATGGTCGCTGTCCCTATTATTTTGGGGATTGCGAGGGACAAGAAGGCAGAGTTGGAGAAAAAGATTAAAAAGGGCATAACGGCGGACATGCTTTTGGTTTCCGGAGGCGTCTCAGTCGGCGATTACGATTTTGTTAAAGATGTTTTAAAAAAGGTCGGCACGGATATGAAGTTCTGGAAGGTGGCGATGCGGCCGGGCAAGCCCTTGGCCTTTGGCGTTGTGAACAAGACGCCGGTGTTTGGCCTTCCCGGCAACCCTGTTTCAAGTATGATTAGTTTTGAGATTTTTGTCAGGCCCGCGATTTTAAAAATGATGGGGCAAAAAAGCAATGAAAAGAAAGAAATAGAGGCGGTATTGAATGAGGACATTAGGAAGAAAAGGGGCCTGCGATATTTTTTAAGGGCAAACACATATAGCCAAGACGGAAAATATTTGACAAAGACAACAGGGCCGCAGGGGTCGGGGATTTTAAAATCAATGATCCTGGCCAACAGCTTGATTATTCTACCCGAAGAGAAGGCATTCATAAAAAAGGGTAGTTCGATAAAGGTAAGGTTTTTGGATTAAAAAGGTGGGAATAGTTGCATTAATTTTGGCTGTCAGCATTTTATCCCGCTTCTCTTTAGAGAGGGGCGGGATAAAATTTGTTGTAGATTATGATATACAGAGGTATAATAAATTCTGACCTGGTTAGAATTGTAAGGTAGAAAAGCTATTGAAAGGGAGACAAAATGAAAGTTAAGGACATAATGATAAAAAATGTAACAACATTATCGTCTGATATGTCCGCTATGGAGGCGGTAAAAAAATTGTTTGAATTAGAGATAAGCGGTCTTCCCGTGGTAGATTCGGATGGCAGGATAGCCGGTATGTTTACAGAAAAGGATATATTAAAGGCGATACTGCCGAGCTATGTCGAGAAGGTGGGTAAATTTATTTATGAAGAGAATCCGAAGGGAATAAAGAAAAAATTGGAAGGCCTAAACAATATTAAGGTAAAAGACCTTATGCGTAAAGAGGTTGTTACTGTTAACGAGGAAACAGGTTGCTACGAAGCGGCGCGTGTCATGCTTACCCAGAAGGCAAGGCGCGTCCTTGTTGTTGACAGGGAGAATAAAGTTATAGGGATAGTGGCGAGGTGCGATGTATTAAAGGCCTTTATGAGCGGTATGTAGATGAAAAAGATATCTGTGAAATTTGGCGCATTGGCAGCGCTGGTCTTAGTGGCTGCGTTTATTTCTAAACCCCTGGGGCTGAATTTTAACCAGACCCTGGCCATATGCGTATTTCTGTCCTGTATATTAGGTACTCTCTTCTTCTGGGAATTCCGTCTTAGCTTTGCCTTTTTAGGGACAGCGCTGTTGCTTCTGACACGTTCAATAGATCTGGAACATTTTATCCAATTTGCCTCTTTTGAGGTAATATTGTTTTTAGTAGGAATGATGATCCTGATAGGGCTTCTTAAGGAGACGGGATTCTTCGCGTGGATAATTACGTTGATACTGCGTATAAAGGCCTTGACCGCGAGAAAATTTTTATTTGTAATATGCGTCTTTTCCGCGTTTTTGGCATGCGCGGTTGATGAGGTAACCTCTATAATATTTATGGTGGCGGCGATTTTTGAGATATGCGATTATTTTGAAGTCAACCCTTTGCCGTATCTGATAAGTTCCAGCATGACATCATATATCGGGTCCGCCGGCACTGTGCTGGGTAACCCTATAGGAATCCTTATCGCCGCAAAGTCCGGCCTTACATTTGAGGATTTTTTATTTTATGCGTTTCCTTTAATGTGCGTTTCGCTTCTGATTGCTATTGTAATTTTGCTTGTCGTATACAAACGGCCTTTAAAAGAACTTGATGAAAAAATTAAATTGCAGGGCGACAACGAGATCCTTAAACGCCTGATCTCTGTCCCGCCGGATAAACAATTAAAGATAGCGCTGTCTATTTTCGGCGTTACATTATTTTTCATAGCCCTGCACCATCGTCTTGAGCTTCTGTGGGGACTGGAGGCAAACACCGTCCTTTTGACGGTGCCGCTTATCTCATCGAGCCTTGTGATGGCATGGAAATGGAGGAAGGCAAGAAGTTATGTTGAGCATGATGTGGAGTGGTGGACGCTTTTATTTTTCATATTTCTCTTCGCCCAGGCAGGCGCGCTTAAATATACAGGCGCGACAGATGTGTTTGCCGGCTACCTCGCAAGATGGGTAGGGCATGACGCGCAAAGATTAACAGGCCTGGTCCTTTGGTTGAGTGGTTTCGGGTCAAGCGTGCTGGACAACGTGGTTTTAGTCGCGGCGTTCATACCTATTGTGCAGAGTTTCCTTAGCATGGGAGTGGGGACAAAGTCCTTATGGTGGGCGCTTTTGTTCGGCGGCTGTTTTGGCGGGAATATTACCTTGATAGGTTCCACGGCGAACATTGTGGCGCTGGGGTTGTTAGAGAAGGAAAAGAAACTTCGCATTGGCTTCTTCCAGTGGCTGTGGATAGGACTGCTTGTGGGAGTTGTCACCATGTTCTTTGTGTGGATGGCCCTTTTATTTATACCGTAAATTATGTCAAATTTCAAGCATCACGACGGATTAATTGAGCGAATATATTGGCTCATAAGGTTACGATGGATAGCTGTAATAGGGGTGGTCGCGACTGTTTTATTTGTAGAAAAGGCAGCACATTCAGTATTCTGCTGCCAAAAGCAATCGTCCCTCGCTACTGATAGGAAAAATTAGGGTAGCTCGGGATCATTTTGCAGATTATGTAAAAACAGGGCAAAATGGGAGGTGACAAATGTTTGGATTAGGGATGCCGGAGTTGATTGTTATTTTGATTATTTTGCTGCTTATCTTTGGGGCAGCCAAACTGCCTGAGATCGGCAAGGCATTTGGCAAAACGATTTCAGAGTTCAAAAAAGGCATGCGCGATGTTGATTTAGACGAAAAAGAC
>CAYQVM010000039.1:4407-7728 GCA_964421145.1 uncultured Planctomycetia bacterium
CGAATCTGGCAAAGAGGAAGAAAAAAAAGAAGAAAAGCCCCCGGTTAAAAAGTAGTCTTATATGGACACGGGGCAGACCTTAATAGAGCACCTGACCGAACTTAGAAAAAGGATCGTCTATTGCCTTGTTCCGTTTTTATTAGCCGCGATAGTCAGCGTTTCATTTTCAAAAAGGATCCTCGGGTTGCTGCGTTTTCCCGCAAGGGGCGTTATTGAAAAATTGGCATTTTTTAGCCCGCAGGAAGTGGCGGTTGTTTACGTAAAGATAGCTGTGTTTAGCAGCCTGATTTTATCGGTGCCAATAATTTTGTATCAGGTATGGAGATTTGTTTCGCCGGCTTTGGAGGAAGGACAAAAGAAGCATATTGTTATTTTTATTTTTTGCGCCTCCATGGCTTTTTTTCTCGGTGGGGCGTTTGGGTATTTTGGCCTCGCGCCTATTTCTTTAAAATTTCTAATTAACTTAGCGGGAGGCGAACTCGTCCCTGTTATATCCATCAGTAAGTATATTTCCTTTGTTTTGGCATTGATATTAGGATGCGGCTTGGTATTTGAAATGCCTGTTTTGATATGGTTGTTGACTAAAATCGGCATTGTTAATGCCGCATTGTTAAGAAAAAGAAGAAAATACGCCATCGCGGCGATATTTATATTAGCGGCGATAATTACCCCTACGACAGACCCTTTTAATATGTGCCTTTTGGCTATGCCTATGCTTATCCTTTATGAAGTAAGTATTTGGGTTTCCCGATGGAATCAAAGACAAGCGCGATAATCCTGGCGGGCGGCAGGAATACGAGAATGCAGGGCGTGGATAAGGCCTTTTTGGAAATAGACGGCAGACCTATTATCGCGGGTATCGTAGATAAATTAAGGTCCTTGGTAAGCGAGGTAATAGTTGTAACCAATTCCCCTTGTAAATACAGAGACTTTAATGTTAAGGTGGTTAAAGACAGGATGCCGCGCAAGGGCCCGCTTATGGGTATATACTCAGGGCTAAAAAACTCTTCGTCAAAATACAACTTTGTGGTAGCCTGCGATATGCCGTTTTTAAAAAAAGATTTAATTAGGTATTTGCTCGATAGTAAAGACGGGCACGATGTAATAATACCAAGGATAGATAAAAGATTTCATCCGCTTTTTGGCCTTTATTCCAAAAAATGCATCCCGGTTATAGAAGAGAGGTTATCCAAAGATAAACTCAGGATTTCAGGCATATTTCCGGAATTAAAGACGCGTTATATATTAAAAAAAGAGATAGAAAAATTTGACAGCCAGGGCCTCTCTCTGATGAACATTAACACTAAAGAGGACCTTATAGCGGCAAAAAGGATCGCAGAAAAATACCTATGATGAAAAGGGTGCTTACCACCTGTCCATACTGCGGTGTCGGATGCGGGTTTTACCTTGACGTGAGGGGCGGCCGGATAGTCGGCGTGATCCCGTCCAAGTCCAATCCTGTCTCCAAGGGTTATCTGTGCGTAAAGGGGTGGCATGCCCATGAGCCGGTGCAGCATCCGGATCGATTGAGAACGCCTCTTATTAAGAAAAACGGCGTATTTAAAGAGGCATCATGGGGCACAGCGCTGGATTACGTTGCCGAGAGGCTTAAGAAAATAAAAGACAAATACGGCCCGGACGCGCTAGCTGTATGCACGTCGGCTCGCTGCACAAACGAAGAGAATTTTCTGATGATGAAATTTGCGCGCGCGGTCTTAGGCACGAATAATGTTGACCATTGCGCGCGGACCTGTCATGCGGCGACCGTATCTGGCCTTAATCAATCCTTTGGTTCCGGGGCAAGCACAAATTCGTACGATGAACTCCCCTTTATGGATTGCATACTTATCATAGGCTCAAACCCCACAGAGGCCCACCCGATAGTCGGCTGGCGAGTCAGGTCCGCCATAGACAACGGCGCAAAGGTAATAGTTTGCGACCCCCGGCGGATACTGCCCGCTGAAAACGCGCGGATTTATATCCAACATTATCCTGGAACAGATATAGCGCTGATAAATGCCATGATAAATTTTATTGTCACCGAAGATTTGCAGGACAAGGAGTTTATAAAAACAAGGACAGAGGGTTTCAGCCAACTCTGGGAAGCGGTTAAGGAATGTACGCCCGAGTCAGTAAAGGATATAACGGGGGTAGAGCCGTCGCTTATAAAGCAGGCTGCTTCAATTTATGCGGTGAGCAAGAAGAGTTGTATAATGTATTCCCTCGGTATGACAGAGCATACGGTCGGAACAGACAATATCATAGCGATGGCGAACCTGGCGATGGTCACGGGCCATGTCGGCAAGGAGTTTTCAGGTTTGTACCCGATGAGGGGCCAGAATAACGTCCAGGGCGCCTGCGACATGGGCGCTTTGCCCAATGTATATTCAGGTTATCAACCTGTTACGGATGAAGAGGCGCGCGGGAAATTTGAGGCCGCCTGGGGCGTTGATTTACCGTCTAAAACGGGCCTTACGCTTACAGATATGATGGATAAGGCTATAGAAGGTTCGTTAAAATGTTTCTACATAATAGGCGAGGACCAGCTGCGCACAGACCCGGATACCCATATGATAGAGCGTGCCCTGGATAACCTGGAATTTTTAGTAGTCCAGGAAATTTTCTTAAGTGAAACGGCAAGAAAGGCGGATGTAATCCTGCCCGGCGCGTCATTTGCCGAGAAGGAAGGCACCTTTACGTGCGCCGAGCGCAGGTTCCAAAGGGTGAGGCGCGCGATAGAGCCCATATCCGGCAAGACGGACGGCGATATCATATGCGAGGTTTCAAAACTTCTGGGGTATAAAATGGACCCTGACTCAGAAAAGGTCTGCGATGAAATGGCGTCATTGACCCCTACATTCGCGGGAGTGAGTTTTGAAAGATTAGAGGGAATAGGCCTGCAGTGGCCGGTGCCCTCAAAGGGCCATCCTGGCACGCCGGTTGTTCATTTAGGTAAATTCAGAAGAGGACTTGGCAAATTCATACCGGTTAAACACAGGCCGCCGGCCGAGGTGCCGGATAAGGAGTATCCCTTTATATTAAGCACGGGCAGGATGCTTTTTCATTACAACACAGGCACAATGACGACGCGGGTGGCGAATCTATTGAGAGAATGCCCCCGCAATTTCGTGCAGATAAGCCAGCCCGACGCGGAAAGATTAGGGATAAAAGGGCAGCAAAAGGTTAAGGTCGCGACACGGCGCGGAGAGCTTGTGGTTCCGGCCGAAGTGACAAACAAGATAAAAAAAGGTGTTTTGTGGATGCCGTTTCACTTCAGCGACGAACCGACTAATGACATGACAAACAGCGAGTTTGACCCTG
>CAYQVM010000040.1:0-7602 GCA_964421145.1 uncultured Planctomycetia bacterium
AGGGTAAAGCGAAAGCCAGGTATTTATCAGCATGCCCTTTTGCCCTGCCTTGTCCTTTGTCAGATAATAGCAGCCCAGGATGATATCCTGGGACGGGGTCACTATGGGCCCGCCGTGGCTCGGAGAAAATATATTATTGGTGGAGAGCATGAGGAGCTTTGCCTCCATCTGTGCCTCAACCGAAAGCGGCACGTGGACCGCCATCTGGTCTCCGTCGAAATCCGCGTTAAACGCGGCGCACACCAGAGGATGTATGCGGATGGCCTTGCCTTCGATCAGTATCGGCTGAAACGCCTGGATGCCGAGCCTGTGCAGCGTAGGCGCCCTGTTCAACAGGACGGGATGGTCTTTTATTACTTCATCTAATATATCCCAGACCTCAAGTCTTGCCTTTTCAACTACCCTCTTTGCGCTCTTTATCGTATGAACAAATCCGCGTTCCTTCAGTTTCTTTATAATAAACGGCTCAAACAGCTCGAGCGCCATTTTCTTAGGCAATCCGCATTCGTTAAGCTTCAGCTCCGGCCCTATGACAATAACGCTCCTGCCCGAATAATCAACCCTCTTACCCAGAAGATTCTGGCGGAACCTGCCCTGCTTGCCTTTGAGCATGTCGCTTAAACTCTTAAGCGGCCTGTTTCCCGCCCCCAGCACTGGCCTGCCGTGCCTTCCGTTGTCAAGCAGCGCATCCACCGCCTCCTGAAGCATCCTCTTCTCGTTCCTTATAATAATATCAGGCGCCTTAAGCTCAATTAATTTCTTTAGTCTGTTGTTTCTGTTAATAACCCTGCGGTACAGGTCGTTTAAATCGCTGGTGGCAAACCTGCCTCCGTCCAGAGGCACAAGCGGTCTTAAGTCAGGCGGAATTACCGGAAGGGCCTCAAGTATCATCCACTCGGGCTTGTTGTCCGACCTCCTAAACGCCTCTAATATCTTCATTACTTTTATGGCGCGGCGCCTGGATTGCTCCGACTTGGATTCCCTCAGGTCTCTCTGATACTTGTTGCTCATCTTATCCAGATCGATTTCTTTTAAGAGATCCCTTATGGCCTCGGCGCCCATCTTAGCGGTAAATGTATTCCCGTACCTCTCCTTGTATTCCCTATATTTTTCCTCGTTCAGCAGTTCTTTTTTCTTAAGCGGGGAATCGCCGGGTTCAATAACAATGTATTCCTCATAATACAATACCTTCTCGAGGTCCCTTAAGGTAATATCCAGCAAATGGCTTATGCGCGACGGCACCGCCTTAAAAAACCACACATGCGAAACGGCCGTGGCGAGATCTATGTGCCCCATCCTTTCGCGCCTTACGCTTGAACGGGTCACCTCGACGCCGCATCTGTCGCAGACTATGCCTTTATGCTTGATCCTTTTGTACTTGCCGCAGTTGCATTCCCAGTCTCTTGTCGGGCCGAATATCTTTTCGCAGAAAAGCCCGTCTTTTTCCGGTTTGAAGGTCCTATAATTTATCGTCTCGGGCTTCTTGACCTCACCCTTTGACCAACCCTTTATCGTCTGCGGGGACGCTATTCCTATGGATATATAATCAAAAGCGTTTGTATCTTCCAGCATAATTATTTAGCCTTCTGTTCTTTCTCTTTCTGACTTTCCTTGCCCAGTTTAACATCCAAAGCAAGCCCCTGAAGTTCCTTAACCAATACGTTAAATGACTCCGGCGTGCCGGCGTGAAGGGCATTCTCGCCCTTTACAATTGCCTCGTAAATCTTTGTCCTGCCGACTACGTCATCGCTCTTAACGGTCAACAGCTCCTGCAGCGTAAAGGCGGCGCCGTACGCCTCAAGCGCCCACACTTCCATTTCGCCGAAACGCTGGCCACCGAATTGCGCCTTGCCTCCCAGCGGCTGCTGGGTTACCAATGAATAAGGGCCTATCGAGCGCGCGTGTATCTTATCGTCAACCATGTGGACCAGTTTCATCATATAGATGTAGCCCACGGTAATCTTCTGATCAAACGGTTCCCCTGTTAATCCGTCGCGCAGCTGAAGCTTGCCATCCAGCGGGAGGCCCGCCTTCCTCATCTCTTCCTTAATTTCGTCTTCCTTGGCGCCGTCGAATACCGGTGTCGCAACATAGAATCCCAAAACCTTTGCCGCCCAGCCAAGATGGGTCTCCAGTAGTTGCCCGACGTTCATTCTTGAGGGGACCCCGAGCGGATTAAGCACTATCTCTATCGGCGTGCCGTCCGGCATGTAGGGCATGTCTTCCTCGGGCAAGATCTTGGCGACTACACCTTTGTTCCCATGCCTGCCTGCCAATTTGTCGCCCACAGACACTTTTCTCTTGCTGGCCACATACACTACAACCTTCTTTAAAACACCGGGCGGGAGCTCATCGCCTCTTTTGACCCTTTCTATCTCGGACTCCATCTCGTAAGAAAGCTCCTGGATCTGCATTTCGTAAATCTTGGCGATCTTCTTGACATCCTGCTCCGCCTTTGGGTCGTCCGGGAACTTCACGTCTTCTATATCGCACCTGTCTATCTTCTTTAAATCCTTTTTTCTTAATGGCCTGCCTTTGCCTATGACTACCACCCCTGTCTCCTCATCCAGAAGGCTGTTCTCAAGCTCCCGGCCGAGAAGAAGTTTAGACATCTTATCCACTTTTTCTTCCGTTATCTTGTCAATTTGGGACTGATAAAAACTCTTTATTTCTTCTATCTGTTTTAATTCCTTTGTCTTTTCTTCTTTTGTTTTGGATCGCGGGTCTTTTCTGGAAAATACCCTTACCTCCACTACGATACCTTCGATCCCCGGCGGAACTGTCAGTGAAGAATCCCTCACATCGCCCGCCTTTTCTCCGAATATGGCCCTCAGCAGTTTCTCTTCGGGAGAAAGTTCCGTCTCGCTCTTCGGCGTTACTTTTCCTACCAGGATATCTCCGGGCCCTACCTCGGCCCCTGTCCTGACGATACCGCCCTCATCCAGATTCAACAGCGACTCTTCGCTTACATTCGGGATGTCACGCGTGATCTCTTCGTTCCCGAGCCTGGTGTCCCTGGCCTCTATCTCAAATTCCTCTATATGAACCGACGTAAAGACGTCCTCCTTGACCAGCTTCTCGTTAATCAGGATCGCGTCTTCAAAATTATACCCTCTCCATGGCATAAAGGCTACCAGCACGTCCTTGCCGAGCGCAAGTTCGCCTTGTGCCGTAGCCGGGCCGTCCGCGATAACATCGCCTTCGTCTATAGAGTCGCCTACCTTTACTATTGGCCTCTGGTTTATACAGGTGTTGGCGTTCGACTTCTCAAATTTCCTTAATTTATATATCTTGCCGCCTACGATTATCTCATCTGACTGAACATGCGAGACCCTGCCCGAATTCGCGGCCACGACAACCGCGCCCGAATCTTTTGCCGTCCTGTACTCAAGCCCTGTGGCTATAAGCGGCGTCTGCGTCATCATAAGCGGCACTGCCTGCCTCTGCATGTTTGAACCCATCAGCGCCCTGTTCGCGTCGTCGTGCTCCAAGAACGGGATCAATCCCGCGGCGATGCTGACCAGCTGGATGGGCGACACGTCCATGTATTGTATCTCTTTCGGATCGGCCAGAACAAAGTCGTCCTTATAGCGGCTGAACACCCTGTCTTCGGTAAATCGGTTTTCCTTATCAAGCTTGGCGTTCGCCTGCGCAACTATAAACTGGTCCTCCACATCCGCTGTAAGATGCTCTATCCTGTTAGTAACCTTGCCGTTTTCAACTTTTCTGTACGGCGTTTCTATAAATCCGTATTCGTTAATCCGGGCATATGTACTCAGCGAGGTAATTAAGCCGATATTCGGCCCTTCCGGCGTCTCAATGGGGCACATTCTCCCGTAGTGTGTATAGTGAACGTCCCTGACCTCAAACCCCGCCCTCTCTCTGCTCAAACCGCCCGTACCGAGCGCGCTGAGCCTGCGCTTGTGGGTCATTTCTGCCAGGGGATTTGTCTGGTCCATAAACTGCGAAAGCTGGCTCCTGCCGAAAAAGTCCTTTACGATGGTCGCGATCAGCTTGGTATTTAGCAGGTTGTGCGGCATGGAATTTTCCAGATCGTATATGTTCATCCTTTCGCGGGTGGCCCTCTCAAGCCTCACAAGCGCGATCCTGAACTGGTTCTGCAACAGCTCTCCGACTGAACGTATGCGCCTGTTGCCCAAATGGTCTATATCATCAATGGCCCGCTTGCCGTTCTTAAGGTCTACAAGAGCCTCGATGACCCTTACTATCGTCTTGGTGTCCAATGCGCGCTGATCCAGCGGTGCGTTCATCCCAAGTTTCCTGTTAAGCATATACCTGCCGACCTTGCCGAGGTTGTATCTCTTCTGGTCAAAAAAGAATCTCTGCACCAGGACCTGCGCCGATTCAATGGTGGCGGGGTCTCCCGGCCTTATCTTCCTATATATATCCAGCAGCGCCTCCTGCTGTGACTTCGTATGATCCCTCTGCATGGTCTTGGTCAGATCGGCAACTGTGGGTTTTATAATATCAACCGACCTTATCCCCTTGTCCCAGATGGCATCCAGCAGATCTTTGGTCAATTCTTTATCTTTTGCGACTATAATATTGCCTTCCTTGTCAACCACATCGCTCGAGAGGGTCATGCCGATCAGGTTCCTGAACTGGATACGTTTTGTAATTTCTACCTTCTCTATACCCTTAAACGCGTTTAATATTTCCTCGTTTGTTGAAAGGCCTATCGCCCTCAGGATCTCGGTAGCCAGAAACTTTCTGCGCCTGTCAAGGACCGCGTGCATAACATCGTTCAGGTCAAATTCAAACTCAAGCCACGCCCCGCGATATGGTATTACCCTCGCGGAATAGAGCCGCTTTCCGTTCGGATGCATCGTCTCCTCAAAAGAGATGCCGGGCGAGCGATGAAGCTGGCTGACCACTACACGCTCATCACCGTTTATAACAAAGGTGCCTGTATCCGTCATAAGCGGCAGGTCGCAGAAGTATACCTCCTGCTCCCTTGTATCCTTCGGAGTGCGCAGTCTGAATTTCACCTTCAGCGGCGCGGCGTATGTCAAGGCCCTGCGCCTGCACTCCTGTGCGCTGTATTTCGGATTTCCCAGGGTATAATTAATATATTCCAGTTTATAGGTGCCGTCGTAGTTCTCGATAGGTAAGACCTCCTTAAAGACCGCCTCCAGGCCAATGTCTTCGCGTTTGGTCTTTGGAGCGTCCTTCTGGAGAAATTCCTCATAAGAACCGTACTGTATATCCAACAGATGCGGCATCTGGGAAATTTCTTTTAGCCTTGCAAAGTTTTTACGTTTTACCATTTTTGGCTTATCTTACTTCAATTCTACTTTTGCGCCAGCGGATTCAATCTGGGCCTTAATCTTATCGGCCTCTTCCTTGGAAACGCCTTCCTTGATGGTCTTCGGGGCCGCCTCAACCAGGTCCTTGGCCTCTTTCAGGCCCAGGGTGGTTACCGCGCGGATTTCCTTAATAACCTGAATCTTGTTCGCCCCGACGCTCGCCAAGACAACCGCAAATGCCGTCTTCTCCTCAGCCGGAGCCGCTGCCGCGCCTCCCGCCGCAGGAACCGCACCCGGCATCATCGCCATACCTACCGGCGCGCTTGCCGTAACGCCGAACTTCTCCTCAAGGGCCTTCACAAGATTGGAAAGCTCGAGAACGCTAAGCGTCTCTATGGTTTCCACAACCTCTTTTGCCTTTTTCGATAGTTCAATCTTTTCTTCAGCCATTTTAATTACTTCCCCCTTCTTTTTTGTTTTTTATCGCGTTTACCGCATACACAAATTTATTAATAGTGCCCTGCAGCACGGTTACAAACCCTGAAATGGGCGCCTTCATCGCCCCGAATGTACGGGCCAGCAGCATCTCTCTCGGCGGCAGGAGCGAAATCTCCTTTATCTCTCCTTCGCTGATGACCTTTCCGTCCAGCATGGCGCCTTTTATCTTAAGCTTGCCCGAATCCTTTGAGAACTTTACGAGCGTCTTTGAGGCGGTTATCGGGTCTGTCCCTCCCACCGCAAGGCCCGTGGTGCCCTCAACCAGAGGAATCATGGCGTCGCCCTTTACGTTTTTCAGGGCCAGTTTCCCCATGCTGTTTTTAACTATAAGGTACCTGATCTTTGACGCCTTCAGGCTGCTGCGCAGCTTGCTCAATTCGGACACGCTCAGGCCCGCGCAATCCGTTACATATATGTTCTTGCCCTCTTTAAGTGTAGCGGAGAGCTCTTTTATCATCTGTTCTTTACAGGTTTTTCCTATCTTTGCCATTTTTTGTTCTCGCTTATTTCATGCTTAGCTTGAGGCCGGGCCCCATGGTGCTTGATATGGAGAGGCCTTTTACAAATTCGCCTTTTAGACCCTGAGGTTTTGCCGCAATTACGGCTTCTATCAGACTCGTGGCATTCTCCTTAAGCGCCTTCTCTTCAAACGAAATCTTTCCTACAGGAACATGGACATTGCCCTGCTTGTCCATTCTAAATTCTACTTTACCTGCCTTGACCTCTTTAACAGCCTTCGCCACATCCTCGGTAACAGTACCCGCCTTCGGGTTGGGCATCAGGCCTCTCGGGCCGAGTACCTTGCCAAGCCGGCCCATATCCCTCATCATCTCCGGCGTAGCCACGGCTACATCGAAATCGCACCATCCGCCTGACACTTTCTCAACCAGGTCAGCGCCGCCTACGAATTCCGCGCCGGCCGCCTTAGCCTTTGACTCCGCTTCACCCTTGCAGAAAACAGCGACCCTGACATTTTTACCTGTGCCGTGCGGTAGGGCCACCGTGCCCCTTACCGCCTGCGAGGCCTTGGGGTCAACATTCAACTTAAATGAAATATCTACCGATTCGTTGAATTTCGGGTGGGGGGCCTTTTTCAAAATCACTATCGCCTCTTCCAAAGCATAGCGCTTGGCCTTGTCCACCAACTTGGCCGTTTCCTTCATTCTTTTATTTAACTTACGCATCGTTTACTCCTGGGGACAGTTCTCACTGAGAACTGTCCCCCTGTGAATCTATGGCTCTACTTCGATGCCCATGCTGCGGGCAGTGCCTTCCACAATCTTCATCGCCTGATCAATATTTGCCGTATTCAGGTCCTTTGCCTTCATCTGCGCGATTTCTTTCACCTGCTGCTTTGTGACCTTTCCTACCTTTTCCTTATTGGGCACCCCGCTCGCCTTCGCGACACCGGCCGCCCTCTTAAGCAATACGGAACACGGCGGGCTCTTTATTATAAAGGTAAAGGACTTGTCTTCATACGCCGTAATAACAACCGGCAGGATTAACCCTTCCTTGCTTTTCGTCTGCTCGTTAAATTTTTTGCAGAACTCCATTATGTTCAGGCCGTGCTGTCCTAGAGCTGGCCCTACCGGCGGCGCGGGGTTAGCCTGGCCTGCCGGGCAATACAACTTAATTGTAGCCGCTATTTTCTTTGCCATTTTTACTCTTATTTTTGTATCGTTATTCGTATTGCGTATTGCGTCGTGCGTATTGCGAAAAAGGGACGCAATACGCTATACTCAATACGCAATACGAAACTACAGTTTCTCAACTTGCCAATATTCAAGTTCCACGGGTGTCGAGCGCCCGAACACGGAGATGGACACCTTTAATTTCC
>CAYQVM010000041.1:0-7335 GCA_964421145.1 uncultured Planctomycetia bacterium
GCGCCTCAATTTGAATTATTAGTTATAAAATCACGCGGCGCCGAAGCAAAAAGAATTTTGGGCGATCTCTCTAAGTCGTTGTGGGGATATTATATGGAAGCAGGGAAATTTCCGCCAAATAAATTGGTATTAATCGGAGGTGAGGGTAGGTGGCTGATTCCGCAAGAGCTTGATATTAAGGTGCCATACAAGACTAAGTATTTTAAGTATCAATATTGGACTTTTCTTGATCAATCAGTAGATAATCCCCCATACGCTATGCTACGGGCAACCGATGAAAATGCCCAGCAAAGCGGGCCTAACGGCGCAATCACACTATATGGGCTTAGATATGATATCCATGAATCCTGCTTAGACGGAATGGAAGTTAAAAAGGTCGATGATAAATATTACATAGGCTATTTTCATAGAGTTAAGGATGGTGGAGCGGAAATAACTAAACCGGGATGGCCATGATTGAATGCCTTCTTGTCTCCGAACCCTCCTCAAGCCTCATATCCCTCTGGAACGATTATCCATCCGGGGTTCCCTCCTAAAGACAGGATAATTACTGGATTTCGGCCTCAAGATAAGGTAAAATAGGACGGGGTAGGGGGCCTAAAATGGGAGGTAATTTTTTAGGGAGGATATAATATTGTTTGACCATTCAAAAAAAAGATATAGATTAAGGGTTATTGTGCCGGCTTTTCCCGCGTTTAATATCTATTCCCGCATAGCCCGGGGAACTACGGCGTTGGGTCCGGTATGCGTTGCAACGGCTGTGCACGAAATAGAAAGATGGGATGTCGAGGTTATTGATGAAAATAATCTTCGCAGGCACGGCCCCGTAAGCAAGGAAGGAGGGGCCGACAATGATTTTCTTCAAAAGTTAAGGCCTGCTGACGTTGTAGGATTGTACGGCGGGCTTACAAGCACGATCCCGCGGCTATACAAACTGGCCCGCTATTATAAAGACAAAGGGGTGATCACCGTTGCAGGAGGACAGCATTTTGTTGAAGAGACAATACCTGAAGCGCTGTCATCGGGAGTTGATTATGTTGTTATAGGCGAAGGCGAAGAGACCATCAGGGAACTGCTCCTGGCCATAGAACACAACGGGGATATAAGCGGCATAAAGGGCCTGGCATACATAAGAAACGGCAAAGTATTCTATACCCCGCCAAGAGAGGCCCAGGTGGATTTTGATAAATTGCCCATACCTGATTTTTCCCTGGTCCGCTACGCCAAGATCAGCCTGTATCCTGTCGCCAGGATAAGAGGCTGCGGAATGGATTGCGAATTCTGCACCGTTAAAGGCAGGCCGCGATACGCCTCCCCAAAACGGCTGCTTGAGCAAATAAGTTACCTTGTCGAGACAAGAGACGCCAGGCACTTCTTTATTGTTGACGATCTGTTCGGCCAGCAGCGCGAAGAGACGATAAAATTCTGCAACATGCTCAGGGATTACCAGCAGCGCATAGGCACGAGATTGGACCTGGGCGTTCAGATAAGGTTGGACAAGGCTAAAGACTCGGAACTGCTTTTTGCCATGCGCCAGTGCGGCATCAATACGATCGCCATCGGTTATGAATCGCCGATCGAGGAAGAGTTAAAGGCGATGAATAAGCGCATCAATCCGGCGGATATGCTGAATTTAACCAGGAGGTACCATAAGGCTGGGTTCTTGATACATGGGATGTTCATATTTGGCTATCCTATACCCGAAGGGGTAAACTTCAGGATGTCCGCCCAGGAGCGCGTTAAGCGTTTTAGGGCATTTATCAGTAAGGCCAGGATAGACACTATTCAGGTCCTGATGCCCGGTCCTTTAGCCGGGACAGAATTATGGAGGAGACTTAAAAAACAGAACAGAATATATCCACCAGAGGATATAGGGTGGGAATATTATGACGGTAATTTTCCTCTTTTTGAACCAGATGAGCCTATGGGCGCCGAAGAGATGCAGGCCTCTGTTAAAAAGATCATGGGAAGATTTTACGAGTTTAAAAATATATTAATGCTGTTTTTAAGCGTGATTTCTTTTCCCACTCTGCTTTTCTTTTTGAGTAATATCAAAGCAGGATGGAGGAAATGGTACAGGCCCTGGCGGAACCGCTGGACCCGTTTCGGAGGGTGGGCCATCATGAAAGGATGGTCGTCGGCGTTCAAAAAAGACAGCTATCTGGAAAAACTGCAGAGAGCAAAAAATCACTTGAAAAGGTTGCCATAAAACCCAAGGAATACACAAAGGAACAATATGAAAAAACAAGTTAAGCAGGATGTGGCAGAATTGATTGTTGAAATACAGCAACAGCTGGTTTCTCTGGAGAGGAAGATGGACCTCTTGATCGGCCGGTCTCCGGATAGGCCCTCCGGCGGCGGGCACCATAGCCCAACAAGGCAAGACAGGGGCCCAAGAGAAAGGGTCCTATATAAAGCGGTCTGCGCGGACTGCAACAAAGAATGTGAAGTTCCTTTCAGGCCAAGCGGGGACCGTCCGGTATATTGTAAGGAGTGCTTTTCAAGCCGCAAGGGAGGCGGCTCGTTTCACGCAAACCGCGATAACAGGCCCAGAGAAAAGGATTTTGCTCCACCGCGCCCTTTTGATAAATACCGGAAGAAACCGGCCTCCACAAGCGCGAAAAGCAAAAAGAGGGGAAGGTAGCCATGGAGGGGCGGGAGATGGAAAAAGATAAGAAAGAATTGTTAAGTGCCAGGCCCGGTTATGTTATAGCGCTTTTTATAGCGGTTGTGCTCTATGTGGTCTATTCTTGTGTTATGCATTCGGATCTGTCCTACAGGCTGTGTATAGCCGAGCATAAATTAATGCATCTTGCGGGCGAGCATCAAGGGGCATACCCAAAGAAAAGCGGCATCTAAAATGAACAGGAAACCGGCGTTTCTGACATTTTTATTTATATTCATAAGCATGGCGGCTGTCCCGGACGGCCATTGTTTTTCAATACATGGGCCCGAGAAGACGCTGGAGGCGCCGGCATACAGGCTGCGCGGGACCGAGTATCTGCCGCTTACGCTTGTCTGCGACGCATACGGCGTTGACTGGGAATGGGATTCCTCATCTATGGCCGTTGATTTAAGCAAAAACGGCGCGGCGATGAGGGTAAGAGTGAACGATTACAGGGTATACGCGAATAATTCTGTCAGCGTCCAGGAAAAACCCGTGATAATGCATAAAGGGGCCGTTTGTATACCGGTAGAATTATTGAGAACCGTTTTTAATAGCTTATTTTTAGGGGGTGCCCCGGCGAAAACAATATCGGTAAAAAAGCCCGCCGTATCCCACTATAAGGTTAAGAAAATAGTTTTGGACGCCGGCCATGGCGGATACGACCCCGGCGCCATAGGCAGGGACGGCATAAGGGAAAAATATATTACTCTGGATATAACAAAAAAGGTCGCGGGCCTTCTTGAAAAGGAGGGGATAGTTATTACGTTGACACGCAAGGATGACGCTTTTGTCCCTCTGTGGCGGCGTGTTGATATAGCGAATAAATCCGGCGCGGACCTATTCGTCAGCATTCATGCAAACGCCTCGGTTGCGCGCAGGCTAAAAGGTTTTGAGGTTTATTATTTGTCGGAAGAACTGGATGATAGCGCCAGGGCGGCCGGCGTGGCGAAAGAACGCGCCATGAAATTTGACAACAATTCTATCTACAGGTATACCACTACGCTGAATGAGATCCTGTGGGACCTGGAGCTTACCGAAAACAGGCGCAACGGCATAGGGCTTGGCAATCAGGTGCTGGACAAGATAGACGTCAGCAAGAGAGATATAAAGAGCGCGCGTTTTTTTGTGCTGAAGGGCGCGCACATGCCCGCTGTCCTGGTGGAGGTGGGCTACATCAGCAACAAGGATGAATGCTCGCGGCTCAGCTCAAAAGAATACAGGGCAGATATAGCCGACAGGGTTGCCAAGGGCATACTTGATTATAAGAGAGAATTCGAGGAGACGGACGGATTCAGTAATTAAAATTTGACATGGGAAAACCGATAGGAATTTTTGATTCAGGGATAGGCGGATTGACCGTTGTAAGGGAAATCATAAAAAATCTGCCACATGAGGACCTTGTGTATTTCGGGGATACGGCCCGCGTTCCTTACGGGACAAAATCGCCGCAGACCGTCATAAAATTCTCCATAGAAAACGCGCTTTTTCTTTTAAGGTTCCGGGTCAAACTGATCGTCGTGGCCTGCAACACCTCGTCCAGTTACGGCCTCTCTATACTGAAGAATAATTTCAAGGTGCCGGTGATCGGGGTGATAAACCCCGGCGCAGAGGAAGCGGTAAAGGCGACGAAGAACGGCCGCATCGGGGTAATCGGCACAAACGCCACCATTAACAGCGGCGCGTACGAGCGCGAGATAAAAAATATCAATCCGCGGCTTGAGGTATTCAGCCGGGCCTGCCCGCTTTTTGTGCCGCTTGTCGAGGAAGGGTGGCTCAGCGAAAAGGTTACGCGCGAGGTGGCGGCTAAGTATTTAAAGCCGCTTAAGGACAAAAAAATTGACACGCTGATTTTAGGATGCACGCATTATCCGCTTCTGAAGGAAACCATCAGGGGCGTAATGGGCGGCGCGGTTACCCTGATTGATTCCGCAAGGCAGGTCGCCATACACGTTAAAGAGGTTCTTGCGTGGGAAGATATCGCTTCGCAAGGCAGAAAAAAACCTAAATATAAATTTTATGTCAGCGATGAGTCGGAAAAATTCAGCCAGACAGCCAACAGGTTCCTGAGCCGCAGGGTAAGGCTTATAAGGAAGGATATCGAGAATGTATAAAGTTACGATATTGGCGGATTTCAGCTCGGCCCATATGTTGAGGGGGTATAAGGGAAAGTGCGAAAACCTCCACGGCCATAATTGGAAGGTTGAGGTTTCTGTTTATTCAAAGAAACTGGATAAGTTGGGCATGGTTATTGATTTTAAAGACCTGAAGAAAGCGGTGTATGGTGTCTTGGAAGAGTTGGACCATAAAAATCTGAACGATTTAAAATATTTTAAGAAGGTCAATCCGACTTCCGAAAACATCGCGAAATACATATACGATAGACTACAGGGCGCACCTGCCTGCCGGCCAGGCAGGGAGTGCAGAGCACAGAAAGTAACGGTATGGGAAAGCGACGTGGCACGCGCAACATATACGCGGAAATAACAGAGATTTTCCCATCTATTCAGGGCGAAGGCATATTTATGGGCCAGCCACAGGTTTTTATAAGGTTCGCGAAGTGCAACCTGGACTGTGACTATTGCGATACAACAAAGGACGCCGGCAAGCCCTACGGTGTATACGATCTTTTAAACTGCGTAAACAGGATTAATGGTTTAGACAGGATAGATACCGTTTCTGTTACAGGGGGAGAGCCGCTTTTATACTCTGATTTTTTAAAGCAGTTTCTGCCTCAGCTGAAAAAGCGCAATTTTAAGGTTTATCTTGAGACGAACGGCACCTTGCCCGCGGAGCTTAAGAAGGTCCTTGGCCTGGTGGATATAATTGCTATGGATATCAAACTGCCGAGTTCGCAGCGCGGCAGGGACCTATGGAAAAGCCATAAGGATTTTTTAAAGGCCGCGAACAAAAAAAATGTTTTTGTAAAAGTAGTGGTTACGGGCCTGACATCGGCGGAAGAGATAAAAAAAACGGCGGCGATAATAAAGGACATCAATCCACGCATACCGCTTGTGATCCAGCCAGTTACACCGGCCAACAGGACGACAAAAAAAATTCCTCCGGGCAGGCTGCTTGAGTTTCAGGCGCTGGCAAAATCCGTATTGAACGATGTAAGGATTGTTCCGCAGGTTCATAAGGCGCTGGGAGTAAGATGAAAAATCAGAAATCATATGAAGGGCTGCAGGCAAATATCAGAAACCTGAAGACGCCGAAGATTGACGTATGGGAGAACAAATATCCCGACAAGGAATATACGATTAATCTGGAGACGGCGGAGTTTACATGCATCTGCCCGAAGACGGGGCTGCCTGATTTTGCGGCAATTAAGATAGAGTACTGCCCCGCGCAATGGTGCATAGAGCTGAAGTCATTCAAGGAATATCTGATATATTATCGCGATGTCGGGATTTTCCACGAGCATGTTGTGAATAAAATATTGGAGGATTTTGTTAAGGCGTGTAATCCGCGCAGGGTAAATATTACAGGCGAGTTTAATGCGCGCGGCGGGATAAAAACGACGGTGAGCGCGAATTATGAGAAAAATCAGCGTAGATAAAATAAAAAAGGCCGTGGAAGAACTTTCCATAGAGGCGAATATCCGCCTCAGGAAAGATGTATTTTTCGCGCTCAAAAAAGCGGCCCGCCTGGAGCGCGGCAAAAAGGCAAAAGCCATTTTAAATATTTTAATAGAAAACGCAAAGATAGCCCAAAAAGAAGCCCTTGCCATCTGCCAGGATACCGGAGTGGCCTGTGTCTATCTGGAGATCGGCCATGGCGTCAGGCTGACCGGCGGCGATTTAGCCAAAGCAGTAAATGAGGGCGTGCGGGCCGGTTATAAAAAGGGATATTTTAGAAATTCAATGGTTGATCCACTCAGCAGAAAAAATACCGGGGATAATACACCCGCGGTTATCCATACAAAAATTGTAAAAGGGGACAGGGTCAGGATTACAGTGGTCCCTAAAGGTTTTGGCTGCGAAAATAAAAATCAGGTGAGAATGTTTAAGCCGACAGCGGATCTAAATGAGATAAAGAAATTTATAGTCGGCGTTGTGAAAGAGGCGGGTTCCGATGCCTGCCCGCCGTACATAATCGGGGTGGGAATAGGCGGGACGTTTGAAAAGGCGGCCCAGATGAGCAAGGAAGCGCTGTTAAAAAAGGTCACCAGTCACCAGTCAGCAGTCACCGGCAGGATTGTTAAACTGGAAAAAGAATTATTAAAAGAGATAAACGGATTGAATACAGGGCCGAGCGGGGTTGGTGGAAAAACGACAGCGCTGGCTGTTAATATATTGACCTATCCGACACATATCGCGGGCCTGCCGGTCGCCGTAAGTGTCGGCTGCCACGCAATGAGGTCCGCGACAAAAATTGTGTAATGGAAAAGATAAAAAAGATATATCTGCCTCTGAATAAAGGTGATATTAAGGGCTTGAGAGTAGGGGATGAAGCGCTGTTGTCTGGCGTTATTTATACCGCACGCGATCAGGCGCATAAGCGGCTTGCTGGGCTGTTAAAAAATAAAAAGAGGCTGCCCGTTGATTTAAAAAAGGCGGTGATCTACTATTGCGGCCCGACGAAGACAAGGCCCGGCGCCGTAATAGGTTCCTGCGGCCCGACGACGAGCGCTAGAATGGACGCATTCGCGCCCACACTGATTAAAGCGG
>CAYQVM010000042.1:0-7317 GCA_964421145.1 uncultured Planctomycetia bacterium
GATAAGGCTGCGCGATATGGGCGGGATCATAATCATCGATTTTATAGATATGGAACTGAGGGAACATCGGCACAGGGTCCATCAGACGCTGGAAGATGCCCTGAGAAGGGATAAAGCCAAGACGGATGTCCTGAGCGTGTCAAGCATCGGTGTTGTTGAGATGACACGCCAGCGCATGGGCAGGTCGCTTGAGGCCCTGACGTTCCAGGACTGTCCATACTGCAGGGGCGAGGGACGCGTAAAATCCGTCTCAACTGTCTGTATAGAGCTCTTCAGAGAATTAAAGAAGATATTGAGCGAGTCCGGATATAGAAATATAGAGGTAGCCGTCCATCCTGATGTGGCGAACTTCCTGGCCACGCAGAATAAGCCGCTCGTCTCCTTCATTGAGAGGCGGTACCGCTGCCGCCTCCGCATCAAACCCGATTCCTCGCGCCATGTTGAGGACCGCCATATCATTCCTGCCGCGTAGATTATTCTTTACAAAAGCACATAGAAATTTTACGGGTCCTGCCGCGGCAACTGGTTCGCGGGAACGTTCGGTCCGACTCCAGCGGTCGGACCTCACTCGGACCAATTTCTTTTTGCTCCCTGCCTTCGGCAGGGAGACCAAGCCAAAAAGGAATTTTTACGTCCCGCTCACCAGAATTGCCGCGTCACCCGTAAAATTTCCCTATTAAACTTCAGCAGCAGTTTTTTAGGATATAAAAAAGTTAGCATTATTTTGTTGAAATTTAAGAATTTTATGGTATCATTATTTATCGTATGAAGAAGATTATAGCATTAGGACTTTTTTTATCGTTCTCCTTCCAGCAGGCTACCTGGGCCAAAGTAACCGAAAACTGCACCCCGGAGGTGCGTGACGGTTTACGGCCTAGGGCGGCGGGGGAGAGGGGTACAGCTACAGCCTATGAAAAACCAGCATGGTTTACGGACTCAGACGAATCCAGACTGAGACAGGCGATGGAGTCCCTCAAGCCTTTCGTGGGGGAGATCATAGGCACCGTCCCGGTTCAAAGCATGATTTTATATCACAAACTGTATGGATTTGAGGGCAGAATACGGCTATCTTCTTTGCAAAAGATATGGGAAGAAGCCGATGATATAGAAAAAAGCCAGTCTTTTGATTGGAAAAGACTTGTTTATGAGTATGGAATTATCATGGGCAAAAGCCTTTACTGCCACTATGAATATCCTGATAAAGGATACTGGGACCAGGGTCTTCCCGTCTTTAGCATTTCTTTTAGAGGAACAACGCTGAATACCCAGAAACACGAAAAAATAAAGGACCAGATCAGAATAGTGATCCGGCAGCTTTACGGTGATCTTAAAAAAGACGATGAGCAATTTGTATTCTTGGAAGCCTGGTTTTTTGATTCCCTGTGCGCTCTTTTCAACATCGATTCTATTGTTATTTCGGATCAGGTAGGAATTAAGAACCCATTTTCGATCTCAGCCATTTCCATCGTGAATAGGTCCGATAAACCGCAAAGCACCCTTCCAACTACCGCCCCGATGCGAGGTGTACCTGCATTATTTGTGTGGCCAAGGCACGTGTTGGAAGGAATCCTCCGGCCCCTCGCCGCAGGCGAGGATAACAGAATTTGATACCATCTCATAAGATAAAAACTGACAAAAAGCTTGACATTAGGCATGTATTAGTATACAATTGTATATACAATAAGCTACGATAATGAAAGAGATAAAATGGAGCCTGCTTAAGAGCGAGAGATTAAAGCGTACCCGGGGAGCGTCATTTGAAGAAATAATTAAAGGCAAGCTCGTGGATGTGATGCGCCACCCTAAAAAGGATAATCAGCAAATAATGCTTTTTGAGTATAAGGGGTATATTTGGGTAGTGCCTTTTATTGATACAGGCGATCAAATTTTTCTAAAGACGTTATATCCAAGCCGTAAATATACTAAAATGTATAAAAGGAGAGGATAAAGATGAGGCCAGTAAAATTAACCAGACAGGAAAAGGCGGTGGAAGACGCCCTTATTAAGGGCGAATATATAAGTGCAAGGAAAGAGGAGTTTGAGAAAATAGCCCAGGCTATTACCGCGCGCAGGAAAGACGCGATTTTAAATATACGGCTTAATAGCGCCGATTTAAAACAGCTTAAGTCAAAGGCGCAGCGGCTGGGGCTTAGATACCAGACCTTCATTTCTGAGATCCTGCACAGGATTGCGCGGGCATCGTAATAATTTTCCGTGGCGCCTCGCCCATGTTTTCCATTGACATAATTAAACTATTTATGATATAGTATAATGCTTTTTTATTAACTGCATCCCTCGCTTCAGGTTAGGTAAAACTAGGGAAGCTCGGGATGATTTTCAGATTAAGTAAAACTATGGAAAATCAAAAGGGGGTATTTTTATGTATGCTATAGTTGAGACAGGAAGCAAGCAATATAAGGTGCAGAAGGGCGACGTATTTGAAGTGGAGCGGCTTGAGGCGCAGCCCGGCAAGACAGTAAAACTGGATAATGTCCTTTTGTATTCGAAAGCCAAGTCAGTTGAGATTGGGACGCCATATATCAAAGACGCAAAGATAATTTGTGATGTGGTTTCCAATTTCAGGGCCGAAAAGGTCATCGCGTTCAAGTATCGTCGGAGAAAGAGCTCGAGAAGCAAGAAAGGCCACAGGCAGGAGATGACCAGGCTCAAGGTCAGCGAAATCGAAGTCGAAGGTTAGCAAAGGGGGAAATATGGCTGGTAGTGTAAGCGGTAAAAACGGCCGCGATTCGCAGGGCAAACGAAGAGGTATAAAGTGCTATGGCGGGCAAATCGTAAAAGCCGGCAGCATAATCGTCAGGCAGTGCGGGCAAAGGTATAAGCCGGGCCTGGGCGTAGGCATGGGTACGGATTTCACCATTTTTGCCAAGGTCGCGGGCAAGGTAAATTTTGTCAACAAAAAAGTTGTAACTGTAGTCCCGGCATAGGGTTTAAATGTTCATTGATACGGCGAAGATTTATCTCAAGGCGGGGAACGGCGGAGACGGCTGCAATAGTTATGAAAGGGACAAGTCAGGCAAAATTGTAAGGGCCAATGGCGGCCCGGGCGGGAACGGCGGGGACATCATATTTCAGGCCGACGAAAATGTCCACACGCTCCTGGATTTCCAATACAGGCGGCACTTTGGGTCCGAGAGGGGCTTTCACGCCTCTTCCAATAACAAAAAAGGCGCTTATGGCAAATCCACGGTTATAAAAGTCCCCTCCGGAACCATAATAAAAAATTACAGCACTGGAGAGATACTAACGGATCTGGTCAAAGCGGGCGATACCTTTTTGGCCTGCCGCGGCGGCGAAGGCGGCTCAGGTAATTCCAGATTCAGGACAGCCGAAAAAGGCTATGAAGGTGAAGAAAAAACTGTTCTTTTGGAGCTTAAGCTTATTGCCGACGTCGGAATAATAGGATACCCGAACGCGGGTAAATCCACGTTGATTTCCCGCATATCAAAGGCCCGGCCGAAGATCGCCGATTATCCTTTTACGACGAAGGAGCCGGCGCTTGGCGTTGTGAGACATAAGGGCCATGAATTTGTGGTTGCCGATATCCCGGGACTTATAGAAGGCGCGCACAAGGGCAAAGGCCTCGGCGACAAATTCCTCAGGCATATTGAGCGCACAAAGATCCTGATTCATCTGGTGGATATGTCGGGTTTAAACGGTCGGGATCCCGTTATGGACTACCGGCAGTTAAATAAAGAGCTTGAATTTTATTCCAAGGACCTGGCTAAAAAGCCGCAGGTTATCGCCGCAAACAAGATGGATGTGGGCGAAACCGCGAAAGAGACGCTAAAGAAGTTTAAAAAAGGGCTGAAAACCAAAAAAGTGATAGCTATCTCGGCCAAAAATTCCGAAGGCCTGGATGGGCTTTTATTGTCAGTGGCAAAAATTTTAATCCCTACGCAGAAATCCCCGCGGCTTTAGCCCGGGAATAAATGCGGCAAATGTGATTTCTGCTGCGGGAGGGAGCCATGGCCTTTAGGCCAGAGGGCTCCACAAAAGGCTTAATATGTTGAAAGCGCTTAATTTAAAAACCATAGTTGTAAAGGTCGGGACAAAGGTCCTGGCAGGCAAGGGGTATGCCCTGGACAAGGGCGAAATAAAGAGCCTTGTCGACCAGATAGCCGCTCTCGCAAAAAACAACATAAAGGTGATAGTTGTTTCTTCCGGTGCGATAGGCGCGGGCATGGGCCTGTTGAAATTGAAGCAGAGGCCCGTGGTCTTGTCAAAACTTCAGGCATGCGCCGCTGTGGGCCAGTCACATCTCATGCAGGTGTATGATGACCTATTCAGAACTCATGGTATCCTTACGGCCCAGATACTACTTACACAGGAGGACTTAAACGACAGAAAAAGATACCTTAATGCGAAGGCCACTATACAAACCCTTTTAGAGGAAGGGGTTGTCCCTATTGTCAATGAAAACGATACGATCTCCGCGGAAGAGATTAAATTCGGGGATAATGATAAGCTTTCAAGTCTGGTAGCCAACCTGGTATCAGCAGACCTTCTGGTGCTGTTGTCTAATGTGGACGGGCTCTACAGATACGACGCAAAAAATATTGAGACAACACCCATAGCGGTCGTGGATAAGATTACGGATGAGATAGAGTCGCTGGCGCGGAAGGGCATGGATGCGCTTGGGACAGGCGGGATGACCTCGAAGCTTCAGGCGGCAAAGGTCGCCGCCGCATCGGGCATCCCCTGTATTATTGCCAACGGCAGGAAGAAAAATATCCTGACCGACATAGTGGTCAGTAAGAAGTCCGAGGGCACGCTATTTTTGCCGACCTCGCTTAGGATCGCGGCGAAGAAGCGCTGGCTGGGATTCGGGGCAAAGCCTAAGGGCTTAATCAGCGTTGACACCGGCGCGAAAGAGGCGCTCGGCAAGAACAAAAGCCTTCTGTCCTCGGGGATTCAAGCAGCGAAAGGCGAGTTCAAAAAGGGCGACATAATAAGCGTTGTAGATATAGATGGCCGGGAGTTTGCGAGGGGCGTCGCCAATTATTCTTTTCATGAAGTTGTGAAAATAAAAGGCTTGAAGACCACGCAGATTGCGGCCGCGCTAGGGTTTAAAAGAGAAGATGAAGTTATACATAAGGATAATCTGGTGATCTTGTGAAGCTCTACGGCTTTACGGTTGAGCAAATCCCGAGCCAGCCTTATTCATCCCGGGCTTTCACAGGCGGGACTTTCTGGCGAGGGGTAGCCCGGAGGCATGGATGAGTCCCGCCCCTTCTAAGTATTCTTTATGTATTAGTATAAAGCAAGGATTGAATATATGAAAACAGATTTAGGCCAAAACAGGAATTTTGAATATAAAAAAGAAGGGGCGGGATGAGAAGGATACTGGCGTTTGTGATGGCGGGAGGTAAGGGGGAAAGGTTATATCCGCTGACACTTTACCGCGCCAAGCCCGCGGTGCCGTTCGGCGGAGTATACAGGATTATTGATTTTACACTTTCTAACTGTATTAACTCCGGCATCCGCAAGATTCACGTCCTTATACAATATAGGTCAATTTCTTTGACAAGGCACCTGATAATGGGTTGGAGCATTTTTGATTCCGAGCTCGGCGAATACATAGATGTTATCCCGGCGCAGCATATCGAAGGCAGGCACCTGTATCTGGGCACTGCGGATTCCATATATCAGAACATGGATGCCATCAGAGTGGAGAACCCTGATTTTGTGCTGATACTGGCGGGCGACCATGTCTACAAGATGAACTATCAGGAAATGCTTTTGTATCATATTGAAAAACGCGCGCACTGCACGGTAAGCGTGGTTGAGACACCGAAAGAAAAATCACAAGAGTTTGGTATTGTGGAGGTGGACTACAGAGGCAGGGTCGCGGGTTTTCAGGAGAAGCCCGTTTCTCCCAAGACCATTCCGGGGGACAGAAAAAGGGTGTATGCCTCGATGGGCATCTATATCTTTTCAAGAAAGTTTTTAGAAGAAGTTCTTGAAGAAGACGCCCATAGCAAAAGGTCGGACCATGATTTCGGTAAAAATATTCTGCCATGGATGGTAAAATCCGGGCACAGCGTTTACGCCTATAACTTTAAGGACGAGAATAAAAAAGAGGCCAAGTATTGGCGGGACATAGGAAGCCTGGATGCCTATTATGAGGCGAACATGGACCTCGTCCAGGTGTCGCCCACGTTTAATTTATATGATAAGGAATGGCCAATAAGGACGTATCAGGAGCAAAATCCCCCGGCAAAAACCGTATTTGCCCAGACCTTGGATGAGGGCGGCAGGCGCGGCATGGCGCTGGATTCGCTGGTTTCACCGGGCTGCATTGTTTCGGGCGGCAGTGTTGAGCGGTCCATACTTTCACCGAATGTGCGCATCAACAGCTATTCACATGTAGAGGATTCGGTTATTATGGAAGGCGTTGATATAGGCCGTTACGCGAAGGTCAAAAGGGCCATTATAGACAAGGATGTCAAGATCCCGAAAAACGAGGAGATCGGCTACAACCTGAAAAGGGACAAAAAGAGATTTTTTGTAACAGAGTCCGGCATTGTCGTCGTCGCGAAAGGGAGCAAGATATGATCAGAAGGGCTACCATAAAGGATGTTAAAAGTATTCAGAAGCTGATTAACGCCTACGCCAAAAAGGATGAGATGTTGCCGCGCTCGTTAAATGAGTTGTACGAGAATGTCAGGGATTTTTATATATTTGAATATAAGGGCAGGATCGCCGGATGCTGCGCACTGCACATCTGCTGGGAGGATCTCGGAGAAATAAAATCTCTGGCGGTTGCGAAGGCGAATCAAGACAGCGGAATAGGGAAAAAACTTCTCATCGCTTGCCTGGAGGACGCAAAAAAGCTGAAATTAAAAAAGATATTCGCCCTGACGTACAAACCTATGTATTTTAAGAAATTCGGTTTTAAGGAAATAGACAAGGCGAACCTGCCGCATAAGATCTGGACCGACTGCATAAAATGCGTCAAATTCCCGGACTGCGACGAAGTGGCCCTGGTAAGAGAATTGGGTTAATGGAATATTGGAATGTTGGAATAATAGGTTGACTTTTCCTTTTTTCATTTCCCATCATTCCATTATTCCAGTTTGTAGGGCAACCCTTCAGGGTTGCTTAAGTCAAGGCTAAAGCCTTGCCCTACATGTTAAATTATTTTTTGCGTCTGCATTAAGATCATTTTTCCTCACCCAAAAGGATTCTCAAGACGGTGTTGGCTTGGTGGTGGGCAACGATTCCAACCCTCGGTGCCATCAACCCTACCCCAGGTTGGGCAGCTGTCTTCTGATCGCCTACGATGAATATCTTCGA
>CAYQVM010000043.1:0-4061 GCA_964421145.1 uncultured Planctomycetia bacterium
TCTCCAGGCGTGCCGGTTAAGCCACTTTCGTACCTCTCCATAAAAACTTTTTGAATCGGAGACGGGAGGATTCGAACCCCCGGTACCCTTACGAGTACAGACGCTTTCGAGGCGTCCGCTTTCAACCGCTCAGCCACGTCTCCAGTTTACCTTAATTTCTTACGCCACTATCTCTTTTTCCGAAGTTGTAAAAAATTTATCGCCCAGGTGGTAAATCAGTTTTGTTTTATCGACCTTCCATTTTATATCAAACAGCTCTTTTTCTGCGGAGGCGTGAATTATGTCCCCTATTATAAGCACGTGGTCGCCGACATCCTTCTCGTAATTCAGCCGGCACTCAAGATGGCCTATGCACTCCTTAATCAGGGGCGCGTGCGCAAGTTTATTCGCCTTTACGGCGGTCAGGTCCGTCTCTTTAAATTTATCCGCATCCCGGCCTGAATGCGTTCCGCAATAATACATCTCATCAAATAAATCTATCGACGGTATATTCACCACAAACTCGCCCGACTTTTTTATGAGCTCGTATGAAAAGCGCTTTTTTGTGATGCTTATGGCCATAAGCGGCGGCTTATGCGACAGCGGCATATTCCACGCCAGCGTGATGATGTTGGCCCTCTTTTCATAAGCAGAGCTCACCATGATCACCTGGCCGCTGTTTATTATCCTGTTGGCCCGTTCCAATGAGACTTCGATCTTCATATTTTAAAAACCGTAACGGAAGGTGGAGGATTCGAACCCCCGAGAGCCACAAGGGCTCTTCCGGTTTTCAAGACCGGTGCTATCAACCACTCAGCCAACCTTCCGATTTGCCCTAGCCTTACTTAATCTGCAAATCATCCCGAGCTTCCATAGTCTTACTACTCTGAAGCGAGGGACGATTTGTCTTAATTGACTCACGCCCTAAACAACTGATTATAAATCAACGTATATATTCCCCTGGTCTGCTCGCAGAAATCAAGGAAGAAAGCCGAAAATGAGAAACCGCTGAATATTAAACTAATAACAAAGCCGACGACTATTATATTTATAACATAAATCAGCGAAAGTGAAAAGAGGTATCCCGTCTTTATCAGGTCCGGCTGAGATGCCTTGAGTGAGTCCACAGTCAATATGATATGCATGGCAAGCGTAAATCCGATAAAAAATACAAAATACGACGCGTATGGCGAGGCGTCTCCGAACTTGGCCATGAGAAAGTACGCAAGGCACAGGATCGCCGTGTATATTGGTATGAAATAGGGGCTTATGTTTATAAAAAAATTGGATTTTGTCGTCTGGACGCTGCCGCCCTCACCGGAGACCTTCAGGTTCTTTGTCTTTCCGAATGAAAGCCATGTTGAAATAACATGCGTCACCTCATGGCCCAGATTATAAATAAAGCGCGGCTTAAAAATAAACAGATGAAGCGCTATATAACTAAAGACCCCCCACAAAAAATACTGCTGGTCCTTTGAATCAAGCGAGAGGCCCGGCAGCCGGTTATAAAAAGCCGTGGAAATAGTTATGGTAAGCGGCAGGCATATTATCCCGACAGCCAGCGCAAATATTTTCTTAAGTATCCCTATCACGTTGTCTTACCCCTATCTTTTCTATCGAATCCATATACGGCCGCAACGGCTCGGGTATAGCCACGCTGCCGTCTTTCTGCTGGTAGGTCTCTAACAGCGCTATTACAAGGCGCGCCAGCGCCACGCCTGAGCCGTTTAACGTATGAATATAGCGCGCGCCCTTAAAATTCTTTGACCTGTACCGTATATTGGCCCTCCTGGCCTGAAAATCCTCAAAATTGGAACAGCTTGAGACCTCAAGGTACCTGCCGCTTCCCGGCGCCCACAGTTCAATATCATAGCATTTGCTCGCGGCGAAGCTGATGTCTCCCGTACAAAGCATCATCACCCTGTAGGGCAGGCCCAGCAGCTGCAGCACCTCTTCTGCGTCGGCGCGCAGTTTCTCGAGCTCATCATAAGAGGTCTCGGGCTTGACGAATTTCACAAGCTCAACCTTGTCAAACTGATGGACCCGCGTAAGGCCCTTGGTGTCCTTTCCGTACGAGCCCGCTTCCCTCCTAAAACACGCGCTGTACGCCGTGTAATAAATCGGCAGGTCCTCTTCTTTTAAGACCTCATCCCTGAATATATTTGTTATCGGAACCTCGGCGGTCGGTATCAAAAACAGGTCATCGTCTTTTAGCCGGTACATGTCCTCTTCCAGCTTTGGAAGCTGGCCCGTGCCTGTCATAGAGGCGCGGTTTACCAGAAAAGGCGGGAATACCTCTGTGTAGCCGTGCTTCTTCGTATGCAGATCAAGCATAAAGTTAATAAGCGCCCTTTCCAGCCGCGCGCCCATGCCTTTATACAGCACAAAGGCGGTCCCCGTAATCTTGGTGGCCCTGGGAAAGTCAATTATATCCAATAGCTCGATCAATTCTGCATGATCTTTGGGTTTGAAGTCAAATTTGGGCATATTTCCCCATTCTTTTACCACCTTATTATGGGATGGATCTTGCCCTATTGGTATTGAGGAATGGGGTATATTTGGGATTATATATATAATTTTGGCGATTTCTTGGTCTATATTCTCCACTTTTTTGTCAATTTCATCTATTTTTTGGGATACGACCTTCATTTCAGCTATCTTGTCTTTGGCATCTTTTTTTTCCTTTAACATTTTGCCTATTTCATCAGAAACGACATTCTTCTTATTCTTAAGCTGTTCCACCTCAATAAGAAGTCTGCGCCTTTCCTGATCAAGCGTCAACAGCTCATCTAAATTCAGCTTTTGCCCCCTGTCGGCTATAGCCTTTTTCACCTTGTCCGGATTCTCACGAATAAATTTTATATCCAGCATTTTATCACCCCTTTATTACCCCCAGTGGCCGCATCCTGCAGACGCGTTTTGATATTCCCGCGTTATGGACGACATTTACTACTTCATTCACATCCTTATACGCCTCTGGCGCCTCCTCGGCAAGCGTCTCCCTGCCGGTGGACATAACCAGAATCCCCTTTTTCTCAAGCTCTCCTTTGATTGAGCGGCCGCGGCATTTCTGTATCGCCGCGGTGCGGGACATCATCCTGCCCGCGCCATGACATGTACTAAAAAATGTTTCCTCGGCCTTCTTTGTGCCAACAAGCAGATATGAATTCCTGCCCATGTCGCCGGGGATTATTACCGGCTGGCCTATCTTTTTATACCTCGCCGGCAAATCCGCATGGCCCGGAGGGAATGCCCTGGTCGCGCCCTTTCTGTGAACGCACAGGGTTTTCTCTTTACCGTCTATTGAGTATTTCTCAAGTTTCGCGATATTGTGGGCCACATCATAAATCAAATCCATGCCTAAATCCTTAGGCCCCACGCCAAACACCGTCTCAAATACGCGCCGCGCCAGATGCATGAGACACTGCCTGTTCGCCCAGGCATAATTCGCCGCGCATCTCATGGCACCCAGATAGGCCTGCCCCTCCGGCGAATTCACAGGCGCGCAGGCAAGCTGCCTGTCAGGCACGTTTATGTTATATTTCTGAAGGCACTTGATCATGCCTTGGGTATAATCTTCGCATACCTGATAGCCCAGGCCCCTTGAGCCCGAATGGATCATCAGCGTAACCTGGCCCGTTTCAAGCCCGAATACACCCGCCGCCTCTTCGTCGTAGATCTGGTCTATAACCTGAATCTCCAAGAAATGATTACCGGAGCCGAGTGTGCCGGACTGCTTTTTGCCGCGCTCATAGGCCCTGTCGGATACGGCATCGGGATCGGCGCCCTTTACCGCGCCCCGTTCTTCCGTATATTCCAGGTCTTCGTTCTTGCCGTATCCCTTTTTAACAACCCATCCCGCGCCTTCGGCCAAAAGCTGCCTTTCCTCTTTTTCGTCTATCTTTATATCCCCTTTTGAGCCGACGCCCGCGGGGACATTATTATATAGGCCATAAACTAAATCCTTTATCTTTGGCTTTACGTCGTTTTCTTTTAAGCTTGTCTTAACCAGCCGCACCCCGCAATTTATGTCGAAACCAACTCCGCCCGGCGATACAACACCGCCTGTCTCAACATCTGTT
>CAYQVM010000043.1:4071-7311 GCA_964421145.1 uncultured Planctomycetia bacterium
TATATCCGGCATGGCCAAAGAGGCACGCACAATCCCGGGCAAAAATGCCACATTGGCGACCTGCTCCGGCGCCTTGTCCGAGCGAATCGCTTTAATCATCTCCTCATCAGCGTAGATGATACCCGGCACCCGCATGCCCTGTTTATACGACTTGGGTATGCGCCACCTGTAATCGTCTATCTTCTCCAATGCCCCTGCCCAGGTATCAGACATCGAAAATCACCGTCGCGGTAAACTTTCCTTCCTTCTCTTGGATTTTAAGTTCGTGATACGTTACGGCCTTTATCTCCGTCTTAAGGCGGTTCCTGTTTTCTCCGATGTGCCTGCCGAATGCCTGTGCCTTTAAGCGCGTATCGCTCAATTCCTCAATCTTAAAATCGAAAAATATTATTTGTTTGGTGTAGAAATTATAAAGAAGCTCGCCTAGCCAGGCGACCAGGAGCTCTTCCTTGTTGGTCGCCGTTACTTCAATCGGCTGCTCGACCGATTTCTTAAGGCCGTCTAAGTCGGCGATGATGTCAAACATGGCATAGGCAGTATTATTGAATAATTCGGATAGATTTGTTCCGTAGGCTTTTATGCCAATATCTGCGGTATGGGGGATGATTTCGTAGCGCGGCATATATAAATTGAGCCGCCCGTGACTCGAACACGGCACACCCACATTAAAAGTGTGGTGCTCTACCAGATGAGCTAGCGGCCCGTTAATCCTTTTAAAGATCAAATCTCCAGCAACTCTTTTTCTTTTTTGGCCAGGATGTCGTCTATTTCTTTTATTTCTTTATCAGTAAGCTTCTGAACATCTTCGATTGCTTTTTTGCTTTCGTCTTCGCTTATGGCCTTGCCCTTTTCCAGGGCCTTTATCTTTTCGTTTATCTCGCGACGGATCGAGCGTATGGAAACGCGGCCGTCCTCGGCCATCTTCTTGATGACCTTCACAAGCTCTTCTCTTCTTTCCTGGGTAAGGTTGGGTATGCCTAGTTTTATCGCGCGGCCGTCGTTTAACGGAGTTATACCGAGATCCGATTTCAAGATCGCTTTTTCTATTTCACCAAGGGCAGAGGTGTCCCAAGGCTGTATCACAATCAGTTTGGGGTCTGGTATTGATATGCTGGCCAGCTGTTTCATGGGCGTCGGTGTGCCGTAATACTCGACCTTTATGCCTTCAACCAGGGCGGCGGAGGCCCTGCCCGTCCTTATGGCGTTAAACTCCCTGCGCACCGCCTCTATGGTCTTCTTCATCTTTTCGTGGGCCTCGTTCATAACCTCTTTTAAGGTAGCCATGTGTCACCCCTTTACGATTGTGCCTATATCCTCGCCCAGCACAACCCTTTTTATGTTCCCCTTTTTATTTAAATTGAAAACCACAATGGGAAGATTATTGTCCATGCAGAGGCTTATCGCGGTAGAATCCATAACTTTCAGGCGCTTCTTTAAGACATCTATGTATTTCAGGCGTCTGAATTTCTTCGCCTTTTTATTTATGACAGGGTCGTCCGTATAAACACCGTCCACCTTTGTGGCCTTCAGTATCGCGTCGGCGCCTATCTCTGTCGCCCTGAGGGCGGCGGCGGTATCGGTCGTAAAATACGGATTGCCGGTGCCCGCCACAAAAATAACCACGCGGTCCTTCTCAAGGTGCCTGACGGCGCGGCGGCGTATGTACGGCTCGGCCAGGGAGTGCATATCAAGGGCCGTCATCACCCTTGTAAAAACGCCTATCCTTTCAAGGGCATCCTGAAGGGCCAGGCCGTTTATTACGGTGGAAAGCATGCCTATGTAATCGGCCGTTGCCCTGCTTATGCCGCTCTTAGAGGTCGCTTGGACACCCCTGAAGAAATTCCCCGCGCCGATCACAATCGCGGTCTCAACACCCAGTCCCATGATCTCTTTTATCTGCTGGGCGATGGAAGAAAGAACTGCGGGATCTATCCCGTAGCCCAAGCTGCCCATAAAGGCCTCGCCGCTAAGCTTGAGAACGATCCTTTTATATGCCGGCTTGTTTACAGCTGTCCTCACAACTCCTCTCCGACTTGAAAGCGCACAAACCGCCTTATCAGTATATTTTCGCCTATCTTTAAAACAACATTGGTCAGGAGATCTTTTATTTTCAAATTTGCGTCCCTGATCGAGGGCTGTTCAAGCAGGCATACTTCCTGATAAAATTTCTGCAGCTTGCCCTCTACTATTTTATCCACAACTTCCTTCGGCTTGCCTGTAACGCCCTCTTTTAAAATCTCTTTTTCCTTTTTCAGGACCGCTTCGGGTATATCCTCTATTTTTACGTAGCGGGGATTTATCGCCGCTATCTGCATGGCCACTTCTTTTACGAAATGCTTGAAATCCTCATTTTTAGCGACGAAATCCGTTTCGCAATTTACCTCCACGAGGACCCCTATTTTTCCGCCCATGTGGATATAACTGCCTACGGCGCCCTCCTTGGCGGCCCTGCCCGTTTTCTTGGAAGCAACTGAGATGCCTTTTTTTCTCAGGATCTCAATCGCTTTATCAAAATCATTCTTGGATTCTTTAAGCGCCTCCTGGCAATCGCTGTATCCGGCGCCGGTCTTTTCCCGTAATTTCCTTACTGATTCAAGATCCTTACCCATTTAAAAATATCCTTTCTATCTGAAATTATCTTATCTTCTTTTTTTTCTTTGTTACTACTATCTTTTCCTCAACTTTCCCCTTCTCTTTTGCCTTTTCCTCCTCGGTCTCGGCTATCTCAACAAGCTCGCTTGCGGCCGCGTCGAACATGGCGGCCTGCATCGCCGCCTCCTGGACCTGTGCCGCTTCGGGGTGGCTCTCGGCCCATTTTCTTTTTCCCTCAAGGATAGCCTCAACCAGATGGTAGGTCACAAGCTTTATGGACCTTATGGCATCGTCGTTGCCGGGTATCACGTAGCTTATATTATCCGGGCTGCAGTTGGTGTCCAGAAGGCCGACCATAGGTATGTTCATCCTGGCCCCCTCGCGCACGGCCGTGGCCTCCACGTTGGAATCAACTACGTAAATGGCGTCGGGGAGCCTCTCCATCGCCCTTATGCCCTCGAGGTTCTTAAGCAGTTTGGCCATCTCTTTTGTCAGGTGAGAAACCTCTTTTTTCTTCAGGGCATCAAATGTGCCGTCCTGCTGCATCTTCTCTATTTCATCAATCCGGCGCACGCTTTTCCTGATGGTCTGGAAGTTGGTTAGGGTGCCTCCGAGCCATCTCTCGGTTACATAAAACACGCCGCACCT
>CAYQVM010000044.1:0-1276 GCA_964421145.1 uncultured Planctomycetia bacterium
CCTCCAGCTTGCCCTGCGGGGTCAAACTCGCCCCCGGCGACTGCTCGCCGTCCCTTAATGTAGTATCAAAAATTATTATTCTTTCTGGCATTTTTTACCTCTCATTTTCAGCCTTCATCAGGTGGAAGCGGTTCACTACCAGCTGGTGCACTATAGTAAAATCTTTGTGCCGTCGGTGGGTCAAAATACTTATGCCAAGGATTATACGTATTTATGGCCCAAATCCCTTTATACGGTCCCTCTAACGCGTATCTACACAATGTTCCCCAATCGTTGATATGTTCCCTTACTCTGACATAAACTGTTGCATCTTCATAATAAACCCCATATACAAAGATAGAATTCAGTCCCGGTATTTCTATCCCCAGCCACCTTTTAAATTTGTCTATTCTCTCCTGGGTTGTTGTAAGAGGAAGGTTGTAATAAAGAACCTCATCATTTGCAGCAGCATAAAAACCTGTTTCCATATATAATATTTCCTCGGCTTTAATAATGGCGTTAACTGTATTGTATAGCTCAGTCATCTTTGCCCGTATTATATATCCTTTAAGCCGGGGTAAGGCGATAGTTGCCAGGATTCCTATTATCACCAGCACAATCAAAAGCTCAATTAAAGTGAACCCCGTTAGAAATCTTTTATTTCTTTCGGTTGGATTTGTTATTTCTAACGGGGTGAAGGATTTTTTCATGTTTCCCCCTTTTTTTAATTCAATTTTACAGCTTCGGCAGTAATTTTTGCTATAAACCTATTCCCACGGCTCTTCATATCGTCTAGTTCCTGCGCTGTGTATACGAATACATCTACAGGAACCGGCGCAGAAAGAAAAAATCTCAGATACTCCTGTATTCTAGCTGGCATTGGCTTTTTATCCTCTTTTAGAATTACCAATATATCCGCATCGCTGCCTGGTTTATAGGAATTTTTTACAAGAGAGCCGAACAGATACATGCCTTGGATATTATTATCTTCCTTGCACAACTTGGTTGTGATATCTTTTAGCTTATTAATCACCGTTCCCTTATCAAGAAATCTTACCCTTGCAAAATCTGATGATCTCTTCTGCATGACTGACTCCTTCCTCCGCATCTTTCTTGGTAAAATAGTCCTTCGGGGCGCCAACATCAAAACCATTGGGATATCTTGTCTGAATATAATACCTGTCCAATACTATCGCCTTGTCTATAAGCCCTTCCGGGGGTTTGGAATTGCGAGGCAATCCAGCGAGCAGTTTGCTAACGGAATGTCCCCACGCGTCTCCATGCAAGTGCTCATACA
>CAYQVM010000044.1:1286-4267 GCA_964421145.1 uncultured Planctomycetia bacterium
CTCATACACCGCCTTTATCGCTTTCTCCGCTGCTTGCTGCGAGCAAAAACAGGCCCATTCATAAATCGCGTCTTTAAGAGAATGCTTAGCTTGCTCCAGGTCTCTCTCTGCCTGCGTTAACCAATCCTTGCTCCGTTCAGCCATACCTCCTCCATTCTTGATTAGCTTCTTCTTTTTTTATATCACCAACACAATCAACAGCTTATTTCATCCACGGCATCATCTGGCGCAGGTCCTGGCCGACCTTCTCTATCTTGTGGTCGTAGCCTTCCTTTAATAGCTTATCAAATACCGGCCTGCATGCCTCGTTCTCTCTTATCCACTCTCTGGCAAATTTACCGGATTTAATCTCCTTTAAAATTTTTCTCATCTCCTTGCGGGTCTTCTCGGTAATTATCCTTCTGCCGCGCGTGAGATCTCCGTAGCACGCCGTGTTGGAAACTCGCTTGCGCATCCCGCTTATGCCGTATTGCTGAATCAGATCGGTAATCAGCTTAAGCTCGTGCAGAACCTCAAAATACGCGATCTCGGGTTGGTATCCCGCCTCAATAAGTATGTCAAACCCCGCCTTTATCAACTCTGTCACGCCGCCGCACAAAACCACCTGCTCACCGAACAAATCGGTCTCGGTCTCTTCATCAAAAGTTGTCTCAATAACTCCCGCCCGGGTCCCGCCTATACCTTTGGCGTAAGCAAGGCCTGTCTCTTTTGCCTTGCCTGTCGCATCTTGGAAGATCGCCAAAAGGCACGGTACTCCTTTGCCCTGCTCATACATCTGCCGCACCAGGGCGCCCGGCCCTTTCGGCGCCACCATGAACACATCCACTTTTTTCGGCGGCTTTATCTGCTTGTATCTGATGTTAAAGCCGTGAGAAAAGCATAGCGCCTTACCCTTTGTTAAATTCGGCTTTATGCTTTCATTGTAAACCTTGGCCTGAACATGGTCCTGGGTCAGGATCTGTATGATGTCGGCCTCTTTCGCGGCCTCCGCGGCCGATACCACATTGAATCCGTCCGACTTTGCCTGCTCATAATTAGGCGTGTTGGGCAATTCTGATACGATGACATCGCATCCCGAATCCCTCAAGCACAGGCTCTGGCCCCTGCCCTGGATCCCGTATCCGATGATAGCTATCTTTTTTCCTTTTAGTAGGTTTAAATCTGCGTCCTTGTCATAATAAATCTTTGCCATGTAAAACCCCCCTTATTTTCTATTCCTTCGCCAGGGCAACTCGCCCCGTGCGCACCATATCCTTAACACCGTACTCCTTTAAGCCATCCAACAATTTCAACACATGTTCCGGATCGCCTACAAATTCGACCGCGACAGCGCTCGCGGTTGAATACAGAACCCTTGCGTGGTGCTTCTCAAGATAATTCGCAACCTTATTTTTACTGGATGAGTCCACGCTGACCTTGAATAACAGAAGCTCCCTGTCAATAAAACCCTTCTTGGTCAAGTCCCTGACGGTTATTACCTCAATAAGCTTGTTCAACTGCTTCTTTACCTGATCAAGCGTCTTGTCGTCACCCCTGACAACGATAGTGATACGCGAAGCAGTCGGGTCCTCGGTCTCCCCGACCGCCAGCGAATCAATATTGAAGCCTCGCGCGCTGAATAGCCCCACTATCCGCGCCAGCACCCCAAATTTGTTTTCCACTAAAGCCGATATTATATGCCTCATGCTAAGCTCCCTATCATTATCATTTTGTTTATCGCCTCGCCCGCCGGCACCATCGGGAACACGTTTTCCTCTTCTTCCACGATGAAATCAATAAACACCGGCTTGTCTATCCCTATCGCCTTTTCAATGGCGGGCCCTACCTCATGTTTCTCTTTTACCCTTATGCCAACAGCGCCGTATGCCTCTGCCAGCTTCACAAAATCGGGCACCTGCGGCAGGCGGGTATAGGAATACCTTTTATTATAAAATAACTCCTGCCACTGCCTCACCATGCCTAAATAACCGTTGTTCAGTATAGCGACCTTCACCGGCACATGATATTCAACCGCCGTGGCCAGCTCCTGAATATTCATCTGTATGGAGCCGTCGCCCGCGATATCAAAAACCAGCTTCTCTGGACAGCCTATTTTCGCGCCGATAGCGGCAGGAAAGCCATAGCCCATCGTGCCAAGTCCACCGCTTGAAATAAATGAGCGCGGTTTGGTATATTTATAAAACTGCGCCGCCCACATCTGGTTCTGGCCCACCTCGGTGCAGATGACCGCATCCCCTTTTGTAACCTCATAAATCTGCTCAACAACATACTGCGGCTTTATCTTGCCGCGCCGTCATGATAACGCAGCGGATGGCGCCTCTTCCACTCATGCACCTGCTTGAGCCACTCCGCTGTATCGGGTTTTTTAACAATCTTATTCAGCTCAATTAGAATATTCTTTGCGTCCCCGACAATGGGTATATCAACCTCCACATTTTTGGAAACGCTGGCAGGGTCTATGTCAATATGTATGACCTTCGCGTTCGGCGCGAAGGCGTCCAGCCTGCCGGTAACCCTGTCGTCAAAACGCGCGCCTATCGCGATGATAAGATCGCTTTCCATTATTGAATGGTTCGCGTAGGCGGTTCCGTGCATGCCAAGCATCCCGAGCGAAAGCTCGTGCGTCTGGGGGAAACCACCCAGCCCCAGAAGCGTCGTAGTAACCGGCGCCTGTATTTTTTCGGCCAGCTCTTTTAGTTCGGCATAGGCGTTGGAGATAATCACGCCCCCGCCGGCGTAGATAATAGGCTTTTTAGCTGCTGCTATCAGTTTCGCGGCCCTTTTAATCTGCCCCGGATGGCCGAACAAAGTCGGCTTATAGCCCCTCATTGAAACCTCTGCGGGATAATTAAATTCGGTCTCCTGAAGCTGGACGTCAACGGGCAAATCTATAACAACAGGGCCGGGCCTTCCGGTTGACGCGACATGAAAGGCCTCTTTGACAACCAGCGACAGGTCCTCAACATTTTTCACCAGGTAAT
>CAYQVM010000044.1:4277-7210 GCA_964421145.1 uncultured Planctomycetia bacterium
TTATGCTTAGTGATGGGCCTTGTAATGCCGGTCACATCCGCCTCCTGAAAAGCGTCATTGCCTATCAGCGCGGTCTTTACCTGACCTGTTATGGCTACCACGGGAATAGAGTCCATGTAAGCGGTCGCTATACCCGTAACCAGGTTGGTTGCGCCCGGCCCCGAGGTCGCCAGGCATACCCCTACCTTGCCTGTCGCCCTGGCGAATCCGTCCGCGGCGTGCGCCGCGCCCTGTTCGTGGCGCACCAGCACAAATTTTATCGGCGCGTCATACAAGGCGTCGAATATCGGCAGGACGACCCCGCCCGGATATCCGAACATCACATCCACGCCTTCCTTCCTCAATGATTCAATCAGAATTTTTGCGCCTGTCAGCTTCATATCTCTAACACCGCTCCTTTATGCGGGGACGTCACGTGTTTTGCGTACCGCGCCAGATGCCCCTCTTTTACCTTAGGCTCAGGATGTTTGCATTTTGCAAGCCTGGACCTTATCTCAAGTTCTGATAATTTCACATCAAGCTTCCTGTGGGGGATGTCTATAATAATCTCATCCCCGTTCTTAACAGCGGCCAACGGCCCGCCCATGGCTGCCGGCGGCGATATATGGCCGATGCACGGCCCCTGTGTGCCGCCTGAAAAACGTCCGTCCGTAATAAGCGCGACATCATCCGAAAGGCCCATGCCAACAATAGCCGCCGTCGGAGCAAGCATCTCTCTCATGCCGGGGCCGCCTCTCGGGCATTCATAGCGGATAACAATTACGCTGCCCTTCTTTATTTTGCCGGCGAGTATATCCTTCATCGCCTCTTCTTCGGAATTAAATACCACCGCCTTGCCCTTGAATTTAAGCACCTTATCCGAAACAGCCGACTGCTTCACAACAGCGCCGTCAGGGGCAAGGTTGCCCTTTAAAATAGCGATGCCGCCCTCTTTGTGATAAGGGTTTTTAAGCGGCCTTATGACGTCTTCATCATAGATCTCGGCCTCTCTGGCTATCTGGCTGATGGTCCTGCCGCTCACAGTAGGCAGATCATTCAGCAAGCTTGAAAGCCGTTTTAGTATCGCCGGCATGCCGCCGGCCGCGTCCAGATCTTCCATAAAGTATTTCCCGCCCGGCAAAATACTCGTGATGTGCGGGGTGCTCCTGCTCAATTTATCAAATACATCAAGTGATAAACCAATCCCAGCCTCTTTGGCGATAGCGATCAAATGCAGAGTCGTATTAGTTGAGCCGCCCAGGGCCATGTCCACCCTGATAGCGTTCTCAAATGACTTATACGTCATAAATGTCCGGGGTAAAATATTCCTCCTGACCAGATTCACGATGCGTTCACCGCTGGCCTGCGCGATCCTGTCCTTTTCGGCAGACACGGCAAGCGCCGTGGCGCACCCAGGTAAACTTAAGCCCATCGCCTCTGTCAGACAACTCATCGTATTGGCCGTATAGAGCCCCTGGCATGAACCGGCGCCTGGGCAGGCCCTCATCTCAAGCTCCTGCAGGTCCTTTTGGGTAAGCTCGCCCCTTTTAAACCTGCCTATTGCCTCAAAAGTATCCGCCACCAATGAAAGCCTGCGGCCCTTATAGCGGCCCGAAAGCATGGGCCCCGCGGTTACCACGATTGAGGGTATGTTGAGCCTTGCCATCGCCATAAGCATGCCGGGCGTAATCTTATCGCAGTTGGTAAGGCACACCAGTCCGTCAAAGCAATGGGCCTTCACCACGGATTCCACGCAGTCCGCGATCAGCTCCCTGGAAGGAAGCGAATACTTCATCCCGCCGTGGCCCATGGCGATACCGTCGCAGATACCGGGCACGCCGAAGAAAAACGGCACACCCCCGCCCGCGCATATACCCCTCTCAATAAACCTCTCCAGCCGCTCCATGCCGATATGGCCCGGTATGATATCGCTCCTGCTGGTGGCAACGGCAATAAATGGCTTTGCCATATCCTCCCTCGATATGCCTGTAGCGCATAATAATGCCCTATGGGGCATCCTCTCAAGACCCCTTTTTATCTTATCGCTTTTCATGTTTTGTCTCCCATTTTACCCTCTTTTTTCTTAATCTGTAAAATGATCCCGAGCTTTCCTCGCCTTACTACTCTGAAGCGAGGGACGATTTTCCTTAGTTTTTATAAAACACCCCTACCTTTAAGGATTAGCCCTATATTGTTAGAGATATCCCCTAGTTAGCATAGTATTATATCATAATCTATGAGTATGTCAAAAGAAAGGTGCTAGGCAGGCTTATAAATCCGCGGCACGCGGGAGCCGATGGAGCAGACGATTTCGTAGGGTATGGTGCCACTCAACCTGGCAAGCTCTTCTGTGGTGATCCGGTCCCTGCCCTGTTTTCCTATGAGCACGACCTCATCGCCAAGTTTGACTCCCTTTATATGGCCCACATCGATCATGACCTGGTCCATGGTAACCTTACCGGCCACCCTTGCCCTCTGGCCCTTTATCAGGACATAGGCCTTATTTGACAGGATACGCTCATACCCGTCCGCATAGCCGATAGGTATCGTAGCGATTCTGGTATCCCTGTCAGTGATATACGTCCGTCCATAACTGATAGACCTGCCCCGCGGGACCGCTTTGATATACACGATCTTCGTCTTGAGGCTGAGGGCCGGTTTTAGCGTTAAAAATTTTGCGAAGCTTCTCTTCGGATACATCCCGTAGATGATTATCCCGGGCCTTACCATGTTGAGGTGGGAGCGCTTGATGTCTATCGTCGCTATACTGTTTGCGGAATGCCTGATGGGGATATTTACACCATGCATCTCCAGTTTGCCTAACAGTTTCTCAAAGGAACTCATCTGATAATTTGTAAAAAATTCATCACGGCCCGCGCTTGAGAAATGCGTATAGATGCCTTCCAGAAACAGGCCCTTGTGCTCAAGTATCCGCCCGATAAACTTCAGCGCCT
>CAYQVM010000045.1:0-7005 GCA_964421145.1 uncultured Planctomycetia bacterium
AAGTGCCCTCTGCAAGGCGGCCTCATCTATGATCCCGCCGCGCGCGCAGTTAATAATCCGCACACCCGTCTTCATCTTCTTGAACTGGGCGTCTGATATCATGCCGCGCGTCTTTTCCGTCATGGGGGTATGGACGGTGATATAATCCGCGGCCTTCAACAAATTGTCCAGTTCGGAAAGTTCAACACCTACCTGCTTTGCCTTTTCGGCCGGCAGAAAAGGATCGTATGCCAGCACCTTCATCTGGAAACTAAGCGCCCTCTTGGCAACCTCTGTCCCTATGCGGCCCATCCCGACGATACCCAATATCTTGCCGTACAGCTCAACTCCCATGAACTTTTTGCGGTCCCACTCGCCGTTCTTTATGGACCTGTCCGCCTGGGCTATATTTCTTGAAAGGGAAAGCATAAGCGCCATGGTATGCTCGGCCGTCGAAATCGTGTTGCCGGCGGGCGCGTTTAAGACGATTACGCCCTTTTTGCTGGCCGCCTCCACATCAACGTTGTCAAGGCCGACACCGGCGCGGCCTATCACGCGCAATTTATCCGCGGCCTCTATAACCTCTTTTGTGACCTTTGTGGCGCTCCTTACTATAATCGCGTCGTACCCTTTTATAATCTCTTTAAGCTGAGCAGGAGTAAGCTTTTCTTTAACATCAACCTTTATTCCCCTTTCGCTCTCCAGGACCCTTAACCCCTCCTTGGTCATGGGGTCGCTAACTAATACTTTTATCATAGTAAATCTCCTCTTCTATTAAGTTAAATTCGAAATTCTAAATTCGAAATTCGAAACAAATTCGAATATCTAAATTCAAATGTTCAAAACCAAAAAGTTTAGAATTTTGAAAATTAGGATTTAGTATTTGTTTCGGATTTCGGTATTCGGATTTCGGATTTATCATTTTTTATTCTAAGAATACCTTCTGCGCTGCGCTGAGTCCCGCGCCAAGCTCAAATTTATATCCCATCTTGCTTAAAACTATCTCAAGGCATGAAATGGAAACAATCACGTCAAACTGATTCATATAGCCCATGCTGGCAATCCTGAACACCTTGCCTTTTAAGTCTGCCTGCCCGCCCGCTATGCCAACCCCGTACTCATCTCTCATCGTCTTAACCAACTTTTCGCCATCTACACCCTGCGGCACCTTTATAGCGGTAACCGCGTCGCTTGAGGCGGTCTTGCTGTACAGCTCAAGTCCGAGCGCAACCGCAGCCTCTCTTATCGCCTTTGCCATCTTCTTGTGGCGCACCATTATCTTTTCCAGTGTTTCCTGTTTTATGATCTTAAGCGCTTCATTCAGGCCTATTACCAGCGTAAGCGCCGGCGTATAGGGCGTATCCGTCTTCTCAAGCGCCTTTTTCGCCTCTTTGAAATCAAAATAGTATTTCGGGCACTTGGACTGTTCAACCAGTTTCCACGCCTTCTGGCTTACGGTAGCAAAGGCGAGCCCCGGCGGGATCATGAGCCCCTTCTGTGAACCCGCAACAACAACGTCTATGCCCCATTCGTCGGTTTTGCATTCAATGGCGCCCAGGCCGCTTATGGCGTCCACAACTAAGACAACATTCGTTTTCTTGGTAACTTCGGCGATCGCCTTTATATCCGTAACAACGCCGGTGGAGGTCTCGCAAAGCGTTATATAAACCGCTTTCACGTCCTTGTGCTTTGAAAGCAGTTTTTCTATCTCTTTCGGGTCAACCGCTTTTCCCCATTCTACATCTACAACAATCGCTTCAACACCGTACGCCTGGCACAATTCTGTCCATCGCTCTCCGAATTTACCACCCTGAACAGTGATCGCCCGATCGCCCGGTGAAAGCAGGTTGCATACCGCGCCCTCCATCGCGCCGGTGCCCGAGCTTGTGAATATCAGGACTTCGCCCTTTGTCTGGAACGCATACTTAAGGCCCTCTTCGGCTTCTTTTAATATCTGTTGAAACTGCGGCGTGCGATGATGTATTATCGGTTTTGCCATTGCCAGCAGCGCCTCCGGCGGAACCGGCGTCGGCCCCGGTGTCAATAAATAATTTTTAATCATTTCCCTTATGCCCCCTATCTTTACTTATTTTTTCGTCTTTATCGCGGTGACTACCTCGTCCACGATCCCGTATGCCTTTGCCTCCTCAGCTGACATAAAATAATCCCTGTCTGAATCTTTGACAATTTTTTCTATTGATTGGCCCGTGTGCTTCGCCAATATCTGGTTTAGCCTTTCCTTTAATCTTAATATCTCCTGGGCCTGTATGTTAATGTCTGATGCGGCGCCTTGCACGCCGCCCCAGGGTTGATGTATCATTATGCGTGAATGCGGAAGCGCGTGCCTCTTGCCCTTGGTGCCCGCGGCCAACAGAAGCGCCCCTAGACTGGCCGCCTGGCCAATGCAGTAGGTGTTGACATCGGGCTTGATAAACTGCATGGTGTCGTATATCGCAAGCCCGCTCGTCACCGACCCCCCCGGCGTGTTTATGTAAACACTCACGTCCTTATCCGAGTCCTCCATCTGCAAAAATAAAAGCTGCGCTATGATAATATTCGCCACATTGTCATCCATGGGCGTGCCTATAAAAATAATTCTGTCCTTAAGCAACCTTGAATAAATATCGTAAGCCCTCTCAAATCCCCTCGAGGTCTGCTCGACAACCATCGGAATTAATACGCTCATTTTACCCTCCCATTTTGACCTATTTTTACACAATCTGCAAAATGATCCCGAGCTTCCTTTGTCTTACTACTCTGAAGCGAGGGACTCTTTTTACGCGCCTTCTTCAACCTTCGCTTCTTTTATCAAAAGCTCCAACAGCTTACCGTTTTTTATGTCCGCGTACAGATTGGACATCAAATCATTTTCCTTATAATATTTCTCTATCTTTGCCTTTGGCTGGTTATACTGCCTCCCCAGCCCTTCAAAGGCCTCGTCCAGCTCTTCCCTGGACACCGTTATTTTCTCCTTATGCGCTATCTCATCAAGTATGAACATCGTCTTTACCTCCCTCTCGGCCACGGGCCGTAACTTGTCGGCAAACTCCTTGTCCTTCGCCTTCAGGTCCTCCTCTTTAAGGCCCTGCTTTTTAAGCCTGCCCTTTTTTTCCTCGATGACATACTTGAGCTGTTCGTCCACAAGGCTGCTCGGGACATTAAAACTCGAATTTTCCAGCAGCTTCTCAATAACCTGTCGCTCCAGATCCTGCCTGATCTGGCGCTCCATCTGGGACTCCAGGACCTTGCGTATGGAATCCCTCAGCTCAGACAGGTTATTATACCCTAAATCTTTTGCGAATTCATCATCTATTTGTGGCAAAACCTTGTCCTTTATCTCCTTTACCTTTATCTTAAAAACGGCCTTCTTATTGGCGTGCTCCTTGATGGGGAAATCCTCCGGCAGCGTAGTTTCTATCTCCTTTTCCTCGTTCAGGGAGGTACCCACGAGCCCTTTTGAAACTCCCGGGACGTACGACTTCTCCTCTATCGGCATCCAGATGTTTTCTCGCTTCTGTGCAATAGGCTTCCCGTCCACAAAAATATGCGAATCGCACACAATATAATCGCCTATTTGGACAGGCCGGCCGGTGCACTCTTTGAATTTTGCCGTAGATTCCCGCAGGGAGTTAATGGACCTTTCTACATCCTTCTCATTTATCTGGGCCTTCTTCTTCTTGAGGGCCAGGCCTTTATACTCCTTTATCTCTATCTTGGGCCGCGTATTGAACTCCGCCTTAAAAGACAACGTGTTCTTGTCGTCCAGCTTGACGTCGCTTATATGCGGATAGCCCAGCGGGATAAACCCTTCCTCTTCCACCGCCTGGCGGTAAGAATCGGAAATAAGGTCTTCTATGACCTCTTTGGTGGCCCGCTCGCCGTAATGCTTCTCCAGCAAATCCCTGGGCGCCTTCCCTGCCCTGAATCCCGGCACCGTAGCGGTCTTGCCGAGTTTACCAAATAGTTCATCCTTGCGTTTATTAACGTCGGCCTCCGGGACTTCTATCTCAAACGCCTTCCTGTGTTCCTCTATATGCTTGATTTTTCTTTTCATGTCTCGATCAGGCCGTAATTACCATCCTCTCTTTTATATACTACGTTTATCTTTTCCGTCTCGGAATTTCTGAAGGCCAGAAAACTGTCCTTGAATAACTCAAGCTCCATACAGGCCTCATCGACTGACATAGGTTTGGGCTGAAATTCTCTTTTTATTACTTTCGGCGCCTGCGCCGCCTGCGGGGCCTTTGGCTCGCTTCTGCCGAACAGGGCGCTTAAAAAGAATTTCCTTGAAACCCTTCTGCCTTTATGTTCTTTTATGCGGTCCCTCAGCTTTAACAACTGCTTATGCAGGTTGCCGAGCGCCATATCTATTGAGGCATACATGTCACGGCTTTCTTCGGTGGCTGTCAGCTTGAAGTCCTTCATGAAGAGGGTTATCTCGGCGATGTGCCTGATCTTCTGCACTTCCAGGATAACATGCGCCTCTTTTATCTGGCTCGAGTACCTGTCCAGTTTAATCAGCTTGCCGTCCACATAGTTTTTTATCGGCTCTGTAACTTCAAAATGCCTCCCCACTACCGTAATCTGCATCAATCCCTCCTACGATAAGTGCATAAGTGCTCAAGTGCCTAAGTGCATAAGTCTATGTGAGGCCAAAAACTCATGCACTTACGCACTCATGCACTTTTTTATACACTACATATTGAATTTTTCACCTAAATAAATACGCCTCGCCTCGGGATTTGTCGTCAGTTCATCCGCGGTGCCAGATATCAATATCCTGCCCGATACCATTATGTAAGAACGGTTTGTTACGGCGAGCGTCTCGCGCACATTGTGGTCGGTCAGTAAAATACCAAGGCCCTTCTTCTTCAGATAACTGATTATCTGCTGGCATTCAAATACCGCTATCGGGTCAATCCCGGAAAAAGGCTCATCCAGCAGAATAAATAAAGGGTTCGTAACAAGCGCGCGGGTAATCTCAAGCCGCCTGCGCTCCCCGCCCGACAGCGTATATGCCTTGTTTTTCGCAAGATGCGAGATCTTCAGTTCGTTCAGCAGCTTCGCGAGCCTTTCCTCTCTCTCCTTGGCCGATATATTAAGCGTCTCAAGGATCGCCATTATATTTTCCTCAACGGTCAGCTTCCTGAAAACAGAGGGCTCCTGCGCCAGATAGCCCAGCCCGCACCCGGCCCTTTCATGCATAGGCAGCGTCGTGATATCCTGATTGTCAAAAATAATCTGGCCGGCATCCGGCCTTATCAAGCCCGTAATCATATAAAAGGTTGTGGTTTTGCCTGCGCCGTTCGGGCCCAGCAGGCCGACGATCTCACCGCGCCTGACGTTTACCTGGACATTGTCTACGACGGTCCTCTCACCGTATCTCTTAGTTAGCGACTTTGTCTCTAACAGATGCATTGTTTTTCGCTTCCTTGCCCTCTTTGGGAAAAACCACTATCCTGGGCTTGCCTATTAACCTTACCCTGCCGTCTTTAACCGTATATACTGCCCTTTTTGAATAGGTGGCGTTGCTTTCTCTTGTTATCTTTACGTTGCCTATGGCCACAACCCTGACAATCTTTCTCGTCTTCGGGTCAAAAACAACCTTCATCACGTCGGCGCATATCTCGCCCCTCTGATCCCTGATCTTCACGTTATTGTTCAGGATGGAAATATTTCTTTTGTAATTTACCACAAGCGGGCCATCGCATGTAATCAATGTCGGCGGGTTCTCTTTCAGCTCAACAATTACATCCTTCTTAAGCTCGACCTGTTTTAAGGAAGGGCTGCCCACCGCCCCCCTGCCTATGGAAATAAGATTGTCCTTCTCTATCCTGACCACCGCGTCCGTCGTGACCGACTCTGTCTTGTCATTCCAGTGGAGCCTGTCGGTGACGAGCCGCGTGCCGTCCGAGGTCTTGCCGATTACATTTTTCTCAAGGTCTATGTCTTTCGTAATCTTGTCATAGACCCCTCTTTTGGCCTTTACGGTCATGGACCCATCCTCCCCGTATGCCTTGGCCGTGATATATTCCAATTCTATGACATTGGACAGTATGTTTGCGACGGCGCCGTTGAGCTCCCACTTCTTCTGGCCGTTGTCCCTGTAGCCTTCCAGATTAAAGGAGAGGATTTTCTGCGCGAAGGTTTCCGATTCGGTTTCGTCTACGGGCGCTTGGCTGGGCTTCAGGTCCAGTTTTTTTGCCGCGGTGCTGCGCGACTTAGCTCCGCAGCCTGCCTGGAAAAGAGAAAAAGAAATCACTAATACAACGATTACAATCCGGCTCATAACGAGACCGGCTCGTGTTTCCTGGAAAGGTACCTGTGCGGAGCGACCAACCCGCCCGATACGATAAATTTGATCGCCTCTTCCATGGATAAATCAAGTGGTTTTACTTTTTCTCTGGGAATAAAAATAATCGGTCCGCTAAAAGGCGAAGGCGGCGTTGAAATGAGCACCGAGACGATCTTGGCGCCTAATTTAGCGTCTATCTCTGACAGCTCGTCATTGGTCATAAACCCTATGGAATAGGTACTGTCATTCGGATACGGGACCAGGACAACCCTGTTAAATACAGAACCTTTATTGTTTTGAAACAGAAATTTTGAGAGCTGTTTTGCGGGCGAGTAGATATGCCGCAGCAGCGGAAGTTTTATTATAAGGCGTTCCAGAACGGGGAAAAGCTTTATGCCTATAAAACGATTGGCAAGCATTCCGGTGAGCAGCACAAAAATTACACCCAGTATAATGCCTATCCCCGGGATCTTGTAGCCAAAATGGCTGCTCAGATAGGCATTAACCATCCCTCCTAAAATCCCGTCCGCCATCCGGAATATTATAATAAAAATATAGACCGTAATCGCTATGGGAAAAATAATCGCCACGCCGGTTAAAAAATCCTTCCTTAACTTCTGCATGTTTTCCCTTTCCTGCGCTTGTTTCTCAATCCAATGCCCTTCGTATGAGGGAAACCCGAAAGGCTGTTTTTCAAATATCCTACTCGATTAAAGATTACTACAATAACA
>CAYQVM010000046.1:0-6914 GCA_964421145.1 uncultured Planctomycetia bacterium
GGTTTGAGGAACAGGCCGAGGGAAAGACGGACGACGATTTTCTGCGCGCCCTTGAGTATGGCATGCCTCCGGCAGGCGGGCTCGGCATCGGAATCGATAGGCTGGTAATGGTATTTACGAATTCGCCGTCAATAAGGGACGTTATTTTGTTCCCGCAGCTGCGGCCCGAATAATATGTGGGAATTATTTGTCAGCTCAAGGTATCTGTTCGCGAAAAAGGGAGAGAAGTTTATTTCGCTCACGACGCTAATATCTGTTGTGGGGATAAGCGTCGGCGTGGCCGCGCTTATCGTGGTCATAGGCGTGATGAGCGGGTTTGATAAAGAGCTTGAGGATAAGATTGTCGGCATGAACGCGCATGTTGTCGTGATGCCGCGGGCGCCGGCTGCCTTTGCATCAGGGTCTGTCGTAGCGGCGGCGGATTTTGTAAGCGGCCAGGCCATAATCAGCGTGGATAAACAGACAACAGGGGTGTTATTGAAAGGCATAGACCCTGTCGCCGAGCCGAAAGTAACGGCCATAAGCGAATATTTAAAATCAGGCAGTTTGCCTTCTCCGGAAGAAGGAGTTTTGATAGGCAGCGAGCTTGCAAAAAGATTTAATTTAAAAGTTGGAGATACAGTTACATTTTTGTCACTGGGCTCAAAAAAACCGGTCTCTTTAAAGGTGTGCGGGATTTTCAATTCAGGCATGTACGAATATGACGCTAATATGGTCATTACCGGTATAAAATCCGGGCAGCAGATACTTGGTATGGGTGAGGAGATAAGCGGGACAGCGCTTAAGGTAAAGGAGCCGTTAAAGGCCGAGCAGATAAGAAGGGATCTCCAGAGGACGCTGGGGTATCCTTACCGGGTCAGGACGTGGATGGACATGAACAGAAACCTGTTCAGCGCCCTGAAACTTGAAAGAACAGTGATGTTTATCATACTGGCGCTTATAGTGCTGGTGGCATGTTTCAACGTGGCGAGCACGCTTATAATGACGGTAATAGAGAAGACAAAGGATATCGGTATATTAAAATCTATCGGCGCGACAAATATGGGCGTCATGAAGATATTTATGCTTGAAGGTTTTATGATGGGCGCAGTCGGCGCCGCCGCGGGCGGCATCTTCGGTTTATGGATAAGCCGCCTGATTGCGAAGTACCCGATAGTAAAAATATTCGGCCTTGAAGAGATTTATTATTTTGACAGGCTCCCGGTCAGGGTGCAGGCGTCGGATTTTATTTTGGTGACCGGGCTTGCCGTGCTAATCAGTTTTCTGGCGACGATTTATCCTGCGCTTAGGGCGGGGAGGCTTAATCCGGTGGAAGCGTTGAGATACGAGTAAATGCTTGAAGCCATAAACATCCATAAGACTTACAGGAACGGCGCCAGGGAATTACACGTTTTAAAAGGTATTGATCTGAAAATAGAAAAGGGAGAGTTTGTTTCGATATTGGGTCCTTCGGGCGCCGGAAAGTCCACGCTGCTTCATATATTGGGCGGGCTTGATGAGCCCACAGAGGGTAGGGTGATTTTTGACAACGAGGATATCTATAAGCTGGGTGACAGAAAAAGGGCCGGCCTCAGGAATAAAAAGATCGGGTTCGTGTTTCAATTTTATCATCTGCTGTCTGAATTCAGCGCACTTGAGAACGTGGCAATGCCCGGGCTGATCGGGCGTAAGGCAGCGGACATAAGGCCGAGGACGGCAGAATTACTGGAGCTTGTCGGGTTGAAAGACAGAATGCACCACAAGCCGGGGGAACTTTCCGGCGGGGAGCAGCAGAGGACGGCGATCGCAAGGGCATTGGTTAACGGGCCCGAATTGCTTTTGTGCGATGAGCCGACGGGGAACTTGGATTCGGCCACAGGACAGGGTATAATAGAATTGTTGTATAAATTAAACAAGGAAGAAAAGACTACGGTTGTAGTCGTAACCCATGAGGAGGCAATTGCAGAAAAGGCAGGTAAGGTTGTTAATATAAAAGACGGTAGGCTTATCAAAAAGGAGGACTTATAAAATATGAAAAAAACAAAAAGAACCAAGAGGGCGAAGGCCAGGGCCAAGGCCCGCAAACCAAGGGCCAGAACCATCCATAGAGTAGAAAATCTCTCGCCGAAGGTTTTCTTAAATGGCAAATTGGTCGAGTCTGACAATGCCAAGGTGTCGGTTTTTGATCACGGCCTTTTATACGGCGACGGCGTGTTTGAAGGTATACGTGTTTACGAAAGACTGATCTTCAAATTGAAGGAGCATATCGACAGGCTGTACGCGTCGGCCCACGCGATAATGCTGGAGATCCCACTGGGCAAGAGGCAGCTGGTGGACGCCATTATCAAAACGCTGAAGACCAACGGCATGAAGGATGCCTATATACGGGCTATCGTGACGAGAGGCGCCGGGGACCTGGGCCTTGACCCAAGAAAGTGCAAGGGAAACGCCACAGTTATTATCATCACGGACAACATCGCGCTATATCCTGAAAAGTTTTACAAGGATGGCCTTGCCATTGTTACGGTTCCAACCAGAAGGGACATACCGGAAGGTATAAGCCCCCAGATCAAGTCGCTTAATTACCTGAACAACATCCTGGCAAAGATAGAGGCGATAAACGCGGGTGTGGAAGAGGCGATCATGCTGAACCAGGACGGTTTTGTGGCCGAATGCACGGGAGACAACATATTTGCGGTAAAAAACCAGACCCTGATTACGCCACCGGTCCATGTCGGCATCCTGAAGGGCATCACAAGAGACGCGGTGATAGACCTGGCAAATAAGGCGAAGATACCGTTTAAGGAAGATATAATGACCAGGTACGATTTATACAACGCGGACGAGTGCTTCCTGACCGGCAGCGCGGCGGAGATAGTGCCTGTTGTGAAAATCGACGGCAGGGTGGTATCAGTCGGAAAGCCGGGCCCCGTGACGCTCAGGCTGCTGCGCGATTTTCATTTATTGACGAAAATTGATGGAGTGAGGTATTAAAATGGTATGCGATATTTGTAGCAAGAATGAGGCCACGGTCCATCTTACCGAGATTATTAATAATGAGGTAACAAAGCTTCATCTGTGCGAGGGCTGCGCGCGCGAAAAGGCCTCCGAGATGGAAGAGCATTTCGGCCTTGCCGATCTTCTGGGAGGACTGGCGGATTTCGGCGTTCAGGCGGAACCGGAAGAGATGCCCAAACTGAAATGCACAAACTGTGGCTTTACATACATGGATTTCAGGAAGATAGGCCGGCTCGGTTGCGGGGAATGTTATGAGGTGTTCAAAAAAAATTTGGCGCCGTTGCTAAAAAGAATACACGGGTCAGAGCAGCATTACGGCAAGGCGCCCATAAAGGCGCAGAAGGCAGCCAAGGTCAGGGATGATATACAGGGCCTGAGGATAAGCCTTCAGAAGGCTGTTGAGATGGAGGAATTTGAGGAGGCGGCGAAACTCCGCGATCAGATAAAAGAGCTTGAAAAAAAGATGACAAAAAGGAAAGAAGAAAATAATAATGAAGATAGATGACCTGCTAAGTAGAGCAAGCGAATGGCTGAAAGGCACCGGGCCTAATTCCGATATTGTCATTTCGACAAGGGTGCGGCTGGCCAGGAATGTCGATAGGTTGCCGTTTACTCACTGGGCAAGCGGCAAACAGAGGGAGCAGGTTCTTCTGCTTGGCAGGGAAGCGGCGGAAAAAAGCAATTTGTTGAAAGGAGCTACTTTCTTTAAGATGGCCGCCTTGTCAGAGCTGGACCGCCAGTTTTTGATAGAAAGGCACCTTATGAGCCCTGAACACGCTTTTGAGCCCGAATACAAGGTACTAATAATAGAACCGAGGGAAGTTATAAGCATCATGCTCAACGAGGAGGATCATCTGAGGATTCAGGTGATACAATCCGGATTCAACCTCAGGGACGCGAGTTCGCTTGCCGCCAAACTCGATGCCGAGCTGAACGGAACCATAAACTACGCCTATTCCGTAAAATGGGGATATCTGACGGCATGCCCGACAAATGTCGGCACCGGCATGAGGGCCTCGCTCATGCTTCATCTGCCGGCCCTTGTGATAACCAAGCAGATAAACAAGGTGCTCCAGGCCCTCGGAAAACTGGGTATCGCGGTCAGGGGGCTTTACGGCGAAGGCACGGAGGCACTGGGTAATTTTTTCCAGATTTCAAATCAGGTTACCCTGGGCAGGACGGAAGATGATATTCTCGGGAATTTCGAAAAGGTTATGAATCAGATAATCACCCGCGAGGCGCAAGCCCGCAGGATTTTGTTGACAAAAGACAAGGAAGAATTATCCGATAAGATATTCAGGGCATACGGGACGCTGAAAAATGCCAGGATTATTACAAGCGGAGAGACCACCAATCTTATGTCGGTTGTGAGGTTTGGCGTGAATCTGGGCCTCCTGTCGGATATTAACATAAAGACGGTAAATGAAATTTTTGTTTTGTCGCAGCCGGCGCATCTTCAGAAACTGGAGAATAAGGCGTTAACATCGGATCAGCGCGACATGAAAAGGGCTGATCTTATAAGGAAAAAATTGGGAGGATAGAAAAATGTTCAATCGTTTCACGGAGCGCGCAAGAAAGGTAATATTGCTGGCTAAAGAAGAGGCAAAGCGCTTTAACCATGATTATATAGGTACAGAGCATATCCTGCTGGGCTTAATCAGAGAGGGCGAAGGTGTCGCTGCGGCGGTCCTGGAAAACCTGGGCCTTGACTCCGAGAAGATAAGGCTTGAGGTGGAAAAACTTGTTCAGCCTGGGCCGAGCACCGTCATATCGGGCGACATCCCGTTTACGCCAAAGGCCAAAAAGGTGATTGAGCTCGCAATGGATGAAGCCAGGAACCTGGGGCATAATTATATCGGCACGGAGCATCTTTTGCTCGGGCTGATCCGCGAAGGCGAAGGCGTGGCAAGCCAGGTCCTAGTGAACCTTGGGCTTGATTTGAACAGGGTGAGGGAAGAGGTAATGCAGCTTTTAGGTTCGGCGACGCCGGGATACGAGACCACCCAGAAACCGCCGAATATAGGTGGCGGGCCCATGGGCAAGACCAAGACGCCGGCGCTGGACGCGTTTGGAAGAGACCTGACCATTCTGGCAAAACAGGATAAGCTGGACCCCGTGATCGGGCGCCAGAACGAAATAGAGCGTGTCGTGCAGATATTGTCCAGGAGGACAAAGAACAACCCGGTGCTTCTGGGAGAGGCGGGTGTCGGTAAGACTGCCATTGTAGAGGGCCTCGCCCAGAAGATAGTCACGGGCGATGTGCCGGAGACGTTAAGGGATAAGAGGATTGTTATATTGGACCTGGCGCTGATGGTGGCGGGGACAAAATACCGCGGCCAGTTCGAAGAGAGGATCAAGGCGGTCATGGACGAGCTAAAGCGCTCCGAGGACGTAATTGTTTTTATAGATGAGCTGCACACATTGGTCGGCGCGGGCGGCGCGGAGGGCGCGATAGACGCCTCAAATATACTGAAACCCGCTCTGTCAAGAGGCGAGATCCAGTGCATAGGCGCGACAACGCTTGATGAATATAGAAAACACATAGAAAAGGACGCAGCCCTGGAGAGGCGTTTTCAGACTATAATGGTGGAGCCGCCCTCGGTGACCGAGACCATAGAGATATTAAAGGGCCTAAGAGACAAATATGAGGCGCACCACAGGGTGAAATTTACGGATGACGCCCTGGCGGCGGCCGCAAAATTCTCCGACAGATACATAAGCGGCAGGTTTCTTCCGGACAAGGCGATAGACCTGATAGACGAAGCCGGTTCGAGGGCAAGGTTGTCGGTAATGACCGAACCCCCCGATCTTAAGAAGCTTGAGGAACGCATTGAACAGCTGCGAAAGGAGAAAGAAGTGGAGGTAAAGTCCCAGGATTTTGAGAAGGCGGCCAAGATGAGGGACGAGGAGAGAAAGGCGAAGATTGAGGTCCTGAGGGTAAGAAAGGACTGGAAGGAAAAGAAGGGCGCTGTAGAAGTGGATGTCGATGAAGAAGACATCGCGGTGATTGTATCCAAATGGACAGGCATACCTCTTCTGAGGCTGGAGGAGAAAGAGAGCGAAAAGTTCCTGAAAATAGAAGAAGGCCTGCATAAAAGGATTATAGGGCAGGACGAGGCGATAACCGCCATAGCGCACGCCGTGAGGCGCTCAAGGGCGGGTATAAAGGATCCCAAGAGGCCTATAGGCTCGTTTGTATTTCTCGGGCCGACAGGAGTCGGCAAAACGCTTCTGGCAAAGGCGCTGGCAGAGTACCTTTTCGGCGACGAAAACGCGATCATACAGCTTGATATGTCGGAATATATGGAAAAATTCAATGTCTCAAGGCTTGTAGGCGCCCCTCCCGGATACGTCGGATACGAAGAAGGTGGACAGCTTACGGAAAAAGTCAGGAGGAGGCCGTATTCAATCGTTCTTCTGGATGAAATCGAAAAGGCGCACCCGGATGTTTTTAATCTGCTTCTTCAGATTCTGGAAGAAGGCCGCCTTACTGATTCATTTGGAAGAAAAGTGGATTTCAAGAATACCATTATGATCATGACCTCCAATATCGGCGCGGAGATGCTTAAGAAACAGGGCTCCATAGGTTTTAAATCACAGCAGGAGGAGACGAACTACAATGCCATGAAGGAGCGGCTGCTGGATGAGGTAAAGAGGACCTTCAAGCCGGAATTCCTCAACAGGGTGGATGACATTATTGTCTTCAGGGCTCTTACCAAAGAGGACCTCTATAAGATCATTGAGATAGAAATAGCGCAAGTTGAAAAAAGGCTGCATGAACAGGATATTGCGCTTGAGCTCACAAAAGAAGCCAAGGAGTTTCTGATTGAGAAGGGATTTGACCAGAAATTCGGCGCAAGGCCCCTCAAAAGGACGATCCAGCGTTTTCTGGAAGACCCGCTTGCCGAGGAGATTAT
>CAYQVM010000047.1:0-5192 GCA_964421145.1 uncultured Planctomycetia bacterium
CGCGAACGAGCCGATGACATAATATGTATCGGCTACATTCGTGACCCAATCCCTTATCGCCTCATTCATGGCATCCTTGAGCGTTTTTGAACCGCTTGATACCGGCGTCACCTTAGCGCCCAAAAGCTTCATCTTGAATACGTTTATCGCCTGGCGCTTTATATCCTCCTCGCCCATGAATATTTCACATTTAAGGTCGAACAGCGCGGCGACTGTGGCGGTCGCTACACCGTGCTGGCCCGCGCCTGTTTCCGCTATTAAGCGCGGCTTTTTCATCCGCCTGGCCAGAAGCGCCTGGCCCAGCGTATTATTGATCTTGTGGGCGCCGGTATGAAGCAGGTCCTCCCTTTTTAAATAAATCTTCGCGCCGAATTTCTCGGACAGGTTCCCGGCAAGATATAAAGGCGTGGGCCGGCCGGCATATTCCTTGAGATAATACTCCAGCTCCTGACGGAATTTTTTATCCTTTTTCGCCTTTGAGTATTCCCGCTCAAGCTCGCCAAGCGCGCTCATGAGCGTCTCCGGCACAAACTTCCCCCCAAACTCCAAAAATTTTCCTTTTTTATCTGGTAGCATGATTATTTATACCCCATTATTTCCCGCACCTTGGCCGTGATATCGGCCGCCATCATAAACGCCTCGCCTATAAGCACGGCGTTTACGCCCAGGCTCTTAAGATACATGACATCCTTATAGCTTTTTATCCCGCTTTCGGAGACAATTATCTTGCCATGCGGGATGTGCCTGATAAGGCGCGGGGTTGTTTCTACATCCACCTTGAAATCGTGCAGGTTCCTGTTATTTATTCCGATAATCTCGGCATTCGCGCTAAGGGCCTTTTGGAGGTCTTCTTCGCTGCGGATTTCACACAAGGCGTCCATGCCAAGCGTTCTGGCGATACCCAGAAACCGGTTCATCTGTTCCTTTGAGAGTATATCCGCAATAAGAAGGATGGCGTCCGCCTCTTTGGATTTCGCCTCGTACACCTGATAATCATCTATGATAAAGTCCTTCTGTAGAATAGGCAGGGACACCTCTTTCTTGATCTCCTTTATAAGCGACAGGTTCCCGCCAAAAAATTTCTCATCGGTCAAAACAGAGAGCGCTTTTGCGCCGGCCACCGCGTAATCAAGCGCTATCTCAACGGGCCGGAAATCTTTTCTTAAAATTCCCTTTGAGGGGGATTTTTTCTTAACCTCGGCGATTAAATTTATCCCCTCCCCTGAAACGGCCTTTTTGAAATCAAGCCGGTTCATCAAAGGGTCTCTTAGCGAGCTTTTTAACTCGCTCAGAGAAAGCTTATCCTTTCTCTTTTCCACCTCAATTCTTTTTTCTTCGATAATCTGAGATAATATCATTTCTCAAGTTTCAGCAGTTTTAATTTCTCAAGCGCCCTGCCGGAATCAATAGCCTCACGGGCAATCCTGACGCCGTCCCTGAAGTCCCTCGCTTCATCCATCAGCACAAGCGCCGCGCTGGCGTTCATCAGGACAATATCCGCCTGCGGCCCCCTCTTACCGTTCAATATATCAAGGATGATTCGGGCATTAGCTTTTCTATCTCCACCCTTTACGGAATAAAGACCCGTTCTTTTTAGGCCAAAATTCTTTGGCTGGACATAGTAGGACCTGAATTTTTTATTTTTATATTCGGTTATCTTTGTCTTGCCGCTTATTGAAATCTCATCCAGGCCATCCTCGCTGTGTACGATCATTGCCGCGCGGGCGCCGAGGTTGGCCAACGCCTTGGCCATCGTCTCGGTCAGTTCGGGCTTAAATACGCCCATGATCTGATAGGCGGCGCCGGCAGGATTGGAAAGCGGCCCCAGTATATTAAAAATTGTCCTTATCCCTATCTCTTTTCTGGGCGCGGCCGCGAACTTCATGGCGCCGTGGAAAACCGGGGCGAACATGAAGCCTATGCCTATCTTCTTAATGCACCTCTTAACCTTTTCCGGGGGGAGGTCTATTTTGACGCCGAGCTCTTCCAGGACATCGGCGCTGCCGCAACGGCTTGAGACAGACCTGTTGCCGTGCTTGGCCACCTTTATGCCGCAGCCGGCCACTACAAAGGCGGCAGCCGTTGAGATATTGAACGTATTGGAAGAATCCCCTCCTGTGCCGCAGGTATCGATCAGGTCCTCTTTTTCGCCAAGTGATATTGCGGCGGCTTTCTTCCTCATGACCTTTGCTGCTGCCGTTATTTCATCTACTGTCTCGCCCTTCATTCTCAAAGCAGTAATAAAGGCGGCTATCTGAACCGGCGTAGCTTCGCCGCTCATGATCTCCTCAAAAACACTGGCCATCTCACCCTGGCCAAGATCAATTTTTCTTACAACTTTGCCTATCGCTTCCCTGATCATACTTGCCTCACATATTCAAAAAATTTTTCAAAATTGCCTTCCCCGCCTTTGTCAATATTGACTCGGGGTGGAATTGAACGCCCCAAACAGGCATCTTCTTATGCCTCAGGCCCATAACCTCTTTTTCCTTCGTCTCGGCCGTAATCTCAAAACATCCGGGCAAGCCCTCCCTTTCAACCAGAAGAGAATGATATCTGGTCGCCTCGAAAGGATTTTCTATTGCCTTAAAGATAGTCCTGCCATTGTGATAGACCATGGATGTCTTGCCGTGCATAATCTTCGGCGCCAGAACAATCTTTGCGCCGAACACCTCGCCTATGCACTGATGCCCCAGGCAAACGCCTAGAATAGGAATTTTGCCGGCAAATGCCCTTATTACCTCTTCGGAGATACCCGCATCGCTCGGCCACTTGGGGCCGGGTGAAATCACTATATGGTTCGGTTTTATTGCCTTTATCTCATCAATAGTGATCTTGTCGTTGCGATATACCTGCAGGCTGCCGCCCAGCTCTCCCAGATATTGGACGAGGTTATACGTAAATGAATCGTAATTGTCTATCATTAAAATCATCTATTGGGGCCTCTCATCGATAATCGCCAGGAGGTCACCCGACCTGACAACGCTTCCTTCGGGGATTGCGGTCTCTACTACCTTGCCGCTGACCGGCGACGGGACATTAAAAGTTGCCTTGTCTGTCACAAGCTCAACTAAATTATCGTCCTGCTTCACTGTGTCGCCTGGCGTATAATGCCACATTGACACGGTCGCGCCTTCAACCCCAGTACCCAAATCCGGAACCTTTACCTCTGTCATGTTTTTGTCTCCCTATATGAACTTCTCACAAACGTTCCACTCTCTATCTTCTTAAACCCCATTTCCAAACCAATTTTCTTAAACTCCAGAAACTCGTCGGGCGTTACAAATCTTTCTACCACTGCCTGTTCTACTGACGGCCTCAAATACTGGCCGACAGTAAAAATATCACAATCGGTATTTCTTAGGTCCGTCATCACGGAAACAACCTCAGTTTTTGTTTCTCCGAATCCGGCCATTATCCCGCTCTTCGTAGATAAATCCGGCTTTATCTCTTTTGCGAATCTCAGCACCTCCAGTGAGCGCTTATAATCGGCTTGCGGCCTGATTGATCGGTACAACCGCGGGACCGTTTCAATGTTATGGCTGAATATATCAGGTGAGGCGCCTACTACCGCTTCCAGTGCCTCTCTGTCGCCTTTAAAATCCGGGACCAGCACCTCGATCTCTACAGCGTCTCCTTTTTTATTCTTTAGGGCCTCTATAGTTTTTACAAATTGGCCTGCGCCGCCGTCCGGCAGGTCATCCCTCGTAACAGATGTTATGACAACATGGCCTAATCCGAGAGTGGACACCGCTTCTACGATACGCTGCGGCTCATCAATGTCGGCATTGGCCGGCCTTCCCTTCTTAACCGCGCAAAAGCTGCAATTTCGTGTGCAGGTATTTCCCAAGATAAGAAACGTGGCGGTCTTCCTTGAGAAACAGTCAAATATGTTCGGGCACCTCGCGGACTGACAGACGGTATTAAGGCCGTATTCCTTAATAACGGCCGCCGTCGCGCCGATTGCCGGACTATTAATAATACTTTTTTTAAGCCACGCAGGCCTCTGCTCTAATCCCCTCATCTATTTCAATCCCGAATACGCTCCTAAACCGCTCAATAAGCGCCTTCTTTACCTCTTCTGTGCCAATACCGGCTGCGGCCACCTTTGCGACAGAGGTCATGCGGCAACCTTTAATACCGCACGGATTTATGTAGTCAAAATAAGAAAGATCGTTATTGATATTAAGGGCGATGCCGTGATATGTTACCCATTTTGAAACAGCGATGCCGATTGAGGCGATCTTATTGCCCTTCACCCATACACCCGTGCGGCCTTTCTTGCGTCCGGAATGGATCCTAAATCCCGAAAGCGCCTCTATAATCACCTCTTCTAAAGACCGCAAATACCAACCTATGTCCTTTTTTAAAAATGCGAGATTAAAAACCGGATAAACTACCAGCTGTCCTGGATTGTGTAGCGTCACATCCCCGCCCCTGTTTACCTTAAGGCTTCTTATGCCCTGCCTGTCTAAAAATTCCTGCGATACCAATATGTTTTCCTGGCTGCCGGACCTGCCTATGGTATATACTGGGAAAAATTCGGCAAAGATAAGCGCTGCTTCTTTAAATCCAACCTTCACCTCGCTTAATGTTTTCAGCTGAGCCGCTTCTGCGGCGTCATAACTAACCAGGCCTAGGTCCAGGAGCTCGCATCTCATATCACATGTATCCCCTTATCGCTGAAGATATGGCAGGCCTCCATCAGGCCTTCCGCAAGCGTAGGATGGGCATGGATCGTATCGCCAAGCTCTTCAACGCTTAAATCCTTCTTGATCGCCAGCGCTGCCTCTGCTATTAAATTAGTCGCGTCAGCGCCCAGGATATGCGCCCCCAGGATCCGGCCTGTCTTTCTGTCGCCTATCAATTTTACAAAACCTTCTGTCTTGGCTATAACATTGGCCTTGCCAAGGGCCATATACGGAAACCTGGCTACCTTTATGTCAAACCTGGAATTCTTTGCCGCCTCCTCAGAAAAGCCGACGCTTGCGACCTCCGGCTCGGTATAAATGCAGCTCGGCACCGCCTTATAATCGGCTTCTTTTTTCTCGCCGGCAATATTTTTAGAAGCGGCTATGCCTTCGTAAGAAGCGACATGGGCAAGCTGGCTCCGCCCCACTACATCTCCGATCGCGTAAATATTAGGGATATTTGTGCGCATATATTCATCAACGACAATCCTGCCCTTTTCG
>CAYQVM010000047.1:5202-6865 GCA_964421145.1 uncultured Planctomycetia bacterium
GCATGTGGCTATCGGTTAAAATCCTGCCGCGTTCGGTCTTTATCCCCAAGGCCTCGAGGCCTAAGTTATCCGAATTGGGCTTCCTTCCTACGCAAACAAGCGCCTTATCGGCCGTTAGTTCTTCTCCCGAAGACAAAATTGCTGATACCTTGCCATTGGCCTGCTTAAGCTGCTCAACCTTCGCCGAGGTCAGGATTCTTATCCCTTTCTTTTTCAGGATAAGATTCAGCCTCTTTGCGGTCTCCTTGTCCAGATTAGGCAGGATCTCATCCATCATCTCAACTATGGTAACCTTGGAGCCCAGGGCATTATAAATAACGGCGAACTCGCAGCCTATGGCGCCGCCTCCGATAATAATCAGGCCGGACGGAACATCCCTGAGCTGCAGTATATCATCGCTTGAGATAATATTCGTATGATTAAACTTAAAAGCGGGGATCTCAAGGGGAATTGAACCGCTCGCGATTATTATATCTTTTGCTTCAATCGGTTTACCGGAGGCCTCTATTTCATTAGCGCTAACTAATTTCCCGGCGCCGCTGATAAGGGTTATCTTCCTGGCTTTAAACAGTGTGTTTATCCCTTGCCTTAATTTTTTTACAATTTCGTCTTTGCGGCTATTTATCTTCTCAAAATTTATTTTATACGAGGCTACGTCTATGCCGAAAGAGGAACTTTCCTTTACCTGGCTTAATACCTCTATACTTGAAAGCAGGGCCTTTGTGGGGATACAGCCTTTATTAAGGCATGTGCCTCCCAGCTGGTCCTTTTCTACAACCGCGACTTTTTTACCTAACCTTGCCAAATAAATCGCGGCCACATAGCCGCCGGGCCCCGCGCCTATTACCACGACATCAAATTTTTCCACCTTGCAGTGTCCCCCTTACAATTTCTACTGATTTTTCAAATCCCTTCTTTTCCTCATCTGTCATTGGGAATTCTATAATTTCTTCAATTCCTTTTTTCCCAAGTTTTGCCGGCACACCTATACATACATCCTTGAATCCATACTCGCCGTCAAGGATGCACGAAACGCACAAAACCTCTCCTGTATTTTTTATTATCGCTTTTACCATCGCAAATGTTGAGGCCGAAGGCGCGTAATAAGCACTGCCCGCTTTAAGATGATTAACTATCTCAGCGCCTCTGTTTTTGGTCCTTGCGACTATTTCGTCTATCTTTTCTTTACTTAAGACCTTAAAGATGGGTTTTCCTTTTATCTTGGTGCGGGAAAGAACCGGCACCATCGTATCGCCGTGGCTGCCGAGCACATATGTCTCAACCTCCCTGTATTTTACCCCGGCCGCTTCGGCAATGAGTGCAATAAACCTCGCCGTATCCAGAACACCCGCCATGCCCATCACCCTGTTTTTTGGGAATCCACTTTCCTTATAGGCGAGATATGTCATGACATCCAGAGGGTTGGTCACCATAATAATTATCGCGTTCGGGCAGTAGTCTTTTATATGGCTGGCCGCCGCCTTGACAATGGAAGAATTCTTTAAGACCAGTTCCTCTCTTGACATGCCCGGCGTCCTGGGGAAACCTGCCGTCATAACGACTATGTCCGAATCCGCTATTTGTTTATAGTCCGATGCGCCGATGATTTTTCTGTTATGACCCGCTATAGGCGCCGCATCTGTAAGGTCCAGAGCCTTGCCTA
>CAYQVM010000048.1:0-6785 GCA_964421145.1 uncultured Planctomycetia bacterium
AATCTCGTTTAATTTCGCCCCAATATTCCTTTCCTCGTTATACGCCGGTATTACGACGCAGGTTTTCATATTAGCCCAACCAGAAACGCCTGAAACAATACCATTGGGTCGGATACCGCCTTATGACATCTTCAAGGCGGTTGGTGCATTGTTGAGTAAGCCTTACGACATCTTTTTCAAAATCGCCTTCAGGTGCGCATTCAACAGGTTTTTCAAAAAACAGCTTAAATTTATCGCCCTTCAGCCGTATTAAAAATCCCGGCACAATAGCGGCGCCCGTTTTCAAACTGATCACGGCCGGCCCTTTCGGCAGGACCGCGTCCCTGCCAAAGAACTTTACGACAATCCCCGTATTTGTGAAATCTTTATCACCGACGATGGCTATAAATTCGTTGTTAGCCAGGACGGACATGGCCCTTCTTATCGCGAAATTAATAGATATTATCTGCTCGCCTTTCCTCCGGCGCTGATTTATGAAGAAATTATTCACCAGCTTGTTTTTATGGTCCAGCGCCAGGACGCTTATCGGATAACCCAGCGCGGCGATAACAACGCCGCCGAGTTCCCAGCTGCCCAGATGGGCGCTTAACAATATGACCCCCTTGCCCTTCGCCAGGCCATCCTCAAGATAATCAGCGCCTTCCACTACTACGTGTTCTTTTATATAATTACGGTCGATTTTCCTGAATCGGAAAAAATCAACCAGATAGCGCGAAAAATTCGCCAGGATCTCCCTTGAGCATCTCTTTAAGGCCTTTGTGTCAGCCTGCGGCAGGACAAATCGCAGGTTTTCAATAATCTCGCGGCGCTCCCCGCCGGAAAGATAATATTTAATGGTTGATATGAGAGAGGCGATTTTATAGCTTATCCGGACAGGAAGACACAGCGCCACGAGTTCACCGATTTTATAGAGTATAAAAAATAGCATATTACGTCCTTAGAGGCCTAATATTAGCTCCGCTATCATTATGGCGGAGTCAGGTTTTGAATGCTGAGCGATATTTTGGGAGATCTGCTTCAGCTTGCCGGGATTTATCAGAAGCCAGTCTATCAGTTCTGCCAGCTCATCCCCGTTGTTCGCCTTTAGCGCCACGCCCTCATTTAGCAGGAACCTCGTGTTTATCGCCTCTTGGCCGGGCAGAGGGTTTATTATAAGCATGGGCAGCCCCTTTGCCAGTGCCTCCGCTGTAGTTACTCCGCCGGGTTTGGTTACTATAAACGTTGAAGCCTCCATCAATCTTTCTATGTGGTCGACATAGCCTAACGCTATAATCTTCTTTTTAAAACGGTGTTTCTGTATCCAGCGGTACAATTTTTTATTGGTCCCGGTCACGACCAGCGCCTGAAGATTTTCCGGTATCTTATCAATGTCTACCAGCATCTGTTTTATCGGGCCAAGCCCCTGGCCACCGCCCATAATCAGGATGGTCGGGATAGCCGGATCCAGATTCAGTTCCTTTTGTATGGCCGCCTTATCCAGGCGCGGGATGAATTTCGGGTCTATCGGAACGCCCAGCGGCTTTATCCTTTCTTCCGGGATGCCGTTGTTGGCGAGCTTGCGCCCTGTTTCTTCCGATGGCACGATGTAGGCATCCACGTTGTCGTAGACCCAGTATGAATGCGGGGCATAGTCGGTCAGTATGCCTACAAGAGGTAGATTAATATTATAGGTCTTTTTATAATCCGCGACCATGCCGCACGGATATGCCTGGGTGCAGGCTACCACGTCGGGCCTGAATTCGTCGAACAGAATCTTTAATTTTTCCGTATTGGCCCTGTGGATCGTTTCGCGTATACGGCGAGTGCTTTTTATCACCTTGGGGTTATCGTAGAGGTATTCCCAAAGTTCCGGCGTATTTTTTATAACACTCATGTACGCCCTGTTTATTATCCGCTCCCATATGGGATTCGTGTAATTGAAACCGTTGATATTCAGGATCTCGGTATCCGGCGCCTTCATCTTCAACGCCTTTTCTACGGCAAGGCTTGCCGAATGATGGCCCGATACTTCCGAAATATACATTAATAAAATTCTTTTGCCCACCCCGTTAGACCTCCAATCCCATTCTGCAATACCCCGCCAGACTATTAATTAAGAGGTCTAACGGGGCCCATGTCAGCGCCCGCGGGCCGCTTCTATTGACTTGATAAGCGCCCTCGCCTTGTTCTGCGTTTCTTTAAATTCTTTTTCAGGCACGGAATCGGCGACAATGCCCGCCCCTGCCTGCAGATATGCCTTGCTGCCCTTGATTATCAGCGTCCTTATGGTAATGCAGGTGTCCAGATTGCCCGAGAAACTGAAATACCCTATGCAGCCGGCATAGGGCCCGCGCCTGGTATTCTCAAGCTCGTCTATGATCTCCATGGCCCTGACCTTCGGCGCGCCGCTTACGGTCCCGGCCGGAAAGACAGCCCTTATGACGTCGTAGATGTCCTTGCCCTTCTTCAGCCTGCCAACCACGTTGCTTACTATGTGCATTACGTGCGAGTATTTCTCTATCACCATCAGCTCATCCGTCTTTACCGTGTGGTAATCGCACACACGCCCGACGTCATTCCTGCCAAGGTCCACCAGCATAATGTGCTCTGCGCGTTCTTTCGGGTCCCTTAGCAGCTCTTTTTCGAGCCGGGCGTCTTCTGCGGCGTCCTTCCCCCGCGGCCTTGTGCCGGCTATCGGCCTGACCTCAACAACGCCGTCTTCGCAGCGGACCATAATCTCAGGCGAGGAACCCGCTACTTTCAGGCCGCCGAAATTCAGGTAATACATATAGGGCGATGGATTTATCGACCGCAGGCGGCGGTATATGTCAAACGGCTTTATACCTGCGAGGTCTATTTCAAAACGCTGAGACAGGACCGTCTGTATGATGTCGCCGTGGCGGATGTATTTTTTCGCTTTTGTTACCATCTGCTCGAACTCGCTTTTGGTTACGTTTGAATTAACTACAAGTTTTCCGGGTCTTGGTATTGAGTATTGAGTATCGGGTATTGAGTATTTTGTTTTTAGCTTTGATATTAGCTTATCAATCTTTTTTATGGCTTCGTCATAAACCTTGTCCGCGCTGCGTTTTTTATCAACATGCGCGTTTGATACGACTTTAATCTTGTGGTCCACGTGGTCAAATATCAGGATGGTATCAGTCAGCATAAATATTGAGTCGGGCAGATTCAGGGTGTCGGGATTTTTATCCGGGATATCCTCGAAGAACCTTACCATGTCGTAGCCGATATAGCCGACCAGGCCGCCGCAGAATCTCGGCAGGCCTTTTACGGGCACAAATTTATACTGGCTCATTAGCCGCTTTATCGCATCCAAAGGGTCTTTGTAGGGGTTTGATTTATCAAACCCGTTGCCAACGGGCGCGATAAATCGCGCCCCTACACCTTTGTTTTTTTCTATGATTTCGATTTTGTTTCCCCTGCTTTTAAAAATCAACGATGGACCCGCCCCCAGAAAGGAGTATCTGGCGATCTTCTCCCCGCCCTCTACAGATTCCAGCAGGAACGAATAGTTTTTCCCGTCGTCTATTTTAAGGAAACAAGAGACGGGCGTGTCTATGTCCGCCGATATCTCTTTATAGACGGGTATGAGGTTTCCCTTTTTTGCCAGTTTCCTGAATTCCTGCTTATCGGGATAATACATCAATAAACCTTCTCCGGGTTAAAAACCAATTTTTCCGTAATCTCCAGCTCGCCATTTTTATTCAGCCGGCGGTAGTAGCATGTAAAATACCCCGCGTGGCAGGCGGCCACCTTCTGCTCGATCAGGAATAATAGCGAATTACCCTCGCAGTCGATATAAAGCTCCTTTACCAACTGGATGTGGCTAGAGGTCTCGCCCTTCAGCATCAGCTTGCCCTTTGAGCGCCGGAAGACATAAATTTTGCCTTCCTTCATTGTTTTTTCCAGGGCCTCATTGTTCATATAGCACAGGGTGAGCACCTTTTTGGATTTTACGTCCTGGATAATCGCCGGGATCAACCCTTTTTCGTCAAACTTGATTTTATCTAACATCTTATGATCAATCCTTTCTTCTTTAAGTAATCTTTTACCTGCCCAACGCTAAATTCCTTGTAATGAAATACCGAGGCGGCCAAGGCGGCGTCCGCCTTGCCCTTTGTCAGCACCTCATAAAAATCCTCTAATGCGCCGCAGCCGCCCGAGGCGATCACGGGTATATTTACATTTTCGCTGATTTTTTTGGTAAGTTCAATGTCGTAACCGTCTTTGGTCCCGTCCCTGTCCATGCTGGTCAGCAGGATCTCGCCCGCGCCGAGTTTTTCAACTTGCTTCGCCCATTTTATCGCGTCAATCCCCGTCGGCGTGCGTCCGCCGTTGATGTAAACCTCCCAGCGGGCCGTTCGGTGAACGGCCCCTACATCGCTGTAGGGCGCGGTCCCCGACCGCGCCGCTATGCGTTTCGCGTCTATCGCTACTACTATGCACTGGCTCCCGAATTTTGTCGCCGCTTTCTTTACGAATCGGGGGTTCTTTACAGCGGCGGTATTTATAGAAATCTTGTCACAGCCGGCGGTTAAAAGGTTTCTTATGTCTTCCAGCGTTCTTATTCCGCCCCCGACCGTAAAAGGCATAAACACGACCTCTGCTACGCGCCTTGCGACGTCAATAATGGTCTTGCGCTTTTCATAAGAGGCAGTGATGTCCAGAAACACCAGCTCATCCGCGCCCTCTTTATCATAAGTAAGCGCATTCTCAACAGGGTCGCCGGCGTCGCGCAGGTTCACGAAATTGACACCCTTTACGACCCGCCCGTCCTTAACATCCAAGCATGGAATAATTCGTTTAGCCAGCATTTTAAAAATCCGTTGTTTCGTCTACTTTTTTAATTGCTTCTTTAAGATTAATTCTATTCTCATAAAGCGCCTTGCCTACAATCGCGCCGATGAGCCCTTTAACCTCAAGCCGCTTCAATATTAATAAGTCATCTATGGAAGAAACCCCACCTGAGGCGATCACGTCAAGAGAGGTTGCGTCCAGGACCTTTTTTATCGCCTCTGTATTTGGCCCCTGAAGCATGCCATCCTTGGCTATATCGGTGAATATCACGGTTTTGGCGCCCTGGCCTTGGAGCCGTTTAATAAATTCCACATAGTCCAGCTCTGTGGTTTTCGTCCAGCCGGCAACAGCGACCTTGCCATCCTTTGCGTCGACGCCCATAATTAATTTGCCGCCGTATTTTTTGATAATCTTTTTTGAGAATTTCTCATCCACGAGCCGTGTGCCGATAATAACGTAAGAAACACCTCTTTTAAGCGCGTCCTCAATGACCTCTTCCGAGCGCACGCCGCCGCCCAACTCAACAGGCACCTTGACTGTTTTAAGTATCTCCTCAATCAGCGGCAGATTTTTAAATTCACCCGAGACCGCGCCATCCAGATCAACCAGATGTATGCGCCTCGCCCCTGCCGCCTCCCATTTCCTGGCAACGCCAATAGGGTCGTCAGAGTAAACCTTCTCAAACTTAAAGTCCCCCCGCCTTAACCGCGCTACCTTCCCGTCCTTTAAATCAATCGCAGGTATTATTAACATAATTTCACGAAATTCTCCAGTATCTTCATCCCAATTTTTTGAGATTTTTCAGGGTGGAACTGGGTCGCATAAATATTGCCCTTCCATATCATTGACGCAAAATCTATTCCGTAATCTGTTGTTGTTGCGATAACGCTCTTATCCTTCGGCGCCGCATAATATGAGTGCACGAAATACATCCATGCGCCGTCGGGCACGCCTGTTAAAAGCGGCGAACAAGGGACGATGGAAGATGGAGGATGGACGATAGTATTCCAACCCATATGCGGAATTTTTAATACGTCCCTCGTCCCTCGTCCTTCGTCCTTCGGAAACTTGAATCTTGCAACCTTTCCTTTCAATGTTCCCAGCCCCTTAACCTTTCTGCCTTCGGCGCTTTCTTCAAACAAGATCTGCATGCCGAGGCAAAGGCCCAAATACGGCTTGCCCGCATCTATATTTCTAATCAGCGATGGTATCAACTTCAATTTTTTAAGGGCGTGCATACAGTCACGGAAGGCGCCCACGCCTGGCAGGACTATTTTTTCCGCCTTATCTAAATCTTTTGGAAACTGGGTGACTGCAACCTTGGCGCCTATCGCCTCAAACGCCTTGGCAACGCTGCCCAGATTGCCCATGCCATAATCGATAATCGCTATCATAGTTTTCCTTTGGTTGATGGCACGCCTTTTACGCGCTTATCGATACTTACCGCCTCCCGCATCGCCCGCGCCGTCGCCTTAAAAAGCGCCTCTACCACATGATGCGAATCCTCGCCTTTCAGCGCGTCCACGTGCATATTAATCCCGCTTGTCATTGCCAGCGCCTTGAAGAATGCCTTGGCGTCCTGCAGGGTGTATTCGGCGGCCGCAAGCCCTTTTATTTTAGAATTAAAGAATAAGGAGGGCCTGCCGCTTATGTCCAGCACCACCCTTGCATGCGCCAGCGCCTCATCCATCGGGACAAAGCAGTATCCGTAGCGCTGGATCCCGGCCTTTTTGCCGAGCGCCTTTTTAAAGGCCTCGCCCAGGCATATTCCCACATCCTCATTGGTGTGATGTTTGTCGACCTTAAGGTCGCCCTTCGCCTTGACCTTCAGGTCAAACAGCCCATGCTTGGAAAATAGCTCAAGCATGTGATCCAGGAACCCTATGCCCGTATCAATCCTGCTCTTGCCCTTTCCGTCGAGATTCAAAGATACGCTGATATTGGTCTCGGTCGTTTTTCTCTTTACTTCGCTTTTTCTCTGTTTTGTT
>CAYQVM010000049.1:0-1936 GCA_964421145.1 uncultured Planctomycetia bacterium
AAAATAATTACGGCGCTTCGTCGAGTGAAAGAAGGACGGAAATTACCAGAGCTATCATAGAAGACCGTAGCCTCAGCGCGAGCGATGCCGCGCACGTTTTTGCATCAGACAAAATCAACGCCTCATACGGCCAGATGCTCGAAAACGTTGTTGCATCCGCGGTATAAGGAAATTTTTTTGCCATGAAATTAAAACATTTTAAGAAGTCTAACAAGGAAAAACATGAAACTACCTAAAAAACTCACAACCTCAAAGAGTGTTTCAGGGTCAGGCCTACACATTTTACATTTTGACCACGTTTTTTTGAATTGTCCCGAATCTAGGACATTTCTAATTTGGCTTGACACTGGCGAGAAAAACGCTTGAACAAGACAGGGTTTGTGGTATAATTTGGGTATGACGCAGAAGACGAAAACGTGGTTGGAATTAGCGAAGATTGATTTAGATTTTGCTGAGGAAACTTTTAAATGGTTAGAAGCGCATCTGAAATAAAAAAAATAGCTAATCAATATACGGATGAATTAAAACAGCATAAAATATATATAACTAAAATTATACTTTACGGATCGTACGCTAAAAGTAATCCCAAGCCCTACAGTGACATAGATCTGGTTGTTATTTCGCCCGATCTTGCGCGATTTACCCCTTTAAAAAGACAAGAATTTCTTGCTCAGATGACAATGAACATCAACGCCCCGCTGGAAGTAATAGGATATACACCTAAAGAATTTAAAAGAGCAGCACATACCATTTTTGGCCAGATAATCCACCAAACAGGCAAAGTGTTGTATAGTTAATTCCCCTTGCCAACCCGCCTTAAAAATATTAAAATCCATATATGCGCATAATTGCCGGAAAGTTTAAGTCAAGGCTGGTTTATTCGCCCAAGGGCGTGGAGCTGAAGCCCACGTCTGACAGGGTCAAGGAGTCGTTGTTCGGGATACTGGGAGCGTTCGTGGTTGATAAGGCAGTGCTGGATTTATATAGCGGGACAGGGAATCTGGGCTTGGAGGCCCTTTCAAGGGGAGCGGCGTCTTGCGTGTTTGTGGACAGTAACGTCCGCTGCGTGGCTGCGATTAAACAGAATCTAAGTGAATTGGGTATAAATGAGGGGGTGGGGGTGGTCTTAAAAGAGGCCTTAAGGTATATAAAGGAAACCGCGGCCAAAGGCGCCAAATTTGATATTATATTCCTGGACCCCCCTTATTATAAAGATATGGTTAAAAAATCCTTGCTATTATTAGATTATTATAATATAATTACAAACCATAGTGTCGTCATAGCTGAACATCACAAGAAAGATGAGCTGCCGGCGCGGGAAGAATTAAAGAACCTGAAGTTATACCGGCAGGAGAAATATGGAGGGACTTTTTTGTCCTTTTACAAATGATACGCAGAGCGGTATACCCCGGTAGTTTTGATCCCATCACATACGGCCATATCGATATTATCAAACGCGCCGCCTCGATATTTGATGAGGTTATCGTGGCAGTGGCGCATAATCTTGAGAAAAACCCCCTTTTTTCCATTGAGGAGCGCGTTGTTTTCCTGAAAAAGGCCACGGCAGGCATAAAGAATGTCAAGGTGGATGATTTTGACGGCCTCGTGGTTAAGTATGTGAAGAGAAAAAACCTGAATGTTATCATCAGGGGCCTGAGGATGATATCCGATTTTGAATATGAATTCCAGATGGCCCTCACCAACAGAAAATTTGACAAGTCGGTCGAAACTATATTTATGATGCCCAGCGAGGAATACTCTTATGTCTCAAGCAAACTGATAAAAGAGGCGGCCGCGCTGGGCGCGAATCTTAAAGAATTCGTCCCTTCTTATGTTGAGAGGGAACTGAGAAAAAAGATAAGAAGAGTTTGATGAAAGCAACATATTTACTCAACATAATCAAGTATTTTTTGAATCTGTTGTATATAATTTAGAG
>CAYQVM010000049.1:1946-6715 GCA_964421145.1 uncultured Planctomycetia bacterium
AAGATAAGAAGATAATCGAATGGATTTCATCGCGGAACTACGCGAAAAAGCGAAAAAGAGCCCAAAAAAGGTGGTCCTGCCCGAAGGGCATGATGACAGGACTATTAACGCCGCCGGCATCGCGCAGGAATTAGGGATTGCCAAGGTGGTATTGCTGGGCGAAGAGGCGGTAATTAAAGAAAAGGCCTTAAACCTGGGCGTTTCACTTAAAAGTATTGAGATACTGGACCATAAAAAGGCAAAGGATTTTGATGAGGCGGTCAATACCTTTTATGAAATCAGAAAGCATAAAGGCATGACCCCGGAAGAGTCAAGGAAAACCCTTCTGGAAAAACCCATTTATTACGGCGCGCTGATGGTAAGGAAAGGCGCGGTGGATACCTTTGTAGCGGGCGCCGTCTCCACGTCCGGGGATGTCGCCAGGGCGGCGATATTCTGTGTGGGTGTTGATAAAAAGGCCGGGACGCTCTCCAGCTCTTTTGTTATACAGATAGAAAATTCTCCATATGGCGAACGCGGGCTTTTTATCTTTGCGGATTGCGGGGTTATCATGGATCCGTCGCCGGTCCAGCTGGCTGGAGACGCTTTTTCTTCGGCGAAATTATTTAAGGCGCTGTTTGATAAGGAACCAAGGGTGGCCCTTCTGAGCTTTTCTACAAAGGGAAGCGCCGATGGCCCTATGGTAGACAAGGTAAGGGACGCGCTTAAGATAGCCAATGAAAAATACCCCGAACTTCTGATAGACGGCGAGCTCCAGCTGGACGCCGCCGTGGACGCGGACGTCGCTAAAAAGAAATGCCCCCAAAGCCATGTGGCTGGGAGGGCAAATATTTTAATCTTCCCCGATTTAAACAGCGGGAACATCGGATACAAGATGGCACACAGGCTTGCGGGAGGAAGGGCCATAGGCCCGCTTCTTCAGGGAATGTCAAGGCCGTGCAGCGATCTTTCGCGAGGGTGCAGCGCCCAGGATATAGTTGACGCTATAGCCATTACGGTAGTGCGCTGCAGCCAGGAGTAGGGTATGATAGTACTGGTTATCAATTCCGGCAGCTCTTCGGTAAAGTACAAGCTGTATGATGTGGAAAAAGATGTGTTTTTGGCCGAGGGCGTTGTTGAAAAGATAGGCGAGAAACGGCCGACCCATACACATAAGGTTAATAATGGAGGGTTAATACAGAACAACGTAGTGGCGCCCGATCACTATGAGGCGGTGAGATTAATCCTGGGTATCATCGTGCACGAAGAAGCGGGGGTTATTAAAAGCATAGATGAAATCTCAGGCGTTGGGCATAGAGTTGTCCACGGAGGAGAGGGATTCAGCAAATCGGCATTGATTGACGATAAGGTCATAGCAAGCATAACAAAATTTGTAAGACTGGCGCCGCTTCATAACCCTCCCGCGCTTTCCGGCATAAAGGCCGCAAGGGAACTCCTGCCTAATAAGCCTCATGTCGCTGTTTTTGATACGGCCTTTCATCAGACAATGCCGCCAGAGGCGTACACATACGCCCTGCCGCATAAATTATATAGAAAGTACGGAGTGAGGCGTTACGGATTTCACGGTACGAGCCATAAATATGTCGCCGGGAAAGCCGCGAAGATTTTGAAGAAACCAAAGGAAGAGCTGAAAATAATTACCTGCCATCTAGGGAACGGATGCAGTATGGCGGCCATCTTAAATGGGAAATCCATAGATACGAGTATGGGTCTTACGCCCCTGGAAGGCCTTGTGATGGGAACGCGCTGCGGCGACATAGACCCGGCAATTGTAGAATTTCTGATGGAAAGGGAAGGCCTGAGCATCCATCAGATAGATGATATGATGAATAAAAAAAGCGGCCTTCTGGGCATATCCGAGGTAAGCAATGATTTCAGGGAATTAATGGCCGCTATGAAAGAAGGCAACTCGCAGGCCAAATTGGCAATAGAGGTTTTTTATTATAGGATAAAAAAATATATCGGGGCCTATATCGCTGTCATGAACGGCGTTGACGCAATAGTGCTTACGGCAGGCGTCGGAGAAAACAATCCGTGGATAAAAGAGAGGCTCGAAAAGGATTTATCCGAAGTCCTGGCTAGATTCAATACGAAGATCCTTGCGATTCCCACTAAGGAAGAATGGATGATCGCGATGGATACGTATGAAATAGTTAAAGGAGGTTAAAAAATGCCGCTTCCAAAACGAAGACATTCAAGGTCAAGGCGCGATAAAAGAAGAGCCAATGATAAGTTAGATACGGTTAATTTGTCGGTATGCCCGCAGTGCAAGATGCCCAAAAAACCGCACAGGGTATGCCCCCATTGCGGTTATTATAAAGGGCGCTTGGTAGTGCAGGTTGAAAAAGAAAAGAAAGAGAAAAAGTGAAGATCGCTGTAGACGGGATGGGGAGCGATAAGTCGCCGTCTGTTGAGGTGGTCGGCGTTATTGAGGCAGCCAAGGAATTAAATTGCGATATTATTCTGGTCGGAGACGAACTTGTTTTAAAAAGAGAGCTTGAAAAGCATAGGCCCTGCCCTAAGAATATCAGTGTCTACCACGCCTCAGAGGTTGTCGGCATGGGTGAACCAGCCACTACCCCTATCCGAAAAAAAAGAGATTCATCGATAAGCGTATGCGTTGATCTGGTCAAAAATGGCAAAGCCGACGCCATGGTCTCCGCCGGAAATACAGGCGCTGTTGTCTGCGCGGCTACCCTGAACCTGGGGCTGTTGTCTGGAGTTGAAAGGCCGGGCATAGCCATAGTATTCCCCACGCTGAAAGGGCCGTGCCTGATAATTGACGTGGGCGCCAACATAGACCCCAAACCCAATCATCTCCTTCAATACGGCCTTATGGCTGACGCGTACTCAACAAGGATTCTCGGGAAATCGAATCCCAGTATCGGCCTCCTGAATATAGGCGAGGAGTCAACAAAAGGAACCGATTTTGTAAAGGAGACGCACGCCCTTCTCTCGGAGAGCAGGCTGAACTTTACCGGAAACGTTGAGGGCAGGGATATATATTCGGGAAAGTGCGATGTGATATTATGCGACGGTTTTGTCGGGAATGTTGTTTTAAAGGTATCAGAGAGCGTGGCGTTTACCATGGTTGAGTTTTTAAAGAGGGAACTTCGAAGCTCCCTTATGACAAAGCTGAGCGTTCTTCTGGCGAGGTCAGCGTTTAAGAATTTCAAGAAGAAGATAGATTACGCGGAGTACGGCGGTGCGCCGCTTTTAGGCGTAAACGGCGCCGTAATTATCTCGCACGGCTCTTCGAATTCGAAGGCGCTCAAGAATGCCGTGAGAGTGGCCTGCGAATTTAAAGAGAGGTCTGTAAATGACCATATCATGGAAGAAATAAGCAAATGGCGAAAATAAGCGTAGGTTTCTTGGGGTTGGGGTATTATGTCCCCTCAAAGGTCCTTACCAACGCGGACCTCGCGAAGATGGTGGATACATCCGATGAATGGATCACCACCCGCACCGGCATAAAGGAGCGCAGGATCTCCGACGACAATACCGCCACGAGCGATCTCGCCAAAGAGGCCGCCCTGAACGCCATAAAAGACGCTAAAATATTGCCCGAAGACATTGAACTGTTGATCGTGGCGACAATCACGCCGGATATGCTTTTTCCTTCCACCGCGTGTGTTGTCCAGAGCAAGATCGGCGCAAAGAATGCCGCCTGTTTTGATATCTCCGCGGCATGCTCGGGATATTTGTACGCTATTGCGATTGCGGAACAGTTTATTAAGACGGGCGTGTATAAAAACGCGCTTGTTATAGGGGCGGAGAAGCTTACTGCCATAACCGATTGGAAGGACAGAAATACCTGTGTCCTTTTCGGGGACGGCGCCGGCGCCGCGGTATTAAGCAAGGTGAACGGCGACAGCGGCATAATGTCCGTTTATCTGGGTTCGGACGGGACACAGTGCGATATCCTAAAATTACCAGCCGGCGGCTCAAGGATGCCCGCCTCTCACAAGACGATAGATGAAAGGCTGCATTATCTCAAAATGGAAGGCAGCGAGTTGTTCAAGCACGCCGTTAGGATCATGGCGGATGCGGGCGAGCGCGCAGCAAAGGCGGCAGGCCTTAAATCGCCGCAGGAAATAGACTGCGTTATCCCTCATCAGGCGAACATAAGGATCCTGAATGCGGTCGCCAAGAAAATCGGAATTCCCGAAAATAAAATTTATCTGAACATAGAAAGATACGGAAACATGTCCAGCGCTTCCACGGCGGTGGCATTGGCCGAGGCGGTCCAGACCAAGAGGATAAAAAAAGGCGACATAATCCTGCTGGATGCCTTTGGTTCCGGCCTGGCATGGGGGGCTATAATAATAAAATGGTAGAGTGCGCGTATGTGTTTCCCGGCCAGGGCGCCCAGTACCCGGGCATGGGGAAGGATTTATATAATAATTACGAGCAGGCAAAAGAGGTCTTTGAACAGGCAAACAGGGCCATTGGCTTCGACATAGCGAAACTTTGTTTCGAAGGCCCGCCTGAAGAACTGACCAAGACGGAAAATTGCCAGCCCGCGGTATTGACGGTAAGCATAGCCGCGTTCAAGGCATTCAGGCAGCAGAATAAAAAATTTGATCCAAGGGCAACGTTGGGGCTGAGCCTGGGCGAGTATTCGGCGCTTGTGGCGGCCGGGGTAATGGCCTTCGGCGATGCCGTGAGGCTTGTCAGATTAAGAGGACAGTTCATGGAAGAGGCGGCCAGGCAGTTTCCCGGCAAGATGGTGTCCATAATGGGCGTCGGCGAGGAAGCCGCAGAAGAGA